>JBMYNJ010000004.1:0-40328 GCA_049598145.1 Flavobacteriaceae bacterium | reverse complement strand
GGGGAAATGAAGAATTATCTCTTAACCGATCAAACTAAAATGGTGATACACCCTTGGGGGGTTCCGGAACCTGAAGGGGGTATCGAAATTCCTTCCACAACGATCGATGTAGTTTTTGTTCCCCTGCTAGGCTTCGACCAGCAAGGCCAACGGGTCGGTTATGGGGGTGGATATTACGATCGATTTTTAGCGCGTTGTCGACCCAACGTTATCACAATAGGTTTGAGCTTTTTTGATCCCATTGCAGAAATTCACCCCGTCGAAAAAACGGATATCCCTTTAAACTTTGTGGTAACCCCTACCCAGATTTGGACTTTTTAAGCGTCTTTAGCAAAAATCACTTTATTAAACCAAAGTAATATACCTACCCCTATACTAATGGAAGCATCGGCCACATTAAATATGTATTGAAAAAACAGATAGGGCTGTCCACCTACCCAAGGGAACCATTCAGGCCAAACCCATTCTACTAAAGGAAACTGGAACATATCTACCACATGTCCAAAAAACAAGGGAGCATACCCTCCCTCAGCTGGAAGAAATTCGGCTATTTGCTTGTAGCTATGCGAAAATAACTGGCCGTAGAATACCGAATCAATAATATTCCCTATGGCTCCGGCAAAAATTAGAGTCAGTCCCAGACGTAACCCTTTAGGACTAGGAGATTTAAGGATGCTATACAGCCAATACCCCAAAGCGCTAATGGCCACTAAACGAAAAATCGTCAACAGAAATTTGCCTTGATATTCGGTTAAAAAGGGCATGAAATCACTGATTTTTGTCCCCATTGCCATCCCTTTGTTTTCGACAAACATCAATTTAAAAAAGCCCCAATCAATGATGGCATCTGCTCCAAAAAGTGTCAAGGGATAATTGAGCTTGATATACACTTTCAGGACTTGATCGATTAGGAGAATCGCAAGGATTAAACTTAAGACTTGACGGCCGGAAAGCTCTTTTCTAAACACTTTAGTGGGTCTTCAATACGGCAGTAAAAATACACATTTATTGCTCCCTTTGATAGCGAATATTCCCCGATCTACTTTTGACTTGAACCCGAGCTTTTGGATCACTTTCGGAGAAGACCTCTACCACTCCCTCACGACTTTGGGCATCTACCTGAAGGTCTCTTCCCGAAATATAAACAGACGCCTCTCGTGTCTGAATATCGGCGTCAGAAGTCCAATGAAATAGTGCGCATCGCCCACTATCCATAGCAATACGAGTAGAGGCTAAAGGCCCTTTAATTTCCAATGTAGCCTCTTGGGCACGAATTTCGACAGGAGTGTTCAGGGGAAGAGTGAGATCGATTTTAGAGGCAATATATTTATGGGCACTCAATTTATCTTGGGGATTGTAATAGGTCGGTAATCGAATTTCGGACAGTTGCAAAGTTGTTGGCTCGGACTGTACCGCTATGGAAGTTTCATTTTGATATTCGCCTTCGGCCTGATACGTCAGTTCCAATTGTTCGGCAGTGGACACTTGTATCCGAATTTCTGCAGCATAAGGAGCTTCTAATATCAGTAGGCGTCCCCTTAAATCCATACTTTGATTGCGTAACGATTGGCCCCAAAGGCCGAGACTCAAACTCCAAAAAACAAAGGCAATCCGAATTATTTTTGCATGTTTTTGGCCTCGATACTTAGGGTCGCATGAGGAACCAGGAAAAGACGTTTTTTGTTGATGAGCTTTCCGGTGACACGACATACCCCGTAGGTTTTGTTTTCAATGCGAACCAGTGCATTTTTTAAGTCTCGTATAAATTTCTCCTGACGAAGTGCCAGTTGAGTATTGGCTTCCTTCGACATGGTTTCAGAACCTTCTTCAAAGGCTTTAAAGGTCGGGGCCGTATCATCAGTTCCGTTGTTTCCGTCGTTCATATATGAACTTTTTAAAAGCTCTAAATCAGCTTTGGCTTTGAGAATTTTTTCTTCAATTAGGCTACGGAATTCTTCAAGATCGGCGTCAGAATATCGGTTTTTTACTTCGGTACTCATGGCTATACTTTTTTAATTTCAATTATGGTGTTTATGGCATCAAATTCAAGTGGAAGTCCCTCGGACAATTCGGTCTGCATCAGAATGTCTTCCGCTAGAATTTCTTGTTTAATATACATTATATTTTCAAATATGGCAGCATCCAGTTGCGGATCACTTTGTAAGGTCACTTGAATTTTATCGACGACATCTAAGCCTAAATCCTTTCGGTGGTTTTGCACCCGATTGATAAATTCACGTGCAATACCTTCCTGAATAAGGGTTTCATTTAAGCTTAAATCCAAAGCAACTGTAGTCCCGGAGCCTTGCGCCACCGCCCAACCTTCAATATCCTTAAAGCCAATCTCCACGTCGTCGCGTTCCAGACGAACTATGGCTTGATCTACATTAATTTCAATACTTCCGTCTTTTTCGATACGATCGATCTGTTCTTGGGTTAACTGACTAACGACCATTGCTACTGCTTTCATTTGCTTTCCAAAACGGGGTCCTAAACGCTTGAAATTGGGTTTAATCTCCTTAACCAACAAATCGTTTTGATCGTCTATAAATTCAATCGCTTTCAGATTGATCTCTGATTTGAGTTGCTCTGCAATACGCTCCATTTCAGCCAACTCTACTAGGTCTTTAACGGGCACCAACATTTTTTGAAGGGGTTGTCGAACCTTGATTTTTTCCTTTTTTCGAATGGATAATGCTAAAGAAGTTAACAGTCGAGCCTTGTTGGTTCTTTTTTCTAGGGCCGGTTGAATCCAATCGGAGTTCGATTCGGGGAAAAGGGCTGTATGTACTGAAGTTGAACTGCCCTCCAACTGCATCAAATCTCGATATAAGCGTTCCGAAAAGAAAGGGGCAATAGGAGCCATCAGCTGCGCTATTGTGGTTAAACAGTTGTGAAGGGTTTGATAGGCCGCAATTTTGTCTGATCCATAGCTTCCCTTCCAAAATCTCCGGCGGGACAAGCGAACGTGCCAATTACTCAATTTCTCCTGAACAAATTCGGATATGGCACGAGCGGCTCGAGTGGGTTCATAGGCCTGATAATCGGCATCTACCCGGGCAATAAGGGTATGAAGCTCCGAAAGGATCCATTGATCCAATTCCACGCGTTCGTTAAGGGGAATCTGTGGTTCGCTTAAATCAAACCCATCAATATTGGCATAAAGCGAAAAGAAGGAATAGGTATTGTAGAGGGTTCCAAAGAATTTTCGCTTGGTCTCCACAATGCCTTCCAAGTCAAATTTTAGATTGTCCCAAGGGTTCGCATTGGCGATCATATACCAACGGGTAGCATCCGGGCCATGCGAGGCAATCGTCTCAAAGGGGTCGATCGCATTGCCTAAACGCTTAGACATTTTCTGTCCGGATTTGTCGAGAACCAAGCCATTGGACACCACATTTTTATAAGCTAAGTCATCAAAAACTAGGGTAGCAATGGCGTGTAAGGTATAGAACCATCCTCGAGTTTGATCTACACCTTCAGCAATATAATCAGCAGGAAAAGCGGTATTGGAATCAATTAATTCCCGATTTTCGAAAGGATAGTGCCACTGGGCATAGGGCATCGCACCGGAATCAAACCAAACATCAATTAAATCGGATTCTCGTTGCAAGCGCTCTCCATTAGGCCCTACTAAAATGATTTGATCAACTATGTGTTTATGGAGATCAATATTTTCATAATTCTTATCACTCATATCCCCCGGAACAAAATCGGGATAGGGGTCCTGATCCATCATTCCGGCAGCAATAGACTCCTGAATGGCTGTTTTCAACTCTTCCGCTGAGCCGATGATGCGTTCTACAGCTCCGTCTTCACTTCGCCATATCGGGAGCGGAATTCCCCAAAATCGGGATCGCGACAAGTTCCAATCGTTCGCATTTGAAAGCCAGTTGCCAAATCTCCCCTCCCCGGTCGATTGGGGTTTCCAGTTGATTTGTTGATTGAGTTCCACCATGCGGGAACGAACTGCTGTAGCCTTGATAAACCAAGAATCTAATGGATAATACAATATGGGTTTATCCGTTCGCCAACAATTGGGATAGGAGTGCACATATTTTTCAACCTTAAACGCTCGGTTTTTAGTTTTGAGTTCAATGGCAATTTCAACATCCACCGACTTCTCTGGAGCTTCTCCCTTGGGGTAATACTCATTTTTAACAAAACGACCGCCTAAATCGCCCACTTCTGAACGAAACCTACCTTTAAGATCGACCAATGGCACTCGGTTTCCCTGAGCATCTTCGACCAAAAGAGGCGGGACAGGAGGGGTGGCTTCTGCTGCCACTTTAGCATCGTCTGCACCAAAAGTAGGAGCGGTATGTACAATTCCGGTTCCGTCTTCAGTGGTGACAAAGTCGCCCCCAATGATTCGAAAAGCATGCTCGGGGTTTTCTAAAGGTTGGGGTGAGGCTTCCCAAAGTTGTTCGTAACGCAGCCCAATTAGTTCCTCCCCTTTTAAAGAGGATAGGATGTAATATGGGATTTTCTTATCCCCAGTAGTGTAATCTTTAAGTTCCTCCAAAGTTTCTACCGGCAAATATTTTTGAGACATTTGCTTAGCAATCAGCTTTTCAGCAAGAATTACCCGAATGGGCTCATGGGTATATTGATTATAGGTTTGTACTAAGACATAATCAATTTTTGGCCCTACCGTAAGCGCCGTATTGGAAGGCAGCGTCCAGGGAGTAGTGGTCCAAGCCAGGGCAAACAAGGGAATTTCTCCTTGGAGCCTAGGGGGTAAGCTGTTGGAAAGCAACTTGAATTGTGCCGTAACGCTGGTATCACTTACCTCCTGATAGGTTCCGGGCTGATTGAGCTCATGAGAACTTAAACCCGTTCCTGCCATAGGAGAATAGGGCTGGATGGAGTAGCCTTTATATAAGTACCCCTTTTCATGGATTTGCTGCAAAAGCCACCATACAGACTCCATGTATTTGGAGGTGTAAGTGATGTATGGATTTTCGGTGTCTACCCAATAGCCCATTTGATGGGTCAGATCGTTCCAAACGTCTGTGTATCGCATCACAGCTTTTTTGCAGGCTTCACTGTATTCTTCTACCGAAATCTTGCTTCCAATATCCTCTTTATTAATGCCTAATTCCTTTTCAACGCCGAGTTCCACGGGAAGACCATGGGTATCCCAACCCGCTTTTCTTTTAACCTGAAAGCCTTTTTGGGTTTTGTATCGACAAAAAAGGTCCTTGATGGTTCGCGCCATTACGTGATGGATCCCCGGCATTCCATTTGCGGAGGGCGGTCCCTCAAAAAATACATAAGTAGGGGCTCCCTCCCGTTCCGTTATACTGCGTTTAAATACATCTTCTTGTTCCCAAAACTGTTGAACCTCTTGAGTCGTTTGCGGCAGATTCAAATGTTTATATTCCTTAAAAGCCATGAAAGCAATTTGTTAAGTGCTGCGAAATTAAGGAATTTGCTCGTATGAAAGGGGGTTAAAAGTTCAGATCAATCCCCAGGCGAATGCTCCTGCCCGGGGCTGAAATTCCGGAAGCAAAACTTCGATAATGGACATCGAAAATATTGGTAAGACCGAAGTGAAGTTGCAAGCGGTGAGATGGCTTATAACGGCCCACCAAACTCCAATCAGACCATGCTGGCATTCCTGCATAGCGGTCCACTAATTCCGTCGCTTGTGGATCAATTTCAGGGGTTTCTTCAAGTCCATCTTCCCCGCCATAGCTGTACTGACTCGGGTCTTTGGAATCGCTGAAGTCTACACGAAGAGTGGTCTGAAAATTCCCCTGGCGGTAACTCAAATCCCAGAATCCAAAAAGAGGGGAAATGGAAGGCATCGGCCCGTATTGGAGATTTTCATCAGCTGAGGTATAGGTGATATTTCCGCGAGATTCCCATCGGGGGTTTAACTTCCAGCGGGCATCAAGTGTCCCCCCATAAATCCATCGATTACCAAGGTTTTTATTGGCGATGGTTAATACTTCCTCATCGTTATACAAAATCGAATTTGGATTTTCAGTGGTGGTATCCGAATAAATTATATAGTCCGATCGAACAATATGACGAGAAACCAAAGTACCGAAACCGTTGATAGCTCCATAAAATTTTTGACTTAAACTATTGAAGCGTAAAGACGATTCTACCGTGTAAGCATATTCAGGTTTTAAGAAATCGTTAGGAACGATTAGCTGACCATTGCTTTCCCGAATTTTTCCAATGTCGTCTATATTGGGGCTTCTAAACCCATTGGAAAGTAAGGTGTTCCATTGCAGTTGCTTTGTCGGCCGATAGGTCAAAGCGATTGTATTGGTCAAAGCTTCCGAGTCAAGACTGACTTCAGAGAGTGATTCATTGATTACCGCAACATCGTCCCAACGGGCACCGATGGAGGTAAATGTTAAACGAGAGCCTACATTTAAGGTTAGCTGTTCCGATAATTCATAAATCCAATTGACATAAAAAGCGAAGCTGCCATATTCCGACCCATCGGAAGGGTATCGGGTGGGGATCGGTAATCGAAGTCCTAAATCCTGGATCCGGTTATTGCTTAATTCTAATCGACGTTTATATGCAATGGACTGGATCTGATTGTAAAGGGCTTCAAAACCGTAAGACCACTTGTGTCCTCCCATTTTTTGAGTATCAAAATCTGCGTTGACACTCCAAACGTAAACGGTCTCTTCTTGTGACTTACGGTCTAAGCTGTTAAATCTGCGCGTGTTTCGAGATTCCATGACATATTGATAGCCTAAGATCACTTTCCCATGATTCATCCACTTTTGTTGCGGATAAAAATTGACTCGTGGAGCTACCAATAAACGCAACTGGGGACCGTAATACCACTCGCTAAATTTAAGAGCACCTCCGCTATATTCATTCAATTTATCATATCGGTCAATATCTGAGGACCTTGAAAATTGAAGATTTAGACCCCATTGTTCTTGATCTGTTTTTTGATAAATCAACTTGTGAAAAAAGTCCCATTGGCTGTAGGCTGTGTGTTTCTGAATATTAGGATTAGGATTTTGAGTAGGGTTGGCAAAGTAGGAGTCTCTGGAATTTTCAGAAAATTCGAAGTTTTTCCCCCAATCACTAAAGTCGTGCCAGCGATTTTTCCCCATGCGGATGTCTCCAAACTGCGAATGACTCAAGGCAGTATAACTGCCCCATCGTTTGCTACTCGTTTCCAGAGCTCCGTGTTTTATCCATGCGCTATTGGCCGAATTAAAACTGGTCCTCCAATAGGATTGTGTTTTCTTATCCGAACCGATCTTAGGGCTCTTGGTATAATAATGTACCACCCCCCCCAAGGCATCTGACCCATAACCTACTGAGGAAGACCCATAAACGACTTCAATCCGATCCAAAATATGCGGGTCTATGGTAATCGCATTTTGCAAGTGCCCTGAACGATAAATCGCATTGTTCATCCGAACTCCATCCACCACTAAAAGGATTCGGTTGGCTTCAAATCCCCGGATCACAGGAGACCCTCCTCCCCCTTGACTCTTCTGGATACGCACCCCTGGAGCCGACTGCAACAATTCCGCTGCGGTGGCTGTCCGATTTTGCTGAATCATTTCTCCTCGAATAACACTCACCTTTTCCGCTAAATCCGCTCTTTTATTAGCCGAACGCGCAACCGAAAGAATCACTTCTTCCAAGTTTTCGGTTTCCGGTTGAAGCAATATTTCAACTACTGAGTTGCCTTCCCAAAAAAAGATTTTGTTTTCAAAACCCAATAACTGTAGATTGATCCAAGCCTTGGTTGGAAATCCTTCTAAAGAGGCTGCTCCAATGGAGTCTGTTGTATTGTAATGCAACAAATCTGCCGTAAAGACAGCTACATTGGGAAGCTTTTCTTGCGTTTGGGCATTGCGCACTTCAATGGATTGGCCCCACAACTGTTCTGCAAAAATTCCTGAGGCAATTAACAGGAGGCTCCAAAAGAGTTTATTGAAAAAGCCCATGTAGTACAGCTAAAGATTTTGGTTCTTTAAAATTTGGCAAATGCAAGCGGTAATATACAATGATTTGGGATAATAACTTTTGACGAAGAATTTGGTTGAACTTCAAGCCCTTTAGCGCTTCAAAAGTTGTTTGATGAAGGGCTTCCCATTGTTCCAAATCAGAATCAGTTAAGGAGTTGCTTTTTGACGGAAAAGAGGAATAAGCCCCAGATTCCAAATTGAAATAGTTCGTTTTTGGTCCCATAAAATTAGGAGCAATCCCCAAAAATTTCGTCAGTTCAGTTAAGAATTTTAAATGGAAATTAGGGGCCTTTTCTTCCAAATCAAACCAAATGAGTGCATTGAGAACAAAAGTGTATAAGCCTTCATTTTCAGCGGTTTCTTCTTGAAGCAACTGCCCCAAGACTTCGGACAAAAACAACACAACAGTACTCTTTTCTATATCGCGGTGTAAACTGGTATAAACTCTATGAATCTTCACTTCTTTAAGATAGTGCATCGATCGATTGGGCTTGTAATCTACCAGAGCATCTAAACTACTCAAGGGTTGGAAAAGAGCAGTTCGCACACTTCCTTTTTTGGCATTTCGAATCCCTTTGAGCAGTAGGGTCATTCGACCCAATTGCTGAGTGTAAGCATGCAAAATAAGACTGGATTCGCTGTACTTAGTGGTCCCTAATACAAATAGTTGGAGATCACATACCATGATTTATACCACTCCTTGGGCGAGCATGGCATCCGCAACTTTTACAAAGCCCGCAATGTTGGCCCCTTTGACATAATTGACATAATTATGATTTTCACCATAACTGACACAAGCCTGATGTATATCACCCATGATGGCTTTTAATTTTTCATCCACTTCGTTTCGAGTCCAACTGTAGCGTAAAGAGTTTTGAGCCATTTCCAATCCTGAAACGGCAACTCCTCCAGCATTGGAGGCTTTTCCTGGGGCAAAAAGTACCTTTTTTTCATGGAAAAAATGAATCGCCTCAGGCGTAGCAGGCATATTGGCTCCTTCCCCGACGCAGTGGCAGCCGTTAGCCACTAATGCTTGGGCATCTGACAAGTTTAATTCGTTTTGTGTGGCACAAGGTAAAGCCACCTGACAAGGAACTTCCCAGGGAGTTTTGCCCGCATGGAATGTGGCTTTAGGATATTTGGACACATATTCATGAATACGCTTGCGTTCTACATTTTTAAGCTGTATAACGTAAGCCAATTTTTCAGCATCAATTCCATCCGGATCAAAAATATAGCCCGAAGAGTCCGATAGGGTCATCACCTGGGCACCTAACTGTAAAGCTTTTTCAGCTGCATATTGAGCGACATTCCCAGACCCAGAAATCACCACTTTTTTTCCCTGTAAACTGTCGGAGTGATGTTGCAACATGTTTTCAACAAAATAAACCACTCCATATCCAGTAGCCTCAGGGCGTATTAAGGACCCTCCCCAACTTACTCCTTTTCCGGTAAGTACACCGGTAAATTCATTTTTTAAGCGTTTATACTGGCCGAATAAGTATCCTATCTCGCGGCTTCCCACCCCGATATCCCCTGCAGGAATATCCCGATTTGGACCGATATGGCGGAAGAGTTCTGTCATAAAACTTTGGCAAAAACGCATCACTTCTGTATCAGACTTCCCTTTGGGATCAAAATCGGAACCGCCTTTTCCTCCACCCATGGGCAAAGTGGTTAAACTGTTTTTAAAAATCTGTTCAAATGCCAGGAATTTTAGTACGCTTAGATTTACAGAAGGATGAAACCGTAGGCCTCCTTTATAGGGGCCAATAGCAGAATTCATCTCTATGCGATATCCGCGATTGACCTGAATTTGTTCCTGATCGTCAATCCATGCCACACGAAAGGAAACCACCCTTTCGGGTTCTACCATGCGTAGTAAAATATTTTGACCGTAATAAATATCATGCTGAACGATATAGGGCAATACATTTTCGGCTACTTCAGAAACGGCTTGTAAGAATTCGGGTTCATTTTGGTTGCGTTGGTGGACTTCAGCCAAAAACTCTTGAATGATTTTTTCCATAGACCTTTTCAATTGTTTAATTAAAATTAGGTCTTTTTTAAAAGGCTACAACAGAATTAATTTAAAAGATTCGTTAACACGGATTCCAATTTATTAAAGGCTTTAATTTGGATAGAATTGTGCTGTGGAGGTTGCTTGCCTGTTTGTGCGATAACAATGGTTTCAAAGCCTAATTTGGCGGCTTCGGAGATTCGTTGTTCTACCTTTGGAACGGGCCTTAACTCCCCTGAGAGTCCCACCTCGGCCGCAAAACAGCATTGGGCAGGTAAAGCCACATCCTGATAACTGGAAAGGATGGCTGCGATCACCGCTAAATCCAGGGCCGGGTCTTCCAAGCTCAACCCTCCAGCAATATTGATAAACACGTCTTTGGTCGCCAAAGGCAAACCTGCACGTTTTTCCAATACCGCTAAAAGCATATTAAGTCTTTTTGCATTAAACCCTGTGGTAGAACGCTGTGGAGTGCCATAAACTGCGGTACTCACTAAAGCCTGAACTTCGATCATCAGGGGCCGAATCCCTTCAATCGTCGCCACCACAGCATGACCACTGAGCCCTTCCCGAGGTTGAGACAATAATATTTCCGAAGGATTGTTGACTGGCCGCAACCCATGATTCTGCATTTCATATATTCCCAATTCTGAAGTAGCTCCAAATCTGTTTTTCTGTACCCGAATGATTCGATACATATGGTTGCGATCCCCTTCAAATTGTAGAACCGTATCCACCATATGCTCCAAGATTTTAGGCCCGGCCAATTGTCCTTCTTTGGTAATGTGCCCGACCAAAATAATAGGAATTTGGGTGGTTTTGGCTAATTGGATTAATTCGGCAGTACAAGCCCGAATTTGAGAAACCGATCCGGCACCACTCTCAATTCTGTCGGATTGAAGGGTTTGGATGGAATCAATAATAATAAGTTCCGGCTGTAAAGATTCCAATTGAGAAAAAATACGCCCTAAATCCGTTTCACTGAAAATAAACGTTTGGTCTGAAGCCAAGCCCAAACGATCAGCACGGAGTTTAATTTGTTGCAAACTCTCCTCTCCTGAAACATACAATACCTTCCGGTTGAGTTGCATGGAAAGCTGAAGCAAAAGCGTCGATTTCCCAATTCCAGGTTCCCCGCCCAATAACATTACTGCCCCCGGAACAAAACCTCCCCCAAGAATTCGATTCATCTCCGCATCCGGACTTAGGATTCTGGGATTTTTGTCCGCTTGGATGGCTGTTAGTGCCTGAGGAATATTCTTGGATCGCTGAGAGACCATTATGGATTTTGAAGGAGATGGGCCAGTAGCAATCACTTCTTCCACCAAGGTGTTCCATTCCTTACAGGCTTTACATTGCCCTTGCCACTGGGGGTGTTGGGTTCCGCAATTCTGACAAAAAAATGCTTTTTTGGGCTTGGCCATATTATGCTTTTGCTTGTAAACGGTTGACCAATGGCAGCAATACAAAGGACAATCCTCCTGCTAAAATAATCATTACCGTTTGAGCCGTCCATATAATCCATCCGAAAGAAAGGCTGGGGGCTTGAGCAATAGCAAAACTTTGTAGAATCAGGGCTACTCCAAAGGGATAAACGCCTATGCCACCATTGGTGGTAGATATGGCTAATGCCCCAATGACAAATGCGGGCAGCAAGGCCTCCAAGCCCAAATGCACTGTTTCAGGGAGCGTCCATTTAATGACATAAAACATGGCGACATACATCGTCCAGATAAATAGGGAATGTGCGACAAATGCAAGCTTTTGATCCATCAATCGAAAAGACAACAACCCGTCTCGAATACCCGAAATAAACTTTTGTAAGCGCTCTTTTCCAGCAAATGATTTTTTCCACAACTGACGAAGCCCCAAGATAAGAAGCCACACGATCCCCAGACTCCATCCTACACTTTTAGGATCGAACTGAATCGCATTGGACAAAGCATTCCAAATCAAGTCGAATTGAAGGATTAAGGCCAAAACTACTACAACCCCCAATAAAAACAGGTCCACTAATCGTTCCAAAACGATCGTTCCAAAACTTTTTTCAAAGGGGATCTTTTCATAATTCCACATCAACGAGGCCCTTAAAACCTCCCCCGATCGAGGAATTCCCAAATTAGCCAAATAAGTTACAAAAACAGTTAATATACAATTAATCAATCGTGGGCGGTAACCCAAAGGCTTAAGTAAATAACGCCAGCGATAGGCCCGAGACAAATGGCTTAATAAGCCAAAAAAAATAGAAAGCGTAACGAAGCTTAAATCAGCCTCCTTAATATTTTGCCAAATTTCTTGTTGTTGCTCTGGAGTGGTCTGCCGCAAGGATAGGTAGATAAATAAAATCCCAATGGCTAAGGGAACAAAAGTTTTAAAAAATGAACGAAACTGCATAGATTATGCTAAACGATTCGTTTCCTCATTGGGGAAAATCAAAGTGGGCTTATATACCTTGGCGCTTTCAATATCCATTTGTGCATAAGCGATAATGATCACCACATCTCCGGGCTGTACTTTTCGGGCGGCCGGGCCGTTTAGCGTAATTTCACCAGAGCCTGCAGTTCCTTCAATCACATAGGTGTCTAAACGTTCTCCATTATTAACATTGACTACCTGAACTTTTTCACCCACAACTAAATTGGCTGCATCAATTAAATCTCTATCAATAGTAATACTCCCCACATAGTTGAGTTCAGCATGCGTGACTCGAACACGATGGATCTTGGATTTTAACACCTCTATTTGCATGGGGCAAAGGTATTTATTCTTGATAATCCATGGTATCGATTAATCTAATTTTTTCTACTTGAATCGCCACAAAAGCACGTGGTTGATGGGCATCATTGATCGATTGAATTTCGGTTAATGAGTCCGAAGAGGCAATGACAAAATATTCAAGATTGCTGTTTGGAATCTTTGAAAACTGTAGTTGGGCTTTGTCTTTGAGATCAATATAAGAGTATTGTTGGGAATAAAAGTCGGATTTTAATGCCTGAAGAAGTCTATAAATTTGGCCGGCGTTTTTTCGTCCCTCGGGGGATAATAATTCGTTTCTAGAGCTTCGTGCTAAGCCGTGTTCTTCTCGTTCTACAGGGCATTGGATCAATTCAACTGAAATCTCTTTCAACTCTACCAAGCGTTCAATTACTTTGTATTGTTGAAAGTCTTTTTCTCCAAAATAGGCCCGATGGGGTTGTACTGCCTGAAGGAGTTTTTCCACAACGGTAGCTACTCCCTGAAAATGTCCAGGTCGCATTTGACCTTCCATCACTCGACTTAAAATCCCCAAATCATAGGACTCCACTTGAGGGTCGTCTCCATAAACTTCCTGAACACTAGGAATAATCACACTCAAATTTTCTTCAATTGAAGATAAGGCTTCTAAGTCTTGTTCCAATCTTCGGGGATAGTTGTCCAAGTCGTTGGGGTCGTTGAATTGAGTCGGGTTTACAAAAATGCTCACCACTGCATGCTCGTTTTCCTGGACTGCCCGGCCAATAAGAGTCAAGTGACCCGCGTGTAAAGCCCCCATAGTTGGGACAAAGCCTATGGGGCCTTCCTCTTTTTCTAATTCTTGCCTCAGGGCAAAAAAAGTCTTAAATATTTGCAAAAACTCAATTCGTTAGCCTTCAAAGATACTGCATAAGCGAGAGTTAAGCATAATTTTTGTAATTTTGCGAGACTTTTGAACATACAATTCTAAAGGTAAATTCATGATTAAAGACAAACGCGTGTTGATCATCTCCTCGGAGGTTGTCCCTTATCTGCCACAAACTACACAAGCAGTCAACGCATTTCAAATCGCCAAAGCGGTCAACGATGCTGGAGGGCAAACTCGAATTTTTATGCCAAGGTACGGTCTTATCAATGAAAGACGTCACCAGCTCCACGAGGTTATTCGCCTCTCGGGAATGAATTTGGTCATCAACGATATGGATATGCCGCTTATCATTAAAGTCGCTTCCATCCCGAAAGAGCGTATGCAAGTTTACTTTATTGATAATGAAGAATATTTCAAAAGAAAAGGAGTGCTGCACGCCGCTGAAAATGAAATCTATCCCGACAATGATGAACGCATGATTTTCTTTACCAAGGGAGTGATTGAAACGGTTAAGAAATTAAATTGGTCGCCTGATATTATTCATTTGCACGGATGGTTTACAAGCCTTTTTCCGCTGTACTTAAAAAATTATTTCAAAAACGAACCCTTATTTGAAAATAGCACTGTAATGCTTTCCGCCTACACCAAAGATTTTGAAGGAACGCTGGGCAATCAAATGCATGAAAAAATGATTTTTGATGGGGTCTCCAAAGAAGTTGCTTCCCCTTATGCCCACCCCTCGTTTGAAACGCTAATTGAAGAGAGCATCCCTCATGTAAACGCTTTCGGATTGAATACGGAAATTAATTCCGATAGTCTTCAAGAAGCCTTGAAGAAACACAAAACTCCCATTTTAGAACACGGCGAATCTACAACCCCCACAGATTATGTGGACTTTTACGCCCAACATCTGATCTAAGTTTAAATGAAATTTCAACACCGTCCCTTACTTTGGATTCTTTTAGGGGTTTGCTTGGCTTGTTTCCAATGCCAACCCGATTACCACAATGTATCGGGTAACCTTTTTGACGGAGAGGCCTTCGAAAACAATTCTGTTTCCTTTCCCGCCTATGCCTTCCAGCACCAAATCCAAAACTTTCAAAGTAATAACCTGCCTGTAGCTCAGTTGGGGCGTCTAACCGATCCTTTACTCGGCCAAACCCGAGCGACATTTGTGTCCCAAATTTCAATTCCTGCAGATGCTACTTTTGGAATCTTAACCCCAGAAAATGAAGCCGATACCTCAGGAGAAGTTGTCACCTATCTGGATGAAGAAGAGACCATTACAGATGTCTTTTTAGAAATCCCATTCTTTAACAATACTACCGATTCGGATAACGATGGTGTTATCGATGCATTTGATGTCGACCCCAACGATGCACAAAGCGACTCGGACAGCGACGGGGTTTCCGATATTTTGGAAACTCAAGCAGGATTAAATCCCTTAAGCAGTGATTCCGACAACGATGGAATTTTGGACGATGAAGACGAGGACAACTCCACCTATGATGCCGAAAATAAGGTCTATGATATCGACTCTATCTTTGGCAATCGCAACGCAGAATTTCGTCTGCGTGTTCACGAGTTTACTTATTTCTTGAATCCGCTGGATCCCAACAACAATTTTGAAACCCGAACCATCTATTATTCCAATCGGGATTTTTTGCAGGAAGGGTTTGTTGGAGCCACCCTTTACGACCAAAACACCACCCTGAATTTTGAAGAACTCCGTTTTTATTATGAGGAAGACGATGAAGAAACTGAAGAGGATGAAACGACTCAGGTAGAAACACGTTTAAGTCCGCGGATCAGAATTCCCTTAAACGCAGAATTTTTTCAGACTCGAATTCTGGATCGGGAAGGTGAAAATGTCCTTTCGGAAACCTCGGCTTTTCAGAGACATCTGAGAGGTTTACTCATTGAGGCACTCCCGATAGGAGACGATATTTATATGCTTTTGGATGGCACCAATGCTGTGATCAAAATCAATTATACCTATCGAAAACTTAACCAAAACGGGACGACCGATGACACTTCAGATGACACTGTAGACCTCGTTGATGCCACGGAAATGCTTAGCTTTGGCGGTGTGCGATTCAATACCATTGTCAATTCAGACGGACAAGCACCCATCACTGCCTCCAGTGAAGTCCCGACTGATCGAATATTTCTCAATGGGGGCTCCTTTATGGGTAGAGTGCGTTTATTTGACAATCAAAACCCAAATGACAATGAAACCCTGACCCGTTTACGAACGGAGCCTTGGCTGATTAATGAAGCCAACCTCATGTTTTATGTGGACCCAGAAAATCCCGTAAGTCTTCAGGCCCCTCGTTTGTATCTCTATCGTTACGATAATGGTTTGGGGTTAGAGGATCATAGGATCGATCAAAGTCAAAACGAAACTGGGGATAAGATCATTTTTGGGGGACTCTTAGAATACAACGATGCAGGAAACCCCTGGAGGTATCGCTTCCGGATCACCGATCATATCAGCGACATTATCCGAAGAGATTCTACCAATATAGATTTAGGCTTAATGATGACCGCTGATGTTCAAAATCTGAACACTCATCGTGTCAATCTCAGGGACAATCAGCCCAAAAATGTCCCGCAAAGCAGCTTGCTCACCCCTCATCAAGCAGTCATCGTTGGGCAGGACCCATCCCAAACGACGAGCAGTAGTTTTTCTTTAGAATTAAAATACATTGCCTTTTAATGGAGCAAAGCTCATCTCTCGAACAATCTTTACAAATCTGGGAACACAATCAGAATCTGTTCCTTGAGTACTTAAAGAATATGAATTCGGATCAACTCCATCGGATCCCGGAGCATTTTAACAACAATATTTTTTGGAATATCGCGCATGTGTTAACGACCCGAATGCTACTTACCTATGGATTGGCTGGACATCCAATTCCTATAGACTCTTATTGGATTGAGGATTATCGCAAGGGCACCAAACCCAAAGGGGAAGCCTCTGCTGATCGCCAGGCCGAACTCTCGAAATTATTCCCGCAATCGCTGGAACAATTGAAAAAAGACTTGAAATCGCCTGATGCATTTGCACAGTTCTCCTCTTATACCACTTCCACAAATTTTCAGTTGAACAACATCCGACAAGCCATTGCTTTTTCTGTCATTCACGACGGGATTCATCTGGGGTCTATCCTGGCACTTCGGAAGTTCGTTTAGTGTTTTCAGCAATATGATTAACGATCAGTGGCGCGTGCACCCGAGAATTTTCTATAAACCACTTATTGGTTTTTAGTCCCCCACATACCACTCCGGCTAAGTAGACCCCTGGAGTATTGGATTCCATGGTTTGGTCGTTGTATATTGGGGTGCGAAACTCGTCCGGCCGAAAAGCGACCTCCAAACTTTCCAACATCTCAAAATGCGGTTGATAACCCGTCATCGCCAAAACAAAATCGTTGGGGATGGATTGAATCCCAGCAGACGATTGAAAATCTACACGATCGGGGTAAATCTGGGTAATCTGAGAATTGAAATACGCCTGAATACTCCCCTCCTGAATACGGTTTACGATATCCGGGCGAGCCCAGTATTTGACATTCTTGCCTATTTCTGGCTCTCGAATAATCATCGTGACACTTTTGGCTCCCTTGCGATAGGTTTCAAGGGCCGCATCTACTGCCGAATTGGCTGCGCCAACAACGACCAAATCCATTCCGAAATACGGATGAGGTTCATCGTAATAATGCCGGACTTTCGGCAAGTCTTCCCCAGGAACATTCAACAGATACGGACGATCATAAAATCCTGAGGCTAAAACGATATTAGCCGTTTGATAGCTCCCCTTCGAAGTATGCAAATCAAAACCGCTGGAATGCTTTTGGATCTTCTCTACCGCTTCATAGAGATGTAACTTTAGATCGAAATGCTGCGCCACCCGACGGTAATATTCCAAAGCTTCACTCCGGGTGGGTTTGGCCTGATGGGAAATAAAAGGAATATTCCCGATTTCCAAGTGCTCAGAAGTGGAAAAAAAAGTCATGTTACGCGGATAATGGTAAATGGAATTCACCAGAACTCCTTTTTCCAGTATAAGATAATCCAACCCTTTTTTTTGAGCTTCAATCCCGCAAGCCAATCCAATGGGGCCCGCACCAATAATAATTAGATCCTTCATAGACGTTCCAATGAAATTTAAAAATACGAGGGAATCCTTATTAAAGAAAAAATAATCTCATTTAATTGTATTGATTTTTCTTATAATTACTATAAATATTCGATTTATAGCAGGTATTAAATGTTTATATATGTGTTTTTATTATGTTTATTTTATTTTGTATTATTTTAAATGATATCAAAACTCCGGTCACAGCAATTGCTGCTCTGCCATCTAAGTAAATACTGGCTATATGAGCCACTGAGAACCACCACAAAGGATAGACCAAGAGACTGCTAAAAAAACGAACCGTCCCTTCAAAAACCGGATCTTTTAAGCCCTTAGACATAAAATTCATCAATAGTATGGGTAAAAGATTAGGAATCCCCAATAAGATTTTTAGGGTTCTGTTGATCAATTTTCTGGACGTGGGGACTTGCTTCGTTTGACTTAAAAAAAGACGCACTTCAGAAAATGATTGGTGTTTAGAGATCGTTTTGAGATGGGCTTGCTGAACCTCATAGTGTTCTGTTTTTTCTGGAATCCATAAAGTGGCCTGCATCTCCTTTTCCAAGCGTTCTTTTAAGGAATTGATCTCAAACGGGACGGAGCTGTTTTTAGATAAACGGGGTACGGCAATGGGGGTGCCAAACACTAAATGAATGTCCGATCCGGATTGATAGGGAAGACTGTAGTTAATCCCGACCGGGACTAAATACAACTGCTTTTTAGAAGCCTGCTGAGCTTCTAAGACAAAACGACTACTCCCTTTAGAAATGGGATAGAGATAATGTCCCAGATGATGCAAGCCCTCCGAAAACATAACCAAATGTTTTCCTTGCGCTAAAATCTGTGCCCCTTTTTCAAAAGTTTGTTTGTTTTTGCGCAAGCTGGAAAAGCCATTTCGAATTCGGTAAATGGGCAACATATGTAAGCTATTAAACACCCGCCTCAATGCCGGTATAAATACATCTGCGCGCGTAAAAAAATAAATCGGGTGTTTTAGAAAGACCGCTACAATCAAGGGGTCTAACAAAGCGTTTTGATGATTAGGGCTGAGCAAAACACCACTGTTTTTGGGAATATTTTCCATCCCAAAGACTTGTATTTTTCCGAAATACAACCTGATGTAATTTTTGAACAAAAAACGTACAGCTTTATATAACATCAGTTAGGGTTCTATAGGCCTCAATCGAAAATAGGTAGCTACGGATAAGCCCGAAATGATATGCCAGATGCCCCACCAGCCCGTAATCATTGCCATCCCGCCCAAGCCCTGAAAAAACGCAAAAACGATCACGAGTCCCAAACCGGAGTTTTGTATCCCGGTTTCTAGAGCAATGGTTCGGCAACTTTGGGGTGTCAAACCCAAAACTTTTCCCAGACCATAACCTGAAACCAAGGCCATTGCATTGTGAATTAATACCCAATAGAAAAACACTTGAAAATAATTCATAAATAAGGCGCTATTATTCCAAAAGGCTCCCGCCACTAATAGTATAAAAATAGCTAAAGACAAGGGGTGAAGAACTCTTGCCATTCGTTGGCTGAGATCGGCTTGATATTTGGAAAAAGCCATTCCCACAACCAAAGGGAGAACCAGCATTAAGCCCTGTAATTTTAACACCTCATTACCGTTGATAGAAATGCTCTGCAGCAATTCCTGTGTGGGAGGATAAAGCGAGGCATATACAACAAAATTCAAGGGAGTTAATACAACCGAGAGAGCCGAAGAGCAAGCCGTAAGAGTCACCGATAGCGGTATATCGGCCTTGGCATGAGTGGTCATAAAATTGGAAATATTGCCCCCCGGGCAAGCGGCCACTAAAAACATCCCTAAGGCTAAGCTGGGAGAAGGCTGCAACTGAGAGACGACTAAAAAAGTGCATAGAGGCAATAATAGAAATTGACTGAGCAGCCCCACCCAAACTCCCTTGGGGTTTAAAAACAGGGTTTTAAAATCTTCTATTCGAATGCGTAAAGCGACACCAAACATTATAAATGCAAGGATGATATAGAGTCCCATCTGTTGATCTGCATCGAATTGAAGAACTACCTGATCGAAATTGTACTGCAAGTCTTGAATAAGTTTTAACGGTTATTTAACAAAATAACTATATTTACCTTTGTTAATAAAAAATAGAAACAGAAAACACATGAAAAAATTATGGACAATCCTAACTGTCTTCTCGGCGGCCGTTGCATTTGCACAGACTACCGTTCAAGGAACAGTTAATGACAACAACAACCAACCCATCCCGGGGGCTAATGTGCTTATCCAGGAAGGCCAAGGTGTCGTTACTGATTTTGACGGGAATTTCAGCTTTACTACTGATCAGTCGTTCCCATTTACCATCAAAGTGAGTTCGGTTGGTTTTGAAACCCAAGAAGTTGAAGTAACTTCAGCGGATGCCTTATCAATTGTTTTGGCAGAAGCCCAAAACGAATTAGAAGAAATTATTATTGCGGCTTCTAGAACCCCTGAGCGGATTGCAGAGTCTCCCGTATCTGTTGAGCGATTAAGCTTAAAAGACATTGAGAATGCTACCTCTCCAGATTTTTATACTTCTTTAGAAAATCTTAAAGGAGTAGATGTTAACTATTCTGCTATAGGGTTCCCTTCCGTAAACACTCGTGGTTTTGCCTCTTTCGCCAATACACGATTTTTACAATTGGTTGACGGAATGGACAATGCTGCACCTGGGCTAAACTTTTCCGTTGGTAACCTCTTAGGATTAAACCAATTGGACGTAGCCTCCTTAGAACTCCTTCCTGGTGCTTCTTCTGCACTTTATGGAGCAAATGCCTTTAATGGAATTTTATTTATGCGTTCCAAAAATCCTTTCGACAGCCCTGGAGTCAGTGCATATGCTAAAAGCGGGATCAACTCTTCGTCGAACAATGGTGATAACACCTATTACGATGTAGCCGTTCGAGCAGCATTTAAGCTTAGTGATAAATTTGCCGTTAAATTTAATGTTTCGCACTACCAAGGAAAAGAATGGGCAGCGACAGATGATCGCATGTATGTAGATGCTGGTGCAGGAAACGCTGACCGACTGGTTTCCCCTACCGGAAACGAACTCGCTTTTGATGGAGCTAATATTTACGGTGATGAGGTTACAAACACCTTTAACTTTCAAGAAATTGCACTAGTTACTCCTGCGGTCAGAAATGGAGTTGCAGCAGCTGTTGCAGCAGCTACTCCACAAATTCCAAGTGCTGAATTTGTGCCAGATGCGGTGATCGATCAACAAATCCAAGGGGCATTCCCCAATGAAGACACTGTACTAGGGATGAACGGTTACACCGAGGCACAGCTCTACGACGGAGATGCGACCAGTACGAAGTTCGATATGTCCTTGCATTACAAACTTAGCGACAAGGTAGAAGCCATTTGGGTTTCTAAGTACGGTATGGGGAACTCCATTTACCAGGGAGCTAGTCGATACATCTTGAAGAACTTTTTGATGCAGCAGCATAAATTCGAAATCCGAGGGGATAATTTTTTCCTCAGAGGTTATAAAACCATTGAAGATTCTAAAGATGCTTATGATGCAGTTGCAACAGGTCTTGTTATTAACGGAAGCCAAGCACCCACTTGGTTTAGTACCTATATAACGACTTATTTAGGGGCTGTCCTACAGCAAACTCCTGTGGCTCAAGCTCACGCTGCTGCGAGAACTACTGCAAATGCTGGTTTAGCACAACCTGGGACTGCTGCTTTCCAAAATATCTTTAATACGGTAACTTCTACTCCTTTATACCAAGGGTCCAAATTTACCGATAAAACTAGCCTCACTCACTTTGATGGGAACTACAACTTTGGAGATAAAATCGGCATTGCTGAAATTCAAATCGGAGGTTCCTACCGAACTTATAATTTGAATTCTGGCGGGAGTATATTTACGGATCGCAATAGTTCTATTGACTATTACGAATATGGAGTTTACGCACAGGCACAACGAAAATTTGGAGAAAAATTAAAGTTTACTGGTTCCATACGTTACGATGGTGCTGAAAACTTTGATGGAAATTACTCCCCACGAGTCTCTTTTGTATGGACTCCAGATGAAGCGCGCAAACACAACTTCCGCTTGTCCTATCAAACTGGTTTCCGTTACCCGACTACGCAAAACCAGTACATTGGTTTAGAAACTCCGATTGGGATTTTGTTAGGGTCGGCATCAGACAACTTTGGAAGATATCGAACTACAGACCGAGACATCGGCGTTCCGGCCCAACTCAGAGCTGGACTTGAAGGACTTGGGGTAACTTTCTATGATACCTTAAGTGGAACTGATATTTTGAACAACTCTTACACGGCCTCCTCTGCCCTTGCTTTTGCTCAAAGTCAAAATCCGGCAGATTTAGTGATCGCCAATATTGAATTGGTTAAACCAGAAAAAGTGACTGCTTACGAAATTGGATACCGAGGAAAGATTGGAGCATTTTATGTAGATGCAAGTTTTTATCAAAATGCCTATGAAGATTTCATCTCCGGTATTGAAGTAGTTACCCCTCACATGGGGGATGTTGCCGGATCACAGACAATTCCTGCTCAACTTCTAGGATTCCCAGCAGCACTCGGAAATCTTCCAGCTGCAACCGTGGCTTTAGGAGAAGGGGAATTTACTGCTTCTTCTGTAACTACAAATTCGGATGCAGACGTAACCTCACAAGGGTTCAATATTGGATTGGATACTCAAGTGGCTGGTTTCGACTTAGGAATCAATTATACTTATGCTTCCTTTGATTTTGACCAAAGTGATAATCCAAACTTCGAAGCTGGATTTAACACCCCAGAAAACACCTATAAGATTTCTTTAGGAAAAGAAAACCTATTTAAGAATGTAGGTTTTGGATTAAACTTCCGTCATTATGATTCTTACCTCTGGGAAGCGTCCTTTAGAGATGGGACGATCCCTTCACGTGATTTATTGGATGCCCAGTTGACCTATCGATTGAAAAATCTTGCCATAAAAGTTGGTGGATCTAATATTCTTGCAGACGAATATGTGTCTGCACCCGGCGCCGGACTTATCGGTTCCACCTATTTTATAGGATTGACTTTTCAACCCTAATCAAGGTTAAAATTGAACAAATTAAGGGAGCTATACGCTCCCTTTTTTTATGCCTTGAAAAAAGTAGATTCTAATTATTTGGTTTTAATGGAAGACCCTATATTTGCATACGATTTTAACCCCGTATTAATATACACTTATGGCAACAAATACAGGCCAAGTCGCACAAATTATCGGCCCAGTTGTAGACGTAAAATTTAACAGTGAAAACGCTGAACTTCCTAAAATTTATGACGCATTGGAAATTGCGCGTCCCGATGGAAGTTCTCTTGTACTGGAAGTGCAATCCCATATCGGGGAAGACACCGTCCGGACGATTTCTATGGACTCTACCGACGGTTTAAGCCGAGGTGTCGAAGTCGTTGCCAAAGGAAGCCCGATCCAGATGCCTATTGGTGAGGATGTCAACGGACGATTATTTAATGTTGTAGGAAGTGCCATAGATGGGTTAGCCGACTTGCCCAAAGAAGGAGATCAAGGACTCCCCATTCACCGACAAGCCCCTGCATTTGACGAGCTCTCGACTGCAACAGAAGTACTCTTTACGGGAATCAAAGTAATCGACCTGATTGAGCCTTATGCCAAAGGTGGAAAGATTGGTTTATTTGGAGGTGCTGGAGTAGGAAAAACCGTTTTGATCCAAGAATTGATTAACAACATCGCCAAAGGTCACGGAGGACTTTCTGTATTTGCAGGAGTAGGCGAACGTACCCGTGAAGGGAACGACTTGCTTCGGGAAATGTTAGAATCCGGAATTATTAAATACGGTGATGACTTTTTACACTCCATGGAAGAAGGCGGTTGGGATCTCCAAAAGGTAGACCCAGCAGCCATGAAAGAATCCAAAGCAACCTTCGTCTTTGGACAGATGAACGAACCTCCAGGAGCTCGTGCCCGAGTGGCGCTCTCCGGGTTAACGGTTGCTGAATATTTCCGTGATGGTGCAGGAGACGGTCAAGGAAAAGACGTTCTTTTCTTCGTCGATAACATCTTCCGATTTACACAGGCCGGTTCTGAAGTATCGGCCCTTTTAGGACGAATGCCCTCCGCAGTGGGATACCAGCCGACACTGGCCACGGAGATGGGAGCTATGCAAGAACGAATTACTTCTACCAAAAAAGGATCCATTACCTCAGTACAAGCGGTATATGTCCCTGCGGACGACTTAACAGACCCCGCTCCGGCAACCACCTTTGCTCACTTAGATGCAACTACCGTATTATCCCGTAAAATTGCAGAGCTTGGGATCTATCCAGCTGTTGATCCATTGGATTCTACTTCGCGGATTTTAACCCCTGAAATTTTAGGAGAAGACCATTATAACTGTGCTCAACGAGTGAAAGAGCTGCTCCAACGCTATAAGGAGCTACAAGATATTATTGCAATTCTTGGAATGGAAGAACTCTCAGAAGAAGATAAATTAGCCGTTGGACGTGCGCGTCGTGTACAGCGATTCCTTTCACAGCCCTTCCATGTGGCGGAGCAATTCACCGGAATTCCTGGAGTTTTAGTAGATATTAAAGACACGATTAAAGGCTTTAATATGATCATGGATGGCGAGTTGGATCACTTACCTGAAGCGGCTTTCAACCTCAAAGGAACTATTGAGGAAGCCATTGAAGCCGGAGAACGAATGTTAGCGGAAGTATAAGTCATGTATTTAGAAATCGTTTCTCCCGAAGCTACCCTCTATCAAGGGGAGGTGAATGCAGTAACCGTCCCCGGGTCTGAAGGTATTTTTCAAATGCTCAACAACCACGCACCCATTGTCGCTACTCTCACTCAAGGGGCAGTGGTAATCGAAGGAAACCTAAACTTATCGGCTGAGCAACAAACCCTATTTGAAGTAAAAAACCCAACCAAGGCCTTGTTCCAAATCCAGGGCGGCACTGTAGAGTTACAGAACAACAAACTTATCTTATTGGCCGACACCTAAACCCCAAAGCCCAAAATCTTTAAATCTTTAAATTTATTCCTATGCTACGCATTGCAATAACTTCCCTACTATTGGGGCTAACATGGATTGTTCGTGCTCAAACAGATCAAGTAACTTCGGTTTTAAACGAAGTGATCCTCCAAAGCAGTAGAATAGAAATTCCTTTTGCGGAAGACTCCCGAAACATTCAGATTGTTGCCAAAGCAGCTATTCAGGAAAGTGGGGCACAGTCTTTGGCTGAATTACTTCAAAATGTCGCCGGGATCGATATCCGACGGAGAGGACTTCAAGGGATGCAAGCCGATTTATATATCCGAGGGGGTTCCTTTGATCAAACGCTGTTGCTTATTGATGGGGTTCGGGTAGATGATCCGCAAACCGGACATCACACCCTGAATTTAGCGCTCCCACTGGAAGTGATCGAACGTATTGAAATATTAAAAGGACCTGCAGCCCGAATTTATGGAGCCAATGCCTTTACGGGGGCGATCAATTTGGTGACCAAAAACCCTACCGAAAGTCTTCAAGAAGTACAAACCGAATGGGGGGCTTTTAACCAACAGCACTATCGCGTATGGATGGCAAACGGAGATGCAGATAAAGGATGGATCACACAATATGCGCACAGACGCTCGGATGGCTATCGCCACAATACCGATTTTGACCATCACAATTTATTCATAAAAGGAAACGGAAAAATTGGGAACATGCCCTTCCAAGTGATCACAAGCTTTCAAAGCCGACAGTTCGGTGCGAATGGCTTTTATGCAACCCCGACAGCTGAAGACCAATACGAAGAAACCCAGGGAAGTTTGATCGCTTTCACCAGTCGAATGCAATCGAAAGCTTGGGTGTTTAAACCCAGGCTCTATTGGCGTCGCAATCAGGATATGTATGAGTATATCCGCAATCGCCCTGAAATCTACCGAAACCTGCATATTTCCCATAAGGTCGGCGGTGCTTTAGACAGCTACACGACAACAGCATGGGGTCAACTGGGGGTAGGGATCGATCTCAACCGGGTGAGTATTGTCTCCAATAATTTGGGGCGTCACGAACGCAATACACTAACCCTGTTTGCAGAGCACCGCTTTGAACTGTTCGACAACCGCCTGAATATTACACCAGGAGTGGCCTTTAATTCCTTTTCCGATTTTGGTACCCATCTGTTTCCGGGTATTGATGTAGGCTATAACATTGGTTCCCTTAATCTTTTTGGAAACCTAGGCTACACCTATCGTATTCCTACCTATACAGACTTGTATTATTCCAGTCCAGACACCGTCGGAAATGCAAACTTAAATCCGGAAGAAGCCTTGAACTACGAACTGGGGTTTCGCTGGAGTGGCCAAAATTTTGAAATCCATGCCGCTGCATTTCGTCGAGCATCTGAAAACTTAATCGATTATGTCAAGGAAAACGAAGCAGACCTTTGGGAAGCAAGAAACATACAAGACCTAACCACTTCCGGGGTGGAAGTAGGGATAAATACCCGCTACCGCTTGGGGCAGATAAACAACCGGTTGGATTTGGGCTATACCTATCTTAAAGAACGATTAGAGGCCTCTCCTATTGCTTTTTCGCGCTACTCGATTAATTCCCTAAACCACCATGTTACGGCCAACTGGACTGCTAATTGGACCCCTAAAGTACAAACCCAGGTCAACTATCGTTTTGCCCAACGCAATTCCAGTTTTGTGGATCCCTACCACGTGGTCGATACCAATATTCAATGGCAATTGAGCAACTGGCGTTTAGGTGCTGGTTTTTACAATATTTTTAATACGGAATATACCGAGACCAACTTGGTTCCCATGCCTCTGGGGCACGCTGTAGGAAGTGTTAGCTATCGTTTTTAAAGCGAGACAGAACTTGCTGTACCAAATCCATTTCCCAACCCCGGTATTGCATCGCTTGAAGCACTTTTTGTTTTCGATTCCAATAAGGGTGTTTTTCGTTTTTGTTCCAGAATTCTTCCACAAGGGCTTCGAGTTGCTGCTGATAGTCCTGTTCGGGGATTTCCGTAAGAGCTTTTTGGATATTCCAATCGGAAATTCGGCGGTTTTTTAGTTCCCGGGTGATTCTTAACCGTCCCCAGCGTTTGATCCGGAATTTGCCTCGGGCATAGGCCTGAGCAAATCGAGTTTCGTTTAAGTAATTATTTTGTATCAGTTGGGAAATAATCATGTCCCTCACTTCTGGAATCATCCCCATGGTTTGGAGCTTTCGGGTTACCTCTTGATGGCAGCGTTCCTGATAGGCACAATAGTGTTCGAGTTTGGCCAGTGCTTCTTTATAGGTAAAACTTTTGGAATTCACCTGCTAAAATTAAGCAATAAAAAACCGCCCACAGCAAAGCTGAAGGCGGTTGTCATTAAGGTCGGAGACGTTTGCGATTTTCGTCGTAAAAACGATACTCCAAATAATAAAAAGCATCTGCAGGAACAATTCGGATCCATCTGCGATATTGTCGGTACCATTGCATTCGGATGGATGGGAATCCTCGGGTAAGGTAAGCCGCAATAAAAGGGTGTAGATGTAAATAAATTTTCCTGTTGCGATACTGTTTGTGCTTAACCAATTTGTTAAGCTCTGCTTTGATTTTGTCGATAAGTACAATAGGCGCTTCCACTTCCCCATTCGCATTGGGGTTGGGTTCTTTGGTCTTAATGTTCATAACCGGTCGCACCCGCTGGCGTGTAATCTGGATCAATCCAAATCGGCTCGGCGGTAAAATCTTGTGCTTAGTTCGGTCAGAAGCCATTTCTTGCCGGAAGTGCTCAAAAAGTTTTCTGCGATTTTCAGCTCGGTTGAGGTCAATAAAATCAACCACAATGATGCCGCCCATATCTCGTAAACGCAACTGACGGGCGATTTCGGTTGCTGCCAACATATTCACTTCTAGGGCCGTTTCTTCTTGCCCCTTGGATTTGTTGGAACGATTGCCACTGTTGACGTCGATCACGTGTAAAGCTTCCGTATGCTCAATGACTAAATAAGCCCCTTTAGGCATAGAAACTGTTTTTCCAAACGAGGATTTGATCTGACGTTCGATCCCAAATTTTTCATAAATGGGAACAGCGTTGTGATAATACTTTACAATGGACTTTTTTTGGGGGGCTATTTGTTCGATATACTCCTTGATCTCCAATTCCAACTGGGGATCATCTACGTGAATCCCTTTGAACTGATCATCAAAAATATCGCGTAAAATGGTGGCCGAACGGTTCATTTCACTCAACACTTTGGTTGGATATTTATCGATCCGGTGCAGCTTTGAACATAAGTTTTTCCATCGTTTGAACAGTTGCTGCAGGTCTCCGTCGAGCTCAGCAACTTTTTTGTCTTGAGCAACGGTACGAATAATCACTCCAAAATTTTTAGGGCGAATACTTTGTACCAATCGCTTGAGACGTTTGCGCTCTTCACGACTCTCAATTTTTTGAGAAATGGATACTCTATCGGAAAAAGGGATCAAAACCATATATCTCCCAGCTAAGGACAACTCTGCGCTCAGGCGCGGCCCCTTGGTAGAAATAGGTTCTTTGGCCACCTGTACCAATAGATTTTGTTGTGATTTTAAGTAGTCTTCGATATTCCCATCTTTGGGAATTTCCTGTTCAAAAGTCACATTTTTGAGACTGAAATCTCGCGATTTTCCTGTACTTATTTGTTTAATAAATTTTTGGAGGGATAAAAGTTTAGGACCTAAATCGTGGTAGTGTAAAAAACCATCTTTATCATGACCGACATTTAAAAATGCGGCATTGAGTCCTGAAACTGATTTGCGAATTTTAGCAATATATATATCGCCAACCGAAAATTTATTGTCTTCGACTTCGGAGCTCAACTCAATTAATTTTCCATCCATGAGCAGAGCAAAATCAACAGCAGATGAATTTGAACGTATAATTAATTCTTTATTCACGCTGAGGGGTTTTGTGCCTAAAAAAGGCAATTAAACAAAATTTTTAGGAAATTTTCCTTCGGAAAAGTCAAGCTTTTCCTTTCAAAGAACGTAAGGGGTTTTTCAACCCTATTTTTTCTTGTGGCGGTTAGCTCTTCTTCTTTTTTTACGCTTATGCGTGGCTACCTTATGCCGCTTTCTTTTTTTACCGCTTGGCATATATGTGTTTTTATTAAAGGTTAATAATTAAGCTACGGGAACATTCGCCTTTACTCCAGAAACAAAAATTTTGGCGGGTTTAAATGCCGGAATGTTATGCGCCGGAATTTTTACCGCTACGTTCTTAGAAATATTACGCCCTGTTTTCTCTGCTCTGGTTTTAATGATGAAACTTCCAAAGCCTCGGAGATAAACATTTTCTCCTTGTTCTAAAGATCCTTTAACCTCGTTCATAAATTGTTCAACAATGGCTTGTACATCTCCTTTGTCGATCCCTAATTGCTCAGAAATATTGTTAACGATGTCTGCTTTTGTCATTTTTGGCTTGTTTAATTAATTTTCATTTGGGGTGCAAATATAAAAATATAAAAGAATAAATCACTCTAAATAAACCCTTTATCTTTGACAGCCAACGAAGATATTGTTTTGTATGAAGTGGCGTGAGTTGTTGTTGAATTGGTATAAAACTCATGCGCGTAGTTTTCCTTGGAGAGAAACACGCGATCCTTATCGGGTGTGGTTATCCGAAATTATTTTACAGCAAACACGCACCCAACAAGGACTCCCCTACTATGAAAAGTTTATCGAAACTTTCCCTACAATCGAGTCTTTAGCGGATGCCTCACTAGAAGAAATTTTAAAGCTTTGGCAAGGACTCGGCTACTATAGCCGAGCCAGAAATCTGCACATTACTGCCCAAAACATTCGAGATCATTATCACGGTAAATTTCCGCAGTCTTTTGAAGAACTTCTTCAATTGAAAGGGGTTGGAGATTATACGGCTAGCGCCATCGGTTCCATTTGTTTTAACCTCCCTCAACCCGTTGTAGACGGTAATGTCTTTCGAGTATTGAGTCGTTATTTTGGGGACTCCTTCCCCATCGATCATCACAAGGCACTCGCCCATTACAAGAGCCTTGCATTTGAACTTATGGGAAATGCAAGCCCCGCTGATTTTAATCAGGCAATGATGGAATTCGGAGCCCTACATTGTACGCCCAAGAAACCGCTGTGCGGAACCTGCCCCTTCCAAAATGAATGTTTAGCCTATCAAACACAATCCGTCTTCAAGTTCCCTCAAAAAAAGAATCGTATTAAAACCCGAGACCGCTATTTACATTATCTAGTGATTAAAAATGAACGGGGACAAACCCTTCTTCAAAAACGAAATGCGAAAGATATTTGGGAAGGCCTTTACGAATTCCCATTAATCGAAACCTCGACTGAAGCTTCCCCGTCGGAAGCGGATTGGAATCAACTATTAAGCGCACATAAAATAAATCAAAGGAGCGCGATAGAACTCGTGTTGGAATTACAGCACAAATTAAGCCATCAAAAATTGCACATATATTTTTGGGAAACCGAACAGCACTCTAAAGAATTAGACAAGAAAAATCTCCTTGATCCCAAAGGCTTCCCCTTACCGGTTCCTCTTTTGAATTTTGTCCGAGAATATTTCCCTACAGAACGATAGATTCGTATATTTACTATGCTTCGTAACTAAAATCTATTCTCATGAGCGGAACCCTCAACAAAGTTATGTTGATCGGCCATCTGGGCGACGAAATCAAAATGCATCACTTTGAAGGTGGAGGCTCCATTGGGCGATTTCCCTTAGCCACCAATGAATCCTACACCAACAAAACTACGGGTGAAAAAGTCACCCAGACGGATTGGCACAATATCGTTGTGCGAAACAAAGCAGCAGAAATCTGCGAAAAATACTTATCCAAAGGCGATAAAGTTTATGTGGAAGGACGGTTGAAAACTCGGAAATGGCAAGGCGAAGATGGCAAAGATCGCTACACGACTGAAATCAATGTAGACGACTTTACGTTTTTGACCACCAAGGGACAAACACCCGACGCAGACTCAGGTGGAGGTGGCGGTGCTACCGAAGCCCCTCAATCGGATGATTTACCCTTTTAATCCTTAATTTATACTTTTGACAATCGAGTTTATTGTTCATTTTTGGATCATTCAAGCCTCGCTTGTTGGAAGTATTAAGTGGGTTTTACTTATCGTCCTGTTGGGCTTTTCTGCCATGGTTTCTGGTGCAGAAGTGGCTTTTTTTAGCTTGAGCCCATCCATCTTTAAAGATGAAGATAAATCCTCTCAACTCAAGGGGGTAGAATCTTTATTGAAGCGCCCCAAACGACTGTTGGCCACCATTCTTGTGGCCAACAATTTCATCAATATTGCCATCGTTTTGCTTTTCGCCTCCCTGCGGCAAAGTCTTTTCGGGTCTATTAGTAATCCTCTAATGATCTTGGTCTTAGAAATCGGGTTGGTTACCTTTTTGATTTTATTATTCGGAGAAATACTCCCGAAAATATACGCCAATCGAAACGCAGTATCTTTTGCTCGATTGATGGAAAAACCTCTTCGTTTTTTGGACCGCTACCTTTTGTTTTGGATGAGCATTCCTATGAGCCAAACCACCTCTTTCTTGGAGCGAAAACTCAGTCACAATCAACAAAACATTTCAGTAGATCAACTCTCTCAAGCACTTGAACTAACGGCAGAGGACGAAACCTCGGTGGAGGAACAGAAGATCTTACAGGGAATCGTCAGTTTTGGGAATACAGATACCAAACAAGTGATGCGGCCTCGGATGGATGTTTTTGCTTTAGAACACACCCTTTCCATGGCTGAAATCATTCCCTTGATTTTGGAAAAAGGTTATTCGAGAATTCCGGTGTACAAAGAACAATTAGACGATATTCTGGGGATTTTATACATCAAAGATTTGATCCCCCACTTAAAAGCGAACGAATTTCCCTGGCAGCAACTTATTCGAAAAGCCATTTATGTTCCTGAGAATAAAAAATTAGACGATTTACTCAAGGAGTTTCAACAGAAAAAAGTACACTTGGCCATTGTCGTAGATGAATATGGGGGAACTTCTGGCTTAATTACCTTGGAAGATATCATCGAGGAAATTGTGGGGGATATCAGCGATGAATTTGATGAGGAATCCTTGCAATATTCCAAATTAGACCCCAAAACCTATGTCTTCGATGCCAAAACCGGTCTTAAAGATTTCTTCCGTGTCATTAGCATTGAAGATGAGAGTCTTTTCGACACCGCTCGCAGCGATGCCGAATCGTTAGCAGGGCTCATCTTGGAATTGGCTCAAAAGTTCCCACGAAAATCTCAAAAAATTAAATTTGAAGGCTTTGTCTTTACTGTAGAAGGTATTGAAAATAGAAGGATCACTCAGGTCAAAGTAAAACTCCCTGCATGAGAAATAGATTAATTCTTTTCTTCATAGCACTGCTCCTATGGAATTGTGAACAACAAACGCTTCCCAAGCCCAAAGCCTATCTGAGCTTAGATTTTGAAGTGGCAAATTATCAGCCTATTGAAAGTAATCAACTCCCCATTCAGTTTGATTTAAACGACTCCAAGGCACAGATCAAAAAAACCCCTGCCGGGCTCAATTTGGTTTATCCGGACTTAAAAGCCACCGTTTATTTGTCCTATAAACCCGTTCAAAACAACATTAAGCTGTTATTAACAGATGCCTATACGCTACCGAGTAAACACCTGTCTAAGGCAGAAGAAATTCCGGAACAAGTGTTTGTGAATCCTGATGCACGTGTCTATGGCACCTTGTTTAGTATCGTTGGAAATGCAGCTTCCCAATTGCAATTCTTTTTAACCGACAGTACGGATCATTTCCTAGTAGGGTCGCTCTACTTTTATTCACGACCCAACTACGATTCTCTATATCCGGCTGCTCAATATGTCCAACGAGACGTTGAGCGTTTGATGGAATCTTTACGCTGGAAAGAATAGGAATGATTATTCTGTAGCAGCCACTTGGAGATCGGCAACCTTATAGCTCTCCCCAGACTTTTCAACTACGGCGATAATTTGTTCTGTAGTGGTGAGTTCAGGATTAAAAACCACGCGACCGGAAGCCGCTTCAAAGTCGACTTGGGCTTCTAAAATCCCGGGGGCATCGGCCAAGTTTTTTTCAATTTTTGCAGCACATCCCATAGCACACATCATCCCATTGATTTTAAGAGTGGCTTCGGAAGCCGTTTCAAAAGAAACTTTGGCTTCAGATGCAGCAGTGGTTTGCTCCGCAGAATTTTCTTCTGCGACCGGAGCTGTTTTTTGTTGAGGAATCTGTTGACAAGCAAAGAGGCTTAATCCTAAGACTATTGTACCTATGAATTGGAGCTTTTTCATATGATTAAATTTAAATTAATAAAATACAAAATTAGTGATTTTAAGAGACATAGAGACATTACATTCCAAAAATAGCGCACCTTTGCAACTGTGAAAAACTACGCGCAAAAGTGGATCTATCTTGGAATCCTTTCTCTGATTTGGGGAAGCTCCTATATCCTGATTAAAAAAGGTCTAGTGGCCCTAAACCCACTTCAGGTGGGTAGCTTTCGAATTCTCTTTACTACCCTCATTCTATTGGTCTTTGGATATAAGTCTCTTGTTGGGGTCCCTAAAGAAAAACACAAATGGTTACTGATTACCGGTTTCTTTGGGACTTTTTTCCCCAGCTTTTTGTTTGCCTTTTCAGAAACTGTGATTGAGAGTTCCGTAGCTGCTGTTCTCAATGGGATGACTCCTATGTTTACCCTAATGGTTGCCGTCGGTTTGTACCGCAAAAAGTTGATCTGGAAACAAGTCTTTGGAATTACCATAGGATTCTTGGGCACCCTTATCTTGGTTCAAGACGCATTTGCTTTAAAATTTGAGTCGGGAGCTTATGCCTTTTTGGTCATTCTGGCCTCCATTTGCTACGCATTTAATGCCAATTGGATCAAATACAAGCTCCAAGGGGTTTCCCCTATGGCCATTGCTTTACACAACTTTCTTTGGATTAGTCTTCCAGCCCTGATCATTTTAATGATGGATCCTTTACCCCTAAAAAAAATATGGACAGACATCGAACTTCAGACCTCCTTGGGGTATATATTTTTGTTATCCCTTTTGGGAACTGCCATTGCAAAAGTCTTGTTTAATAAACTCTTGACCATTGCCTCAACTGTCTTTGCCGTTTCGATCACCTATTTGCTTCCCATGGTAGCGATTGGATGGGGACTGTTGGATGGTGAATCCTTTGGGTGGTTAAGGTGGTTGGGTTGTTTGGTGATCCTTGCCGGGGTTTTTCTGGTCACCGAGAAGAAAGCTGAAAAATCGGAATAGGGGATCAAGTTTCATTTTGTAATTTTAAATTCCTTAAATGACTTAAATCGACCCCCTATGAACACCGTTGTTATCGTTGCTGCTCAAAGAACTCCATTAGGAAGTTTTATGGGAGCTCTTTCCTCTTGTCAAGCCACCACCCTCGGCGCTACTGCTATCCGGGCATGTTTAGAAAAAATACCCCTCGACCCCAAGGAAATCCAGGAAGTTTTTATGGGGCATGTCCTCCAGGCTGGAGCAGGGCAAGCCCCTGCTCGTCAGGCGGCATTGGAAGCAGGGATTCCTGATACTGTTCCCTGCACAACCGTCAATAAAGTTTGTGCTTCGGGCATGAAAGCCATCACTCTGGCTGCTCAAGGGATTGCCTTAGGGGATATTGAAGTCGCCGTAGCCGGTGGAATGGAAAGTATGAGTCAAAGTCCGCATGTTTTACCCCTTCGAAAAGGACAAAAATTTGGAAATATCTCCGCTGTTGATAGTTTACAACACGATGGGCTTACCGATGCATTTGAACAAGTTCCAATGGGGGTATTTGCCGATCGCTGTGCCGAGACTTATAAAATTACACGTGAAGAACAAGACGCTTTTGCCATAGAATCTTATCGTCGAAGTGCCGAAGCCCATAAAAGTGGAGGATTTAATGAAGAGTGTTGCCCCGTATCTATACCGCAACGCCGAGGAGAACCTAAAATCGTGAAAGTCGATGTGGAATTCAGCCAGGTGCGACTCGAAAAAATCCCTACCCTCAGACCTGCTTTTAGCCCTGAGGGGAGTGTAACGGCAGCTAATGCCTCTACCATCAACGACGGTGCAGCGGCCGTCATCCTGATGTCGGCTCAGAAAGCAGAACAATTGGGGATCACTCCTTTAGCCAAAATTTGCAGTTATGCCGATGCTGCGCTTCCCCCGGAGTCCTTTACCGTGGCGCCTGCACAAGCGTTACCCAAAGCTTTGGAAAAAGCACAACTCCCCATAGATGCTATTGATTTATTTGAAATTAATGAAGCCTTTTCCGTAGTGGGACTGGCCAACTTAAAACTCTTAAACCTACCTCCGGATCGTGTCAATGTTCATGGGGGAGCCGTTTCATTGGGGCATCCTATAGGATGTTCAGGAGCTCGGATTGTGGTCACACTAATCCATGCGCTCAAACGGCATCAAAAAAAGTTTGGTGCTGCAGCGGTTTGCAACGGCGGAGGTGGAGCCACTGCTTTGGTTTTAGAATCTTAACTCTGAATTTAATGTTAACACTACCCAAATTATTAGACATCTTAACCTTAGATCGAATCGATGAAAATCGTTTTGAGGGTAAAAATTATCAAACCGAATGGGGCCGTGTGTTTGGTGGGCAGGTCCTTGGCCAATCGCTTCATGCCGCATACCAAAGTGTCCCTTCTGACCGCATCGCTCATTCCATGCACGGGTATTTTATTCTCGGCGGACGGATTGATATCCCCATTGAATATCAGGTAGAATGTATCCGCGACGGTAAAAGCTTTACGACCCGAAGAGTCGTAGCGTCCCAAGAGGGGAAGGCCATTTTTATTATGGCGGCTTCGTTTCAAAAGGAAGAAACAGGAGTGGAGCATCAAAGCTCTATCCCAAATGTTTTAACTCCAAATTTGTTACTCACCGATTTACAACAAGCGGAAAAACTCAAAGCTTTAGACCCCGATCGCTATGAGCGGTTGATGCGTTCTCATCCTCAAGTGTTTGAATTTAGACCCGTAGATAAAGCCATTTACCTAAACACTCATTCAAGCCCAGCGATTAGCCATACTTGGTTTAAAACCAAAGAACAAATTCAGGTGAGTCTTGCCCAGCAACAACAGTTGCTCGCCTTTGCTTCGGATTATGGCTTGCTCATTACTGCCACTCTTCCACACAGAAAAGAAATGCTGCAATCCAAGGTGTTCTATGCCAGTATTGACCACGCCATTTGGTTTCATCGACCTTTCAAAATAGACGATTGGTTGCTCTATGTCACCGATAGTCCCAGTGCCACCAATGCCCGAGGATTTACCCGCGGAAATGTCTTTGCCAAAGATGGAAATTTAGTGGCTTCCGTAACACAAGAAGGACTCATGCGAAAGTATCAATCCTAACGAATTTTCTAAACCACTTTAAAATGAGCTTCAAAAAAATTTGAAAAGGCAAAATCCGATCATTTTTTTAGAGAAATGATTAATTTCGAGACACGATGAATATTTCAATAGACAACTGGAGACCCCTGCCCGAATTTCTTACGATTAAACCCAGTAAGATTGATGGTTTGGGACTTTTCGCCACACAAAATATTCCTGAGGGAACAGATTTGGGCATGTCTCATATTCATGACAACCGATTTCCGGATAAACATATTCGACTGCCTTTAGGGGCCTTTATCAATCATCACGAAATTCCGAACTGCAAAGCTGTATTGGCTACTCAAGATGAGGACATGGGTGCTATTAAACACGTTCGTTTGGTGACCCTGACCCCCATAGAGGCTGGAAGTGAACTCACGCTGAAATATATCTTTAATATTTTGGAACAACCCAACTGGGGAAAAGACTACGATATTTCTCAATAAAAAAAGGAAAGCCCGTCAATTTTGAATCACTACCACCACAATTTACAAAGACAGGCCTTCCAATCAGAATAAAAACAAAATGAGAAAGCTTATTAAGCATAGTAAAATTAATTCACCTTTTGTTAAAGTTTCCCCAACAGAGGGTTAAAGTCCAGTTAAAACCAGGGGAATATATTTGATGCTATATTTCTCAAATTTTTGTGCCTGAATTCCCAACGCCTCATTACCTATGGATTTATTTTCAATTGATCGACTCACAAAAACTCTTGGTTTAAGGAAATATGGTCTCCTTGGAACGATTATCACCCGAATGTATTTTCAAATCAGTGGCCTTCTCTTAGTGAAGCGCCTCCACCAAAAACATCGAAACAACAATGCTGAATCTTATATTGAGGGAATATTAAAGGACTTGGAGATTCAGTCTCATCTGCCTGAAGCTCATCTGAATCGTTTTCCCAAAAAAGGGCCTTTTGTAGTGTTGGCCAATCATCCGCTGGGATTTATTGACGGCTTGCTCTTAATGCAACTCATGTTGAATCTTCGCCCTGATTTTAAAATTATAGCCAATTTTTTACTCCAAGAAATTGAACCCTTTAAACCTCACATCATTCCAATTGATCCTTTTGAACATAAAGTTTCTCAACCCAAAAATATCACAGGGACTCGAGCCCTACTGGAACACTTAAAAACAGGCAAAAGTTTGGTGGTTTTTCCCGCTGGAGAAGTCGCTTCTAAATTACATCCTCAATCGCATTATCCGATCGATGCCCCTTGGAAACCTGGGCTTATGAAGCTCCTTCAAAAACAAAAAGTCCCAATTGTTCCTGTCTATTTTCACGCTAAAAATTCCCCTTTGTTTTATCGTATGAGCCGGTGGGGGGATTTCTTTCGGACGGCCAAATTAGCCTCCGAAATTTTTACCCAAAGGTTTCGAAAAATTGAGTTGCGTGTCGGAAATCCAATTGGTTTTAAAGATTATCAGCAACTTGAGAATTCCCCTGAATTGTTTACCGAATTTATTCGAGCAAGAACATTTTTATTATCGCGCTCTTTTGAGGCCCGGAAGATAAAGGTACGCGTCCCCAAGACGCTCCGAATCCCAAGGAAAACAAAACCGATCATTGCGCCCGTTCCGACTCATTTGCTACAAGCTGAAATAGAAGACTTAAGCCATTCTCAATCATTGCTCTTCACGCATCGGGACTATCATATATTCTTGGCTCCTGCCGGCCAAATTCCAAACCTATTACAAGAAATCGGTCGATTACGTGAAATCACCTTTCGGTCGATTGGGGAGGGAACTTTAAAATCTTTGGACTTAGATGCATGGGACCCACACTATCGGCATTTAATTCTTTGGGACAACAAAGTAAGAACGCTCGTAGGGGCCTATCGGATGGGTTTTGGTAAAGAACTCGAAAAATTGGTTACACCTCAAAGATTGTATGTGACTTCTCTATTTCAATTCGATGCAGTACTGGCACCTATGCTTTCGGAAACCATCGAAATGGGAAGAGCCTTTGTCATTAAAGAATACCAACTCAGGCCCATGCCACTATACTTGCTCTGGAAAGGAATTGCATTGGTGACGCTTAAGTTCCCGGCATATAAATACCTGATGGGTGGTGTAAGTATCAGCAATACATTCACGAATTTTTCCAAATCAATGCTCATCGACTATATGCGATCTCATTACTATGATGCAGCTGTAGCTCAATACATTAAACCCAAGAAAAAGGTAAAAATTAACTTGACCGAACAGGACTTAGAACTGTTAAACCAACCCTCACTGGATTTGCAATTTTTAGACAAAATCATTCAAGAGATTGAGCCTGAAAGTCTTCGAATCCCGGTGCTAATTAAAAAATACGTCAAACAAAATGCACGGGTAATCAGTTTCAATAGAGATCCGCTGTTCAACGATGCTATCGATGCTTTAATGTATTTAAAAATTCAAGAACTTCCGGAAAGTACCCTAAAACCCGCCCTTGAAGAATATCAAAAACAATTAGAAAGCAAAACTCCCTGAAAGCTTTACTCAAATTTAATATAGCGTTGTTTTAAAATTGATATATAGTAATCAATCAGATTGTATTTTCGTTAATTATATTTTGTTTGTTTAGTTGATTGTATAACGCTCCCTGCCCTAAAAAGTAGGGAACGTTATTTTTGTTATTGAGGGGGAGATATTTTCATAATTTATAGATTAAAACGTGAGGGATAGGGACTATAAGCAGCTTTTTAGACGACTTCATTTGGAAGCTTACGACCTCCTTTATGATTGTAAAAGACAAACGCCCTCTATGGCCGCTGCCTTGCACATCTTTCGAGAAAAGTTTGAAAAAAAAGCAGGTCTCATTTTAATATCCGAAAGGGTTCCTGAAGATCTTCATCAAAAAATGATCAATTTTTATCAGGAACACAATTGGTGGGTGATGGGCTTTAAGACGGCTTATAAAACCTTTCTTTCCTGAAAATCAAAAAGAACTGCCTTTAGCCCAATTGCATTGCTGGCACAAGGTTTGCAAATTTTTCATCTCATTCCCACCGCCCTCGGCTCGAGGCAAAATATGATCGATCGTTAAGTTTTTAGAGCTCCCACACTTTTGACAGCGATACTCGTCTCGGTGCAAAACACGTTTTCTTGTTGTGCGGGAAACTTTGGATCGATTGGGCATTAATTCGTGGATCTCTACTCCTTTTTTTTGGGCATACGCTTGTTTTTGACGGAAACGCCGTCGCTTTTCACCAGCCACCCACCAAGGAATAATCCCCAAAAGGGTTATCCAAATTAACCCCAAACCGATTCCTGAAATCCAGTGCATCTATCTTCGTTTGTTCCTTTTCCAAGTGCCCCCGTAACGATAGTTGGGATTCCCCGCTTTCAGATGTAACAGACAGCTCTTGCAAACAAATATCCATTCCTTTTGCGGATTGGGCCAAATCCGAAACATTTCCTCTGGCATCTTTTGGCATTCCGAACAAACTTTATCTCGTTTGGCCATACTCTTCGGGGCCCAGAAACCGCTTTTGATGCTGCTTAATCCAGGCTTTACATTCGTTAAACGACTTAAAGATATGTGCTTCTGGAATAAGATCTTCCATCAAGCCAATACTTCGCATCAGATATTCGGGCTGGGATTGAGTTCCTACCAAGAGCGGAGTAATATTTTTTTGTTTTAATTCTATCAAAACATCTTCCAAAGCATAGAGTCCGGACTGATCGATGTAGGGCACCCGACTCATCCGTAACATTACCACATGGGCTGAAGCCGGAATTTGTTTGGAAAGGCTTAAAAATTCACTGGTAAATCCAAAAAATAATGGCCCATTGATGTGTTTAATGAATACTTCCTCCAAGAAAGCCGGGGAGAGCCCTTTTTCATCGGCCCAGGCTTTTTCCTTTTTTACTGGGGTCACTTGAGAATTCGCATGAGTGATGTCCCCCATTTTTTTCATAAAAAACAAGGAGGCTAAAATAAGCCCTACCCCTACAGCATACACTAAATTCCAGACCACTGCAAGAATCAGGACGACAAGCATCACAATGACTTCTTCTCTGGGGATTTTGGAGATCGCGCGTAAACCTTTAAAATCCATGACCCCGATGCCAACAGTAACCAATATCCCTGCCAGAACTGCTGCCGGAATATTGGAGGTTAAAGGGCCAAGAGCCAATAGAATGATCAACAAAATAACACCGGCTACCATC
>JBMYNJ010000003.1:0-65655 GCA_049598145.1 Flavobacteriaceae bacterium | reverse complement strand
TTCGCCAATTTATAGCCTACGATGAATAGGATGGATGCCAATACCGATAGCGGAATTTTATTGAGCACTACCGGGATGGTCATCACAGAAATCAATAGAAAAAAGCCGTGGATAATGGCTGAAAGCTTGGTTTTTCCGCCGGATTGAATATTGGCAGAACTGCGAACGATCACCTGCGTGATGGGAAGCCCCCCGATTAAGCCGGAGAGTACATTTCCGGTTCCTTGGGCGACCAACTCCCGATTGGTTGGGGTCACTCTTTTTTCAGGATCGAGCTTGTCTGTGGCTTCCACACAAAGAAGCGTTTCCAAACTTGCGACAAGAGCAATCGTAAATGCAGTGACCCAAATTTGAGGACTCCCAATAACAGCAAAGTTGGGAAAAGTAAACTTAGAGGCAAAGGAGGAGAGGTTTTCAGGAACCGGTACACTCACTAAGTCTTCGGCAGAGATTCCCCAAAAGGAATTTCCTTGGGTTGAGATGGCATAAACGACCCCCACAATCACCGCCACCAAAGGTCCCTGAATCAGTTGAAAGATTCTACTTTTTTTAGCCAACACATTTTCCCAAAGCAATAAGATAACCATACCTATACAGGCAATTAAAGTGGAGCCCGGACTGATGTAATTCAGGCGACTCAAAATTCCGGTTTCATTGCGCGACAGTTCCGCAGCTAACGGGGCCTGGTACCCGAAAAAATAGGGAACCTGTTTGATGATGATGATAATACCGATCCCTGTAAGCATTCCCTTAATTACTGATGATGGAAAGTAGTAACCGATAATACCGGCCCCTAAAAGACCAAATAACAATTGAATAAGTCCTCCTAACACTACCGCCACTAAAAAGTTTTCGAAACCTCCAAGGGTTCCAATAGCGGTTAGAACAATAGCAGCTAAGCCAGCTGCCGGGCCACTAACGCCCACATGAGAGCCACTTAAAGACCCTACGACAATTCCACCGACAATTCCGGCGATTAAACCCGAAAATAAAGGGGCTCCACTAGCAAGAGCAATTCCCAAACAAAGAGGAAGTGCAACGAAAAAGACAACAATACTTGCCGGTAAATCTGATTTGATATGTTTAAAAATATTCATGTTTTAAATGTTAAATAGCAATTGAGCAACCCATCCGTATGGCGGTTGCAGATTTTAAAGGAGATTGGGACTTTATAGGGATGAAAGCTGTTCCGGTGGGGGAAGGAAAATCTCAGCAGCGAGATTATCGACTCGTTTGTGTGGAATTAAGTGGGATTGGTTTTTAGCGATTCGCAAACTTTTATTCATCCCGTTTTTGAAAGGGGGTTGATGCTTTGTTTCCTCTTTTTCTTCTTCATCATCAGTGTCGGTATTCCAGTCAATTTCCCAAGCATAGGTAACCTGATCTTGAAAAATTTCACTAAAATCGATCAGAGGCTGTGCAATCATGACACACAACAATAGAAGCGCAACAGATCGAAACAAATTTTCCTTTTCAATTTTCATAAACACCCAAAACAAAACACGGAGTGTTTTATTTTTTTTAATAATTCCGCAACAAATTTAGGTGTTTTCATTTTTTAACTAAAATCCAAGAGGGTTTAATTCTTATTTAGGTTTGATGATCCATGTTTAGGTTCTCGAAAATTTTCTATTTTGCAGGTGAAACCAACGAAATGTAGAATTTTGACTGTCCGCAGTACACTCCACGTTTCCATTAACAAACAAATCAAATGAATACTAGTTTTACTACTCTGGACTACACTGTCTTTGCCCTTTATGCCGTTGTCATTTTAGGAGTGGGGTTATGGGTTTCCCGGAGCAAAAAAGGGGAAACCAAGAGTGCAGAAGATTATTTTTTGGCCAGTAAATCCCTTCCTTGGTGGGCAATTGGAGCCTCTTTAATTGCCGCAAATATTTCCGCCGAACAGTTTATAGGTATGTCCGGTTCGGGCTTCGCAGGTGGCTTGGCTATTGCCACATACGAATGGATGGCCGCGCTAACACTTATTATTGTTGGAAAATTTTTCTTACCCATATTTATTGAAAAGAAACTCTACACCATTCCAGAATTTGTTGAAAAGCGATTTTCGAGCCAGCTGAAAACTATATTAGCCGTTTTTTGGATCGGTTTATACGTTTTTGTGAACCTTGCCTCTGTCATGTATCTAGGAGGTTTAGCCTTGCAGACCATTCTAGGAATCGACATGCTTACCGGAGTTATTGGGTTAGCCGCATTTGCAGCTGCTTATTCGCTTTATGGCGGACTTTCTGCAGTGGCTTGGACCGATATTATTCAGGTAGTGGTGTTGGTACTCGGAGGATTAGTAACGACCTATTTGGCACTCAACACGGTCTCTGGAGGTGAAGGCTTTTTGGAAGGACTCAGTGCAATATATCAGGCGGTACCCGAAAAATTTGATATGATCCTTGAAAAAAGTAATCCTGAATATATGAACCTCCCCGGGATTGGAGTGCTTATTGGTGGAATGTGGATTGCTAATCTTTACTATTGGGGCTTTAATCAGTACATCATCCAAAGAACTTTAGCTGCCAAATCTTTAGAAGAATCTCAAAAGGGAATCTTATTTGCAGCAGGACTAAAAATGATTATTCCTTTAATTGTAGTTATCCCTGGTATAGCGGCCTATGTAATTGTCAATGATCCGAGTCTTTTAGGTTCATTGGGAGAGTCTGGGATGTCAAATATGCCTACCGCAGGTGCTGCAGACAAAGCTTATCCTTGGTTGATGCAATTTTTGCCTTCCGGATTGAAGGGAATTGCGATTGCTGCCTTGGCGGCTGCCATCGTTTCTTCTTTAGCGTCTATGCTAAATTCGACTGCAACCATCTTTACAATGGATATCTATAAGCAGCTCATCAACCCCAATGCCGATGAAAAGCAAACCGTGAATGTGGGGCGTATTTCGGCCTTTGTCGCCTTAATTATCGCGACGATTATGGCACCGCTTTTGGGAGGTATCGATCAGGCATTCCAATTCATTCAGGAATACACCGGAGTGGTCAGTCCTGGAATCTTAGCTGTTTTTGTATTGGGCTTGTTCTGGAAAAAAACTTCCAACAAAGGAGCTATCTACGGCGCTTTGGCTTCTATCCCGATTGCTCTGTTCTTTAAAGTGGGACCCAAAGGATGGATGGCTGGTTCAGCGATGGAAGGGCTCTTTCCGACCCTACCCTTTTTGGATCAAATGGGACTTACTGCTATACTATCCATGATTGTGATTGCCGTCGTCAGTCTTCGGGAGAACAAAGACCAAGACGATCCCAAGGGTATCCCTCTTGGAAAAGGAATATTCGATACTTCTGCAGTGTTTAACATCGGTTCTTTTGCATTAATGATTGTATTAGCCGGTCTTTATGCCTTTTTCTGGTAAAAGATTTTATCTCACACAAATAGCCATCCATTGCGATGGTTATTTGTGTTTTAAGCTCTAGATTTTCAGTTACTGAAGTATTTATATTGGAATTTGAAAAAATAAACTTTCTCTAGATAGGGATACCACAAATTGATAGGTTTATCATAAAAACCTATGTGTATAAGCGAAATAATCTGGGGGGTTTTTCGTTATTTTGGGTAGAATTTAAACATATATTATGGCTTTTGACATCGAAATGATTAATAAAGTATATTCCCAACTCGAAGGGAATGTTCAAGCAGCTCGTGATTTACTCGGAAAACCGCTCACAGCTTCGGAAAAAATATTGTACAATCATTTGTGGAATAATTTACCGCCAGCTCCATATGGGCGTGGGATAGACTATGTAGATTTTGCACCCGACCGAATTGCATGTCAAGATGCTACTGCTCAGATGGCTCTTTTACAATTTATGCAAGCCGGGAAACCTAAAGTGGCTGTCCCAACAACAGTACATTGCGATCATTTGATTCAAGCCAAAGAAGGAGCAGCAGTAGACTTGAAGTCCGCCAATGCCACCTCGGCAGAGGTATTTAACTTTTTAGAGTCTGTTTCAAACAAATACGGCATCGGGTTTTGGAAACCGGGTGCTGGAATTATTCATCAGGTAGTTCTTGAAAATTATGCCTTCCCGGGTGGGATGATGATCGGAACTGATTCTCATACGGTTAATGCGGGAGGTCTAGGAATGTTGGCGATTGGTGTGGGAGGTGCAGATGCAGTCGATGTGATGGCCGGAATGCCTTGGGAACTTAAATTCCCGAAACTTATTGGCGTAAAACTCACTGGAAAGTTGAATGGATGGACCGCCCCAAAAGATGTAATCCTAAAAGTGGCTGGGATTCTGACGGTAAAAGGGGGAACCGGAGCGATTATAGAATACTTTGGAGAAGGTGCTACAGCCATGTCCTGTACAGGTAAAGGAACCATCTGTAATATGGGTGCCGAGGTAGGAGCCACGACCTCTACCTTTGGCTACGATGAATCTATGGAACGTTATTTACGCTCTACCGGACGAAATGATGTGGCCGATGCAGCAAACAGCGTTCGTCAACACCTCACAGCAGACCCCGAAGTGTATGCTCAACCAGAGCAGTATTTCGATCAAGTGATAGAAATTGACCTGAGCACATTACGACCGCATCTGAACGGGCCCTTTACGCCCGATTTGGCTACCCCAGTCGATCAAATGAGGGCCAAAGCCAAAGAAAACGATTGGCCCATACAAGTGGAATGGGGACTTATCGGATCTTGTACAAACTCTTCCTACGAAGACCTGTCTCGCGCAGCATCGATTGCCAAGCAAGCCGTAGATAAAAAATTGGTCACTAAAGCTGAATTTGGAATTAACCCTGGCTCCGAGCAAGTACGTTACACGGCTGAAAGAGACGGACTTTTAGGAATATTTGAAGATTTAAATGCCAAAATATTCACCAACGCCTGTGGTCCATGTATCGGACAATGGGATCGTGAAGGTGCCGACAAACAAGAGAAGAATTCTATCATTCATTCGTTTAACCGAAACTTTTCGAAACGAGCTGATGGAAACCCGAATACCCATGCCTTTGTTGCTTCTCCTGAAATGGTGGCTGCTGTGGCTATTTCAGGGCGTTTGGATTTTAACCCGATGACGGATACTTTGATCAATCAAGACGGAGACGAGGTCATGCTTGAAGCCCCTCAAGGAATGGAACTTCCTCCCAAAGGCTTTGCCGTAGAAGAAAACGGTTACTTGGCCCCTCAAGAAGATGGGTCGGGAGTAGAAGTGGTAGTCAAGGAAACATCTGAACGCTTACAACTATTAACTCCATTTGCCCCCTGGGATGGGCAAAACATCAACGGTGCAAAACTATTGATTAAGGCGCATGGAAAATGTACGACCGACCACATTTCCATGGCAGGACCTTGGTTGCGATTTAGAGGGCATTTAGACAATATTTCTAACAACTGTCTCATTGGTGCGGTCAATGCTTTTAACCAGAAGACCAACTTTGTTAAAAACCAATTGAGCGGCGAATATGGGGGTGTACCGGATGTTCAACGGGCCTATAAAGCTGCCGGAATCCCAACAATAGTGGTAGGAGACCACAACTATGGAGAGGGCTCTTCTCGCGAACACGCAGCCATGGAACCACGTCATTTAGGGGTTCGTGTGGTTTTGGTAAAATCTTTTGCTCGGATCCATGAAACCAACCTCAAAAAGCAAGGCATGCTTGGAATTACCTTCCAGAATGAATCCGATTATGACTTAATTCAGGAAGACGACACTTTCAGTTTTACCGACCTAGAGGCATTTGCACCCGGGAAACCTTTGACGATTGAGGTAACTCACGCTAATGGGACCACGGATACCGTCATCGCAGAACATACTTATAATGCCCAGCAAATCGAATGGTTTAAAGAAGGTTCTGCTTTAAATTTGATTAAGAAGCAAAACGCCGCTTAAACCCTATTAATTAAAAATTGGTGAAGAAAGACACGAATTTTTATATGCGAATTTTCCACCGTTACCTCGGTTTTTTCTTAGCCGGGGTTATGGCAGTTTATGCCATTAGCGGAATTGTATTAATCTTCCGTAAAGGGGATACATTTAAACGTCCTACGACAGTTTTGGTTGAGGTAGCGCCACTTTTGGATGAAGCGGAGCTGAGCAAAGCCCTTAATATAAGCGATCTTTCAATTGAACGTTCGGAAGGCGATTGGGTTTATTTTAATTCAGAGGGAAGCTATAATAAAGCTACAGGGAAAGCCCAATATACTCAAATGAAACTGCCTTTCTTGCTCGAGAAAATGACCAAACTCCATAAGGCGACCACCAAAAGCCCCATCTATTGGCTGAATATCAGTTTTGGGTTGTCTTTATTGTTTTTTGTAGGATCCTCTTTTTGGATGTTTTTACCCCAAACGTCTATCTTTAAAAAAGGTTTATACTTCAGTCTTGCGGGGATGATCCTGACCCTTATTATTTTGTTTATTTAGTGGAATTATCCTTTAGAGAACAAAGGCCAACTGCAGCGTATGGATTCCAGGAGGGAGGAAAGCGATCTCTCCAATGGTATTACACATAAAATATGTGAACGACCAATTTCTGAGGTTTAATCCTAAAATAGGAGCCCATTGTTGAAAGGACTGACTTTGAGCATTTTCCCCGACCGAATAGGGAGTGCCAATATCATTTCGACGATAAGAAAATCCGCCCCAAAGCCTTCCATTGCCTAATATTCGAAAAACTTTAAAGTTGAGATCAAGGAGGTTTTGGTGGTTTTGTTGGCTGTGTTGAAATAAAATAGAAGGTTCAAAATTCCACCCATCCAAGGTGTAAAATTCATATTGAACACCCAAGAGATAGCGTCTAAAATTTATCGAACGACTCAACTCTAAATCTTGGTAGGGGTTACTTTTCATCGGGCTAAAGGCCAGGTTTTTTACCGTGGCTTGAATGGAAAAGCGCGTAGTTAAATAGGCCATTCCTACATCAAAGGTCAGAAAGTCGTTAAAATTGGGCCGATCAATTCCGATTAAGGGGTCGTAAAGTCTGGGATCGATATGACTGCGGTTCCATTGCCGGTTGATGCGCCCGGCACTGATCCCAAAGCGTAATTCGTTAATATTGTCGTTTTTGGTGGGGTAACTCCTTCGAGTATTCCAGAATTCATTGTTGAAGTAGATCCGGTAGCTGTAGGTGACATAGGTAGCTTGAAGGGAATTGTACCCGTTGGAATCGTTGTAGACCAACAAGCCCAACCCATTTTTAGGATTGGGATTATACTCTAAACTTAACAGTTGGGTAGTCGGAGATTTTTTTTGATTCAACCACTGTTTTCTTAAGCCAGTAGCTACTCGGATTTTAGTGAGATTGTGTCCAAGCATAGCCGGATGAACAACATAGTAGTTCTCACTCAAATAATCTTGGTATAATGGCAGATCTTCTTGACTCCAAAGGGAGTTCAGGAAGCAACATAAGATTAAGAATGTGAGTTTTTTATACACTTATCCTCGAATTAAGCTAAAATGTCCTTGGATCAATCGTCCATCCTGAAACTGTATTCGAAACCAATAGTCGTCTGCCGGTAGCGGTCTACCATTATAGGTACCGTCCCAGCCTTCACTTAAGGGGTCAAGGGAATGGAGCAACACCCCATTGCGATCGAAAATATAAATTAGGGTCTCGGGCTGAAAGTCTTCGTTAATCCCTTGAACATTCCAATAATCATTAAATCCATCTTGATTTGGCGTAAAAAATGTATCGTATCCCAAAACTGAAAACTCTATATAAATATTTCCACAGCCCGAGGTATTGCTCACATAAAGCCGATGAATTCCTGGAAGTATATTCTCAAAGAGTAGGTCTTGTTGAAAAGGACCGCCCGGAGCATCAATTGAAAATCCGTAGTCTTCAATTTCAAGCCCTGAAGCATCAATTAGTAATGTGTTGTTGGATTCTTGTAAATCGGTAACGGTCAAATTTTCTAATCCTAAGATGGCAGGTGAAGATTCCTTAATCGTAAATTGTATACTAGATTCGCATAAGGTACCCTCGGTATTCTGGGCAACCACTTCATAAAGCCCTTCCCGGTCTACTACAATCCTTTGTGTTGCCAACGGATTATTAGGAACGATTGGTTCACCATTTAGATACCAAGTGTAGGTGTAGGGTCGATTATCGACCGAACGGACTTCCAACACTTCGGGGCCAATATTCGAACAAATAACTTCCGTAGCATCCAAGCGCTCAAAATTGGGAAGCGCTTCTACTTTGAGGGTACCTATAGGGCTGATTCCCAAACACTCGACCTCATTTAAGTTCAAATTATCCACGCGTGCCCAGATTTGTTGTTCGTAAGGTTCATCCATTAAAAAACTGAAATTAGCGTTGGTGTATTCCAGTGGATTACGTTGCAAAATGGCATCGTTTTCATTGCGGTATAACTTGAGTGTTACGTTTTGTTCCATGTATTTTGGATCAGAAACCATCAGTTGGAGTGCCATTTGTGCAAAGGGTTGTCCCTCCCAAGATTCGATCCCCGGAGAAGTTGTTTTGGTTACAGATTCACAAATGGTAAACACTTTATTAAAACTACCATCGATCGTGCTGGCTCCGACCTTAAGGACGATTTCGGCATTATTTTCACAGCCTGTAGTGTTTAAAACACTGACGTAAATTCGCTGCTCAAAGGCTTGATTTTCAAAAGTAGCTAAATTGAAAATTTCACTCTCCGGAGTTTTTTGAGGATCACTGAAGTAACGAAAGGTTTCTTGGGGATAGTTTTCAGAAATAAGAGGCTTAAACACGTTTAAGTTAAACACAGCTATTCCGTCATTGGAGGTGTCATTGTCGCATTGTTCTTGGATCACCAAAGTGTTAATCAATTCAGGTGGGGATTGGATATTCACTTGAACAGGGAGTCGGGGACCCTTAGTACAGTTAGCAGTTGGCGCTTCCACCCAAAAGAGGGTACTACTAGTAATATTCGGACTAAAAACATTTCCAACGTAAAGGGGCGAGAGATCGTCTGCCTGAGCATACCATCGGAGCGGTTCCCCTGTATTTCCAGCTGCGGTGAGCACTACGGGTACTCCCTCACAGGCTTCGAATGCGGTCGTGCTTAATACTTGCGGAATGCGGAGTTGGGTGCTTACAGCGATATCCAAATCCGCTTCGCCTGGCATCCCTCCATATTCTACCATATAACCTTTGGCCTGATAAGGGCCACTGGTAGATGTTTCGTTGGGCAAGTCGTTCCAGGAACCTAAAATACCGATCGAATTGTCGGTAATATGGGCATAATGTTCAATCCCATTTGAGTTGTTGGGTTCACCTGAATTCCAAAACGAGTAAGCAATGGGAGTTCCGTTATCCCAAAAAAGTTGTCCCGCTTCGGGTCCCGTATCCCAAATCCATTTGCCCTCCACATCTTTGTCCGTAGCGCCAATCCAGCCAGTACCCGCACTAAGCTCTCCAGCAAATTTGGCTTCTTCGGCTTGGGTAAGGGTAGCTAAGTAGCCTTGAAGACCAAAATAAGTTCGTGTTGCTGCTCTTTCTTTGGCTTGGGTCCAAAGCACATTGGTGTCCGGAACAAATTCATAATAATGTCCTGTTAGAGGTAAATAATTGGCCGATCCTGCCGTAATGGAAAAGATTCGGGTACCACTCGGGTTGGGATTGGAAGATTCGAAAACTACATCTTGTACCAATTGTTCATATTCTAGTTCACTGACCGTAGCTCCTGCTTGGCGGATTAAGGAGAGTTTTGCTTGAGTCGCGTTCCATTGGGCACTGAATTTTGGATGCTCTCCAATTAAAAATAGCTGATCGGAACCAGATTCATAGCCTCCGCTGATCTGAATATAAACCCCATCAATATTTTCTGTTCCTTCTTGAAAATTAAATGAAGAAACGATGGGCTGTTGGGTGTTGACACAATACCACTCATCTCCTGTAGCACTCAATACGGGAGGACTTTGCGCAGCGAGCGACTTATAAAAGAGTATTGTTATGAAACACACTATCTTGAACCGCATAGCCTTCAATTGCAATGATAAATGATGATATATACGATTATTTTTCAGCATTTAATCGCTGAAATACCCCATTGGTCCAGCCAAACCCGTCTTGATTGGGATATTCTCCTCCGCCTGCGGGCCGATCCAGATGCATAACATCATATTTTTCTACCAGTTTTAATTCTTGAATAAATACATTCCGATTTTGATTTAACCAGCGGTCTTTTACTTGCTGAGCGAGTTCAAACTGATTGTATTGTCGCAGGCCCTGAATACTCATCCATTGAAGCGGAGCCCAACCGTTGGGGGCATCCCATTGCTGACCGGTTTCATTGGGTGTTGAAACAACTCCTCCCTCTTTTAATAACTCTTCTGTAAAGGTTTCAGCAGCTTTAAGGGCTTGTTTTGTGGTGCCCATATGAAAGGCTAAAGGGTACATCCCGGCGACTGAAATTACCGGGGTATGGGTTTCTAAAGTAGTGTCATAGTCCATAAAAAAATGATGGGTCTCCGACCATAAATATTTACGGACGGTATTCAAACGTGATTGTGCACGTTTAAAATAGTAGGCTTTTTTCTCCGGATTTTGTTCGATATGATAAACCAATGTCAGGCGTTGTTCCAAATGATAGAGCAGTGCATTTAAGTCTGCCGGAACAATGTCTGTAGTGTGGATATTTTTCAAATGATAGTTCCCCAAACTATCGGGTCGAATCCATCGAGAGGAATAGTCCCAACCCGATTCGGCACCAGCTCTCAAGTGGCGATACATTTGCTGGGCCTCCAAGGTAGCGTCTTGAGCTAAAGCCTTTTGAACGGTGGCAAGGTCTTCTTTGTAACTTTCCGCTCGAGGGGTGTCGGCATCATCCCAATAGCGGTTGAGAACGCTCCCATCGGGCATCCGAACGATCCGTCGGTAGTGATTAAGCCGATCCTTGAGTTGATCTTCTCCATCCATCCAGAATTGGTATTCTTTTTCCAGAGCGTCTTTGTATTGGGTCCAGACCTCAAAGCCTTTTTCTTCGGCAAGGATGCCCACCATCATAGAAAAAAACGGGGGTTGCGATCGTGTGTTGTAATAGGTGCGATTGGCATTCGGGATGAAACCTATCGTTTCAATTAAATAAGCAAAATTATCAACGATATTTTCAATGGTTTCAATTTCCCCATCTTGTTGCAAGCCCAGCATCGTGAAATAGCTGTCCCAATAATAAACTTCACGAAAACGTCCTCCAGGGACTAAGTAGGGATTGGGCAACGATATCAGTGTACCACTTTTAGGAGTATTTTGGTTGCGTTTGAGAAAGGCCCATAAATTTCGGATGTGATTTTCGATGGTTAATGTATCTGACTGAAAATCCACTTGCGGATTGGGGAGTTCAAAATACTGATCCACAAATGACCGAAGTCCTTTTTCGGAGCGATCTTCCCAATTTTTAAATGCCTCACGAATTACCGAAACCCCCACTTTGGGTTCTTGATCGACAAAAGTTTTACTATCCGGAAAAACCTCTTTGGACTGAACCGCATAAAATAGATCGCCGTAAAGATTTTCGGGGGTGTCTACTTCTATAGTATTTGTTTTTACAGGGTCCGAGCATTGGAGGAATAGCAGGCCTATTGAACAGATAATTACAGCTTTCAAAGAAAAAAACTTGATGGCCATTGATTTGGAATTAAGGTTTAAGGATATAGGTGTTATTTTTTATTCCTACTCCTTTAAGAGTAAGACTTTTCCATGCTTTGGGAAGTTGAGGTGTTTTTTGTTGAACACCTTCTGCATTGATATCCAACCCTCCAAATCCGAAAAGAACTGCTTGTAACATTCCTCCCGCTCCTGTGGCAAAATATGGATTGGTTCCTCCTGCAGTTTCGGCCAATACCTGGAAAGGAGGAAGCTCATTGGGTTGGTAACTTTTTTCGAATACTTGGAAGGCTTTTTTATGATTTCCTAAACGGCTGTGTAGAATAGCTAAAATGGCCTGTCCCATTGCTGGACCGTCGGCAGAAAATCGCGGTTCGTAATAGGCCAAATCTCGTCGAATGGCCTCTCGGTCTTGAATTACTTTAAGTGGATAAGAAAGCAGGTTTACATCCGCTTGCTTAATCGTAACCCCATCATAAGTAGCATTTTCACGGGTAATACCGTTGGGAAATTGAAGAATAGGGATGTTTTTGGCCACATGTCTCCAGTCGGGGTCTGCTTCTTCTTGAAGGACCTCTGCCGCTAAACTGGCATATTCTAAAACGGTTTTAACCATCCCGTTGGTAAAGGCGTTGTTGTCGATATTTTCTTCCCATTCATTGGCTCCAATAACGTTATTAATGTCGTATTGATTGGGGCCGTTGCGTTCCACTCGACTACACCAAAATTCTGCAACCGCTTTAAGGACTGGATATCCGCGACTTTCTAGCCAATCTCGGTCTTTGGTGACCCAATAATATTGCCAAAAAGCCCATCCTACCGTAGCACTTATATGCTGCTGAAAAGGGCCTGTAAGTGCCCAGATGGGAGTGTCTTCCGATCCGTCTTCAGCGGATTCCCAGGGGAACATCGCTCCAGCATAGCCGTGTGCAAAAGCATTAGCTCGAGCTGCTTCTAATCGTTGGAATCTATATTCTAAAAGCGACTTGGCAATTTTGGGTTGGAGGACTAATAGGGGAGGATACATCCATAATTCAGTATCCCAAAAGACATGACCGTTGTAGCCTAAACCCGAAAGTCCCATGGGGGAGAGAGAATAGGCGGTTCCCTCCCGCGCAAAGGAATATAAATGATAGAGAGCCGATCGAACCGCTTTTTGAGATCTTAGATCCCCCTCAATTTGGATGTCGTGTTCCCAAAGTTTACTCCAAGCCTGTTGGTGTCCTTCAAGTAAACGTTTGATCCCTTCCAGTTTTGCAAAAAGGGTGAGTCTTTCGGCTTCGTTATGTGGGTCGTTGTTATGCACCGAAGCCAAGGTAGACCCTACTAAAGCAAACCGGTAAGTTTCCCCTTTTTTTAAGGTTTTATTAAACTTCATTAAGTGCATATTATAGTCCCAATCCTCGTGAATAATCTTGGGTTCTTTTCCGTGGGGTTCTGGAAAAATAAAGCTGGTAGAAGCAGCGACCGTCTTTTTTCCTGGGCTTTTAGCGACCGAAGTCATCAACGGAATCAAGACATGAGGACGGTCAATTTCTGCATAATAATTCCGGACATCCGATAAATGGTCTGGTGCCTCAATATAATTTATGGGTCGAATATTAATATCTGATAGCGCAGTAATTTCAACAATTGCCATACTTGAAAAAGGGAGATTTCTCAAGGCAAAAAGCTGCTGACGTACTTGGGCCTTTTGCGGAATTATATATCGTGTTTCTAAAGCAGCCTCTTTCATATTTAAGGTCTGTCGATAGTCTTTTACATCTTTCGGACCAATTCTTCGATTGTTGATCTCTAGATGCATATTCATATGACTAAAGGTCTTCAGGATATTACTGACCCGCCCTCTTTGATAATAATCATATACCCCATTGAGAATGACTTCATTTACCTGTAAAGCATTGGGAGAAGATACCATCCCCACCATTCCGTTCGCTAGGGTAACCCCGTAGTAATGGTTGGGGTCAATCTGGTCGGCAACTATATGCCATGGGGATTGTTTTAAATCTTGCCCTAAAAGGGACCAATGTAGAACTAAAAAAAAGATAAAAAAACACAATGATTTCATCGGTTTAAATTTCATAAGGTCAAATTCTGTTAATTTCATCGAAAGTCCGTGGATTACTCTACTGTATCTGTTATAAATAAATTAATTTGCAATATAATAAACCCGAGTAATTTGAGTTATTATTAAGCACAAAAGCGACAATATGAGAAATACATTACTTAAGTCATTGATTGTATTAGGACTTTGCAGCTTCACCATGCAAGCGCAAAACTCTACCTATCCCTGGCAAATTTCCGTGGGAGCATCCGTTATTGATGTTTCTAGTGCAGGGGAAAAAGGGTCTCGACAAATCCAGCCCCAAGGAGAAATTTTTGAAGGATTTTTGAATGTAGGAGACCACTGGAACCTTGGAGGTCCTACCTTAAGTCTTTCACGACGGATCAAAGGGGGACTATCTCTGGGATTAGAGGGGACCGTTAATCTCATTAAAAAGGTGGATGGACTGGACAATGTCGAATTTCCATTTTACTCTGCAAACGCTTTTGCAAAATTTGCTCCGCTTCAGGATAAGACCATCAGTCCTTATCTATACGGGGGATGGGGGTATGCCAGTTTAGATCAAGAAACAAATTCCAGTGTGCTCTTATCGAAAAATACCTCACAAATGATGACCGGGGGGATCGGGTTTGATATCCGATTGGCTGATAAAGTTCGATTGTCGCTTAAATCGACTTATAACAATCCTTATGAGCGATTTGGGGTCGATCATTTCAATCATTCGGTTGGGATGAACTATTTATTTGGGGCGAAAGATTCAGATAAAGATGGAATTGTCGATGAAAAGGATAAATGTCCACAATTACCCGGCTTAAAAGAATATGAAGGTTGCCCGGATACCGATGAAGATACCATCCCTGACAATGAGGACGATTGTCCTGAAGAACCTGGCCCCGTGGAGCTTAAAGGATGTCCAGATGCTGATGGCGACGGAACTCCCGATAAGGATGATTTGTGCCCAGACGTCCCTGGGGCTTCTGAAATGAGTGGTTGCCCCGATAGTGACGAAGATGAAGTACACGATGGTATTGACGAATGTCCGGAAGAAGCAGGACCAGCCTCCAACAATGGGTGTCCATTGCCCGATGGCGATGGCGATGGAGTACCCGATGAGCAAGACAATTGCCCAGAGGAAGCAGGTACGGAAGAAAACCAAGGATGCCCACCCCTTTCCGATGAAATTATGAGCACTTTAAACAAGTTTGGAAACAATATCAACTTCCCAGCTCAAAGTGCCCGGATCATGGGGAAAAAGCCTCGACAAACACTTGAAAAAATCAAAGCTCTTTTAGACGAAAATCCAAACGGAATACTTGTCATTGAGGGATATGCCTCCTCCGATGGCGATGAAGCCTATAACATGAAACTCTCACAGCAACGTGCCCAAGCCGTTCGGGATTACCTCATTCAACTGGGGGTTCCTGCAGAACGCTTAGAAGTGGTTAGCTTCGGAGAAGCCAATCCGATTGGAAACGATGAAACAGCTGAAGGGCGCGCGCAAAACAGACGCGTACAGTTTAAACAAAAATAAATGCCTTAACGAAACGGAAGAAGGGGAGCTTTAAGCTCCTCTTTTTTTTGGTCGAATAATTAAATCTAAATATGTTTTAATTGTTCGATCGTTGTTAGGGGATCTTCACTTCTAAAAACAAAACTTCCGGCAACTAAAACGTCTGCTCCAGCGGCGATTAGTTTAGCAGCGTTTGCAGAGCTAACCCCTCCATCAATTTCAATTTTTGTCGAGGTGTTTTGTTGGAGGATCATTGCACTTAATTGTTCCACTTTTGCATAGGTCCGTTCAATAAAAGACTGTCCTCCAAACCCGGGATTTACACTCATTAAACACACCAAATCTATTTCAGGAAGCAAATCTTCTAAGAGAGAAACAGGGGTATGGGGATTGAGTGCCACACCGGCTTGCATCCCAAAGGATTTTATGTTTTGAAGACTGCGGTGCAAGTGTGCACAGGCTTCGTAGTGAACCGTTAGGATGGAGGCTCCAAGCTGCGCAAAGGTTTCGGTATATCGATCGGGGTCCACAATCATAAGGTGCACATCTAGGGGTTTGGTTGCGTGTTGTTGAATGGCTTTGAGTACGGGCATACCAAAGGAAATATTAGGTACAAAAACGCCATCCATGATATCGATGTGAAACCAATCGGCCGCACTTTGGTTGACCATTTCACAATCGCGTTGAAGATTTCCGAAGTCTGCGGCTAAAAGGGAGGGAGCTATAATTGGACTGTTCATAACATGCAATCAAAAAAAAACAACCCTGAGGTTGTTTTTTGTGGTTTATCCTAAATAGGTTTTTAAGATTTTACTTCGCGACGTGTGCTTCAACCGTCGGATAGCTTTTTCTTTGATTTGACGAACGCGTTCGCGAGTCAGGTCGAAGGTTTCGCCAATTTCCTCTAAGGTCATGGCGTGCTGATTAGCCAAACCAAAGTATAAACGCACCACATCGGCCTCTCGAGGCGTGAGGGTTTCTAAAGCTCTTTCGATTTCAGTTCTCAAAGACTCGTGAAGGAGTGTTTTGTCGGGATTTGGCGACTCTTCTGTATTCAATACATCGTAAAGGTTAGAGTCTTCCCCTTCTACCAAAGGCGCATCCATTGATAAATGACGTCCTGAATTTTTTAAGGATTCTTTGACATCATTGATCGTCATGTCCAGTTCTTTGGCAATTTCCTCTGCAGAGGGGGCCCGTTCGTGCGCTTGCTCGAGGTAGGCATAGGTTTTATTGATCTTATTGATCGAACCAATTTTATTCAGCGGTAAGCGAACAATACGGGATTGCTCCGCAAGAGCTTGAAGAATGGATTGTCTAATCCACCAAACAGCGTAGGAAATAAACTTAAATCCACGGGTTTCATCAAAACGTTGAGCAGCCTTGATTAAGCCCAAATTTCCTTCATTAATCAAATCCGGAAGCGTTAATCCTTGATTTTGGTATTGCTTGGCAACCGATACTACAAAACGGAGATTGGCTTTGGTGAGTTTTTCCAAGGCTATTTGATCTCCTGCTTTGATGCGTTGTGCCAATTCTACCTCTTCTTCGGCAGTAATTAAGTCTACTTTTCCAATTTCTTGCAGATACTTATCAAGAGAGGCCGTCTCCCGATTGGTTACCTGCTTGGTAATTTTAAGTTGTCTCATTTACGATTAAATAATTTTCAGTCCCGTTGAAACACAATTTCTATCAAAAACTATTCCTTTTTTGGTCTTTGCGGACGATTTTTTCGTTCCGGACGTGGTAAAAGTGCTTTTCGGGATACTTTTTGTTTGCGAGTTTTGGGATCAATTCCCATATATTTTACTTCAACTGTATCTCCTAGATTAATGACATCCGTGACCTTTTCAATACGTTCCCATGCAATTTCAGAGATGTGTAAAAGGGTTTCATTCCCAGGAACAAACTCCACAACCGCTCCGAAATCCAGTAATTTGATCACTTTAACTTCATAGGTTTCGTCTACCTGAGGAACAAAAGTGATATTTTCGATTCGTTGAATCACAGCGTCGATCATTTCCTGTTCTACGCCAAGGATCTCCACGACTCCTACATCGCCCTCCTCTTCAATGACTATAGTCGTACCGGTTTCTTTTTGCATTTCCTGAATGACTTTTCCGGAAGGTCCAATCACGGCTCCGATAAAGTCGTTCGGGATGGTGATTTTGACCATCTTTGGCGCATGTGGCTTCACTTGCTCTGCCGGAGAATCGATCGTTTCCACCAGCTTTTCGAGGATATGTAAACGACCTGTACGGGCTTGTTCTAAGGCTTCTATCAAAATCTCATAGGATAATCCTTTGATTTTAATATCCATCTGGCATGCCGTAATTCCGTTTTCAGTTCCGGTGACTTTAAAGTCCATATCTCCTAAGTGATCTTCATCGCCGAGGATATCGGATAAAACGGCATATTGATCTCCATCCGAGATAAGTCCCATGGCAATCCCAGAAACAGGTGAATGAATTTGAACTCCTGCGTCCATTAAAGCCATCGTTCCGGCACATACGGTTGCCATAGAAGAGGAACCGTTGGATTCCAATACCTCTGAAACCACACGGACTGTGTAAGGACAGTCATCAGGCATTACCTTTTTAAGGGCGCGTTGGGCCAAGTTTCCATGACCTACCTCTCTCCGTGAAGTTCCGCGTAGGGGTCGGGCTTCTCCAGTAGAGAAAGGAGGGAAGTTGTAATGGAGGTAGAAATTCTCTTCCCCCTGTTCGGTAGGAAGGTCGATAATATTGGCTTCACGAGAAGTTCCCAGGGTGGTTGTGGCTAAAGCCTGTGTTTCCCCCCGAGTAAAAATAGCTGAACCATGTGTTGAGGGCAGATAATTGACCTCACACCAGATCGGACGAATTTCGTCCGTAGCACGACCGTCCAAACGAATTCCTTCTTGCAGGACCAAATCGCGTACCGCTTTCTTTTGTGCTTTGCCAAAGTACTTAGAGATTAAGTCTCCAAATTCTTCTAATTCTTCTTCGCTGTAGGGTTCTTTAATTTCTTCTTTAAGGGCACTGAATTTTTCCGAGCGTTCACCTTTAGAACTGGCAGATTTTGCAATATCGTAGCAAGATTGATAGGCCAAATCCATGATTTTAGTCTCCAGCTCCTCATCGTTGCGTTCTTCTTCGTATTCGCGTGTTTCTTTAACGCCTACCTGCTGAGCTAAAGCCACCTGGGCTTCAATCTGTTTTTTAATAGCTTCATGTCCAAACTTTATGGCTTCCACCATTTCTGCTTCTGAGACCTCATCGAATTCTCCTTCGACCATGGCCACAGAATCGGCACTTGCTCCAATCATGATATCGATATCAGAAAGTTCCAATTGGGCTTTACTTGGATTAATCACCAATTGGCCATCTACTCTTGCCACACGAGCTTCAGAGATCGGCGTCTCGAAGGGAATATCAGAAAGTTGGATAGCGGCAGAGGCAGCAAGACCTGCCAATGCATCCGGCATCACATTTTCGTCATGAGACATCAACTGTAACATGATTTGTGTTTCTGCGTGATAATCTTTGGGGAATAGAGGACGAAGTACTCGATCCACCAAACGCATGGTTAAAATTTCTTCATTGCTGGGGCGCGCTTCTCGTTTAAAGAAGCCTCCAGGGAAACGCCCTGCCGCAGCAAACTTTTCTCTGTAGTCTACTGTCAGGGGTAAAAAGTCTACGGGCGACGCTTGGCGGGCAGATACTGCGGTTGCCAACAACATACAGTCGCCCATACGAACAACCACTGAACCGTCTGCTTGTTTAGCTAGTTTGCCGGTTTCAAGCGTAATGGTCCGACCATCTTCAAGATGGATTTCTTGTGTAAATGATTTTAGTGTCATGTTTTTCATTAAGGGTTAACCTAAATGTTGTGTGTTGCGGCAACCTATGAAAAACTTAAGGGTTCAGGAACAATATTCCAGAGTGCTCTTATTTGCGTAAGCCTAGCTCTTTGACAATGGCGCGGTAGCGCTCAATATCTTTCGCTTTTAAATAATCTAAAAGATTACGTCTTTTCCCAACCAAACGCACAAGTGAGCGTTCTGTGTTAAAGTCCTTTTTATTGGATTTTAGGTGGTTGGATAAGTGTTCGATGCGGTGGGAAAACAAAGCAATTTGACCTTCGGGGGTTCCGGTGTCTTTTTCTGATTTCCCGTGTTTTTTAAAAATTTTTTCTTTTACTTCTTTGGATAAATACATGCCAATATTATTAAAATGATTTTTATGTACACTCATTTAGAGTGGGGCAAAGATAGCTAAATTAATTGGAGTGTGTTGGAAGAATTAGCGAATCTCCTGATTTAGAATTAAATCCAAATACAAATTGATCTGATTTTTAAGTTCTTTTCGATGGACAATAAAGTCTAAAAACCCCTTTTCTTTCAAAAATTCACTGCGCTGAAATCCTTCGGGAAGATCTTTACCCGTCGTGTCACGCACGACACGAGGCCCTGCAAAAGCAATTAAGGCGTTGGGTTCGGCAATATTGATATCTCCAAGCATTGCGAATGAAGCTGTCGTTCCTCCTGTGGTGGGATCGGTACAAAGAGAGATGTAAGGCAAACCGGCTTGGCTTAAGGCATTCAGTTTGGCTGATGTTTTGGCCATTTGCACCAGGGAGGTCGCCGATTCCATCATACGCGCCCCTCCCGATTTTGAGATGATCAATAGTGGAAGATTATGAGCAATACAGTAGTCTACCGCACGAGCGATCTTTTCCCCAACTACAGACCCCATCGAGCCCCCGATAAATTGAAAATCCATACAGGCAACCACCAGATTTTTTCCTTTGGAGGGCCCCACTGCTACCCGGATGGCATCTTTTAAACCCGATTTTTTTTGAGCAGCTTTAATACGGTCCTTGTATTTTTTGGTGTCTTCAAACTTCAGGAAATCTTTAGCCTCTAAGGAGGCATCTAATTCTTCGAATTGATTTTCGTCAAAAAGAATTTGGAAATATTCCTGACTCCCAATATGAACGTGATAGTCGTCTTCCGGAGAAACATAAAAATTATCGGCTAATTCTTGTGTTTCAATAATTTTACCGGTTGGGGTTTTATACCATAGTCCTATCGGGGTGTCTTTTTTTTCTTCTGTTCGGGTTTGAATCCCCTTTTCACTTCGCTTAAACCAAGACATTTAAATGAATTTTAAATTAAATGTATAAAATTTAGTTTAAGGTGTCCACGTTGTTGAGGTCCTCAAAAGCTTGTTTGAGTCGAGATTTAAATGTCTCTTCACCTAAACGTAGCCACTTTCTGGGATCGTAGAACTTTTTATTGGGAACTTCAGGCCCTTCAGGATTTCCAATTTGAGTTTTTAGATACTCTTGTTTGTCGAGCATATAGTCGCGAATTCCGGAAGTGAACGCAAATTGAAGATCGGTATCGATGTTCATTTTAATAACTCCATAACCAATGGACTCTCTAATTTCTTCTAAAGAAGACCCAGACCCCCCATGGAAAACAAAGTCGACAGGATTGTGTTCTAAATTGTATTTTTTCTCGATAAATTCTTGTGAATTTTTCAAAATTTTAGGAGTTAAAACTACGTTTCCGGGTTTGTAAACTCCGTGTACATTTCCAAAGGCAGCAGCTACGGTAAATTGATCCGAAACTTGTCGCAATTCTTCAAAGGCATAGGCCACTTCTTCCGGCTGGGTATAGAGTTTAGAAACGTCTACATCAGAATTATCCACGCCGTCTTCTTCTCCTCCGGTAATTCCCAATTCGATTTCGAGTGTCATTCCCATTTTTTCCATCCGTTGCAAATAAGTTTTACAAAGGGCGATGTTTTCTTCGAGTGGTTCTTCGGAAAGATCGATCATATGTGAACTGTAAAGCGGTTTTCCAGTTGCTTTAAAATGCGCTTCAGAAGCCTCTAAAAGTCCGTCGATCCAAGGTAAAAGATTTTTTGCACAGTGGTCTGTATGCAGAATTACTCGGGCTCCATAGGCCTGTGCGAGTTGGTGTACGTGATGTGCACCAGCAATACCTCCAGCGATTGCAGCACTTTGGTTTTCGTTTGAGAGACCTTTTCCAGCATTGAATTGAGATCCTCCGTTGGAAAATTGAACAATGACAGGACTATTAAGTTCTGCAGCCGTTTCCAATACGGCATTAATGGTGTTGTTTCCAGTAACATTTACTGCGGGCAATGCAAAAGCTTTTTCTTTAGCCAGTTGAAATACCTCTTGCACTTGAGTGCCGGTAATAACTCCGGCGGGAAAGTTTGTATTCATCCATTTGGTTTTGGGCAAAATTAAACGATTATCTTAAAAGGGATAATTAATTCCGATATTAAAAACAGCCTTTTTGAGTTCAAAGTCAGTTCCCCATCTTTGACTTGGAGCATAGACCGGATTATAGGTTTTAAAGCCGGTGTCTAATCGGAAAACAAAAAAGTCAAAATCATACCGCAGTCCGAAGCCTGTAGCTAAGGCTAGTTCATCTAGATCCCGCCAACCATCAAAACGCATACGCGGATCGGTTACATTGTCTTGGACGTTCCAAATATTGCTCAAGTCGGCAAACAAGGCCCCTTTAAGTTTACCAAATAAATCGAAACGGCACTCGGCATTAAAGGCCAGTTTCATGTTGGCTTCATTGAATTCGTTATTGTTATTGGAACTTCCGGGCCCCAACTGATACACCTTCCATCCGCGATTTTCGTTCGATCCTCCTGTAAAAAAAGAACGGGCAAAGGGAACCGAATTGGCATCTCCCAGCGGAAGAGCTAATCCCCCAAATGCACGGAAAGCCCATATGGTTTTTCCCAATCGCAAATGACGAATATAGTTGACTTCCGCCTTGGCGTATCGGGAGGGAACTACTCCATCAATCACAAATTCTCCATCGATATTTCGATCGGCATCGAAGCGTTGCAGTCCCCAGTTTAGGAAGCTGCCTACCAGTTCGGTTTTAATCTGAGCTTGCCAAAAGTTTTCATCCAAAAGGTTTTGTTTGGTAGAATAGAAAAAGTTGAAATTACTTCCTAAGATTAAATTATTGGCAGAAAGGCGATTGCGCCGTTCTGCAATATTGTTGAGGTCTCGATAATCTTCTGAATCTGGATCGATTGGATTGATACCACCAAGAACATCGGAAATAAAACTTGAGGCTCCCTCGGGGATCGATAGGCGATTGTCCTCATCAAAGTATTGGGGTCTTGGATAGAGCTGAGCCAATTCTTCCAAACGTTGAAAACTATTGCGGTATACGTTGAAGTAGTTTGCAGCATTCCGGTTATTGACATACAAGGCATCCAACCATTTCCAACTGAGTTTGAGCTCCGGCCGGGGTTGCCAATTGAATTCATATCCGGCCCGATAAAATTCTTTATCCAGCCCAATATTCTGTTGAAGCCCTATACCTAAAGACATTCGTGTATTGGGGTTTGCTTCTCGGGACACCCAATCTTTTTTTCCGAAAGGAAGGCGAATATGAGGAAAATTTAAATTCAAATCTCCTCCCAATTCAAAAAGATTAAAGAATTGGTTGTTTTGAGTTCCCAAATCTTGTGAAGCCCCCAGATTGGCTTTTACCTGAAACTTTAGGATTTCGGTTCTTCGAAAGGTATTTCGAATTTGAGCATTGGTTCCCAGGGCAATTCCTACATCCTGAATGTTGGAATGCGAGACATCTAAATCGAACCCTAAGGAAAATCGTTCTTTGGGATTCAGGAATACCTGGGCCTCCAACTGAGTACTGTCTTCGGGGTGCAAACGGTATCCAATACTGGGATATTTAAAATTTTGCAGCTTGGAGAAATAGCGATAGCTTAAATTTCGATCCCGGTCGCTGTAGAGATCCCCGGGCTTCATAAACAATCCACGCAGTAAGGCTTGTGGTCGATAGCGCAGTTTTCCTTGAGCATAAATTGAGATATTGTCTTGTTGATAAAAGGGTTGATAGAGTGCCACTCCCTCTTTATTTTGATCGATGTAGAGCGCGATGGATTTAATGGGGTAAGTCCGATAGGTATTTGTGATTAAAGTATCGTTGGCACGAATTTGCAAATTTCCGACTTTCAACGTGAGGTCTATTGTGGTATCCAAACCTAAACTATCAATCGCTGCCTGATAGCGAACAGAAGGGCTTTGAAAATTAAAGACCCCGTGGTTTCTAAAAAATTGAATCAATCTTTTACGCTCCAATTCCAACAATCGCGGTTCAAAGGCTTGTCCCGAATTTACCAATGGGCGATTGTCTCTGGTATAATATAAACTGTCCAAAGCCTCGGAGTCGATCTGAATTTTGTACTGTCCAATCGTATATTGTCGGTCGGTATCGATATGATACGTTAATGTTGCTTTTTTGGGTGCAATACTATCGATCGTATAATCTACTTGGGCATCTAAAAAGCCTAATCCCTTGTAGTATTGCTGTAATTCTTCTGTGCGTTTTTCAATTTTAGAAGTGTCTATAAGTGTAGGAACTTCTCCTAAATTTTGAACCAGTGTTACCCCACGGGTGTAGTAGCGCTCCAAAACGTCCACTTGTTTTTGAGACCACCATTTTTGAAGGCGGGCCTGACGTTTAGGTTTTTTAAGCAACCATCTTTGGAAGTCTTCTTCAGGCTTTGCACTTACTTGTTGATAAGTCAATGCTCCCAAAGGTATTCCTAAAATTCTTTTATTAGGAACATAATCACTCGGAGGCACTTTGAGTTTACGCTGAGGAACGAGGGTATCGTTTAAGGTATATTCGATACGGTCTACCCACTGTTTATCTGCAGGAATCTTTTGGGTTACACTACACCCATAAAAGAGGCTCCCCACGAAAAGAATTAACCCTATTTTTGTTGTGATTGTTCTCAAGGCCTGGTCCGCTGGACTAAAACTCAAAATTAAGCCTTTTCTATGCTGACAAAAAAACAAATCCAACGATTTAAAAAACTACAGCAAAAGAAATACCGTTCTTCGGAAGGCTTGTTTGTAGCCGAAGGCCAAAAATGTATCGAAGGATTTGTAGCTGCTGGCTATGCCATTGATGCGTTGTTTTCGACTTTAGAAGCCCCTCGATGGGAAGCCCAAACCATTGCGTTGCGTCAAATGGAACAACTCACGTTTTTAAAAAATCCGAGTCCCTATTTTGGAGTTTTTCAGTTGCCTAAAGTACAGAAGGTTCCCCCAAAGGGATGGGTAGTCGCTTTAGATTCAGTTGCCGATCCAGGAAATCTGGGAACCATCATTCGTTTGTGCGATTGGTTTGGTGTCAAAAAAATTTATTGTTCCCCTCAGACCGTGGATTGTTTTAATCCTAAGGTAGTGCAAGCATGTATGGGGTCGCTCGGACGTGTAGAATGCCTTTACACGGATTTGGTTGATTTTCTACAAGCTACAAATTTCAGGGTTTTGGGGGCCGTTTTGGATGGGAGTCCTCTACCCGAAATGGCTATTCCTAAGGAAGGAGTCCTCTTGATGGGAAGTGAGTCTCATGGGATTTCTTCCGATTTATTGTCCCGATTGGATCATAGGGTTACCATTCCAAAATACGATCCTGAAAATCCTATTGATAGCCTCAATGTGGCCACTGCTTTGGGGATTTTTTTGGCTCAGCTACGTATGTAAGCGATTTACTCAAAAGTTAGGGTAAGTACGATTCCCCGGGTTTGCATCTGTTTCAGCCAACCGGTCCAGGGACTTCGCCAGTTATTTGGAGCTCCATTGGGTTGGGTATCCTGTACCAATTGGTCATTAATCATAAATATGCCTCGGATGGAAGGTGAGAACTTAAAATAAAACAGATAAAAATCGAAACCAAATCCCAATTCATAGGTCAGGTTTTGGGCCGTGGTCCGGAAAATTCCACTGGTATTGTCGTCTCTATTTTTTTCATTGGAGGACAAATCGAATTCCATGGCAGCACCGACCAATACAAACGGACGAAAATTATTGATTCGTTTGGCACTCAATTTTAAAACCAGAGGCAAACGTATGTTAGTTGATTTGACTTCCCGAAAACGATCGGTTTCCTCATCCAAGCCAAAATTTTCAGGATAGACCAAGTTCCGCTGGTTGTAATAAAGCCCTGGCTCAATCCTTAAATTCGCAAAGGAAGCCAATCGCATGTCTCCAATTAAACCCACCTGAAAGCCTGTGCTTTGCTCCACGATAATGTCGGTCCGCTCTGTATATTCCTGATTAGCCTTGTAAAAATCATCTACATATTGGAATTTAAAGTCGTATTGATTTACGCCTAAAAAATAGCCGTAATGTAAAAACCGATCGTCGAAAACGGGGAGGTTTGTGATCCGTTCCCGAACGGTGGGGTATTGCCCCCAGGCCTTAAGGCCAATCATGGCCAAACAAAAGAAGAGTGTTTTTATGTTAGGTTTTCGATGCACAGTAGATAGATGCCACCCCTAAGGTTTGGGGATAATCCTTTACCTCTATAAACCCATTTTTAATCAAAATATTGTTGAAAGCTTCCCCATAGGGAAATGAGGCAGCAGAATCGGAAAGATAGCTGTAAGCATTTTTATCGCTGGAGAATAGCCGACCGATGATGGGCATAATCCCGCCGGTATAGATGCGATACCCCAGACGGAAAAACCACTGCTGCGGGACAGAGGTCTCCAGAATGGTTAACTGTCCTCCCGGTTTTAAGACCCGATAAATTTCTTGCAATCCCAGATCTAAATTTTCAAAATTTCGAACGCCAAAGGCCACCATGACCCCATCGAAACTATGGTCTTCGAAAGGGAGGTCCTCCGAATCGCCGAGAATCATTTGTATTTGTTTCGATTTTTGGGCTTGTAAGACCTTTTCTTTCCCCAAATCGAGCATCCCAGCAGAAATATCGAGTCCAGTAATATCGATTTGATTGTTTTTTTGGGCTAAAGCAAGTGCGAGGTCTCCTGTTCCGGTGGCTACATCCAGTACTTTTTTCGGCTGTTGCTCTAATACCTTTTGGATTAATATTTGGCGCCAACGAATATCAATTCCAAAACTGATCACACGGTTGAGTTGATCGTATCGATCCGAGATTCCGTCGAACATTTGTTGAACTTGGATTTTTTTGGAGGTTTCCTTTGCTGCGTAAGGTTTTACAGGCTTTTTCATAGGCTGCAAATATAGGGCATTCTTGAGGGTTTGGGAGCGGTCCATTGGGTTTCCTTTTAAAAAGGAAGTATATTTGAACTCTCTTAGCCGATTGAATGGTATTCCGATCAGAAGAATCATATAATCTCATGCACTCCAACTTGGAGTTGCTCATTTCTGTAGTTCAGTTCAAAAGTTTATGAAAATAGTTATTGCCGGTGCCGGAGAAGTAGGCTTCCATTTAGCCAAGTTGCTTTCCTATGAGGCTTTGGATATTACTTTAATTGATACGGAGAAAGACCGATTGCATTATGCCGAAACGCATCTGGATATTAAAACTATTCGTGGAAATGCCAGTGGATTATCCATTTTACAAGAGGCGGATGTTTACAGTTCAGATTTGTTTATTGCCGTGACTTCTGAGGAGTCTATGAATATCACCATTTGTGCTTTAGCCAAACAGTTGGGAGCCAAGCGAACCATCGCCCGTATATCTTCGTTTGAATATGTCTCTAATCAATGCCAGATTGATTTTAAGGCCATGGGGATTGATGATTTAATTTCACCCGAAAATTTGGCTTGTGATGAAATTGAGCGTCTGTTGGATCAGTCGGCTTTTACGAACAGTTATGTGTTTGAAGACGGTGCTTTAAATCTTTTGGGGACTACCATCGGACAAGGAGTTCCTTTTGTAGGAAAGTCGGTACAAGAGGCGGCATCTCTTTTTTCAGATGTCCACTTTATGCCTATTGCTATCCAAAGACGTGGAACTCAGTTTACCATGATTCCTCGTGGGGATACGATTTTTGAAGCGGGAGATCACGCCTTTTTTATCACGGATGAAAAAGGAGGCTCCGAGTTGCTCAACCTTACGGGGAAGAGTCATACGCAGATCAAAAATGTCATGATTTTAGGGGGAGGGAATATCGGCTTTCATGCGGCTAAACTTTTGAGCGAAAAAAAGTTCAACGTTACCCTGATTGAAAAAGATAAAAGTAAAGCCATCGACCTGGCCGATCGTTTGTCCAATGCAATGGTGGTTCACGGAGACGGTAGAACTGTGGAATTGCTAGAAGAAGAAGCCATTGAAAATATGGATGCCTTCATTGCCGTGACACACAATTCAGAGACCAATATTATGTCGTGTTTAATGGCCAAATCGAAGTCGGTTCACAAGACCATTGCTTTGGTGGAAAACATGGACTATTTTGAACTGTCACAGTCGATCGGCATTGATACATTAATCAATAAAAAACTTTTAACGGCCAATACGATCTTCCGGTATATTCGCCGAGGTGAAGTATTGGATATGACGACCCTAAACAATCTTAATGCCGAAATATTAGAATTTCAAGTGCAGCCACACTCCAAGGTGGTCAACTACTGTATTCGTGATTTAGATTTCCCACGAACGGCTACCATTGGCGGAGTCATTAAAAACGGCAAGGGAATCATTGCTTTGGGAGATTACAAAATCGAAGCAGGCGATCGGGTAGTGGTGTGCTGTTTGCCCAAGGCGATTAAGCGAATTGAAAGCTTATTCTTATAAGATGCTTCACTCCAAGATCATATTGTATTTAATGGGGGTTTTGCTCTGCTTTAACGGCGGTTTTATGTTGTTAGCATCAGGGGTAAGTTTTTTTATGGAAGACCAGCAAACCTTAGCGATCCTTCTCGCAGCCTTTACTGCTTTGGGTTTGGGAGGGCTGTTGATTGTTAGTATGCGGAACAATAACCGGCAATTGGCCAAACGCGACGGGTATATCATAGTGAGTTGCGGTTGGCTCTTGATGAGTCTTTCAGGGACTTTACCTTATTTGTTCAGCGGAGCTATCCCAAATTTCACCGATGCCTTCTTTGAATCTATGTCTGGATTTACCACCACTGGAGCGACGATATTAACTGAAATCGAAAAAGTTCCCAAAGGGATTTTGTTTTGGAGAAGTACCACGCATTGGATTGGTGGGATGGGAATCATTGTTTTGGCCTTGGCGATTTTACCCCTGTTAGGGATCGGTGGAATGCAGTTATTTACGGCTGAAGCTCCAGGTCCGAGTAGCGATAAACTTCACCCTAGAATTACAGATACGGCCAAACGTCTTTGGTTGATTTATGTGCTATTTACCACGCTCAATGCACTTTTGTTGTGGAGTGCTGGGATGAGCCTTTTCGACGCTGTAAACCACGCCATGAGTACCCTTTCTACAGGAGGGTTTTCCACTAAAAATTCGAGTTTAGCTCATTGGAACGATTTTCCTTGGATTCAATACATCACTGTCTTTTTTATGATTTTAGCCGGCAGTAATTTTGTGTTGAGTTACTTCGCTTTTACCGGTCAATTTCGAAAAATCTTTAAGGATGAAGAATTTAAAACCTACCTCGGATTTTTAGCAGTTTTTACAACTATTGCTTTTGTTTATGCCTGGCAGTCGGGTATAGGGGCAGACCTTTCTCATTTTGTTGATCGTCAACCCTGGGGGGCTTTGGAGAGCAGATTCCGACATGCCCTTTTTCAGGTGGTGGCTGTAGTGACCACTACAGGATTTTCGACGGCCGACTTCACGTTGTGGGGAGGCTTTTTGACCTTATTCTTTTTTGGATTGATGTTTTTGGGGGGGTCGGCTGGTTCTACTTCGGGAGGGATTAAAGTGGTGCGCCACCTGATGATGATCAAAAATGGATTTTTAGAATTTAAACGGGCACTTCATCCCAACGCGATCATTCAGGTGCGCTACAACAACCGAACGGTAGGAACGGATATTACCTATACGATCCTGGCCTTTTTTATCTTGTATATGATTTCCTTTATCGTGGGGGCATTGGGTTTTGGTGCCATGGGCCTGAGTTTTGATTCAGCGGCCGGACTTGCAGCTTCCACTTTAGGGAATGTGGGCCCTGCCTTAGGCGATTTTGGCCCCAGCGCCAACTATGCGGCTCTTCCTGTGGGAGGGAAGTTCTGGGCATCCTTCCTTATGTTGATCGGGCGTTTAGAATTGTTTACGGTCCTTATTATTTTTTCACCGTTCTTTTGGCGGAAATTCTAAGCCTTATCCATCATAATTATAGCGTCCTTTCCATTGCTGCCGGAGCTTTTTCAGGATTTCTGCTTCTCTGGGATTATTACCGGGAGCGTAAAGAATTTGATCTTCGATTTCTTCGGGTAAGTATTGTTGTGGAATAAAATTATCCGGATGGTCATGCGGATATTGATAGCCTATTCCCTTCCCTTGGCGTTTCATCAGTTCCGTCGGGGCATTACATAAGTGTAAAGGAACCCCAAGATTTTGAGTTTCCCGAACGATTTTTTGGGCATTTTTGATCGCCTGATAGGCGGCATTACTCTTTGCAGAAGTGGCTAAATAAAGGGCGCATTGGCTTAAAATAATTCGAGCTTCGGGAAATCCTACTGCCTGAACTGCCTGAAACGTATTGGTGGCCAATACCAATGCCGTGGGGTTGGCGTTACCGATGTCCTCCGAGGCAGCAATGATCATTCGACGTGCTATAAATTTAGGGTCTTCTCCTGCCTCAATCATACGGGCGAGCCAATAAACGGCTGCATTAGGATCGGAACCGCGAATCGATTTGATAAAGGCCGAAATAATATCGTAGTGAAAATCTCCTTTTTTATCAAACATCAATGGCTGATTGGCCGTTAGTGCTTTGATCGATTGGTCCGTGATTTGAATGGGAGCTTCCTTTGTTCCTGCAAAAACAGCTAATTCTAATAAGGATAATAACTTTCGGGCGTCCCCTCCTGAAAGATGGATCAGGGCTGAACTTTCTTTTAGCTCAATTGTGTAGTCTTTAAGTTCCGAATCCTCAGCAATCGCCTTTTCTAATACATGCAATAAATCTTTATCCTCCAGTGGTTTTAGGGTATAGACCTGACAGCGAGACAACAAGGCATTGATCACTTCAAAACTGGGATTTTCGGTGGTCGCTCCGATTAGGGTGATGATCCCTTTTTCTACTGCGCCTAAAAGGGCATCTTGCTGACTCTTGGAAAAGCGGTGAATTTCATCTACGAACACCACGGGGGATTGTTGAAACAAAGCGCCTTGATTTTCGGCACTCTGAATGACCTCACGAAGTTCTTTTACTCCGGAATGAATGGCGGAAAGCGCATGGAAAGGGCGTTTGCTTTCCTGGGCTAAAATTTGGGCTAGGGTAGTTTTCCCAACTCCTGGTGGGCCCCATAAGATCAATGAGGGGAGGGTGCCTGCGGTGAGCATTTGTTGGAAAGTTCCTTCAGGCCCAACCAGGTGGCTTTGTCCGACATAATCGGTCAATGTTTTGGGTCGCATCCGTTCGGCTAAAGGAATGGGCATTGCTTTAGAAATTGCGTTGTCGATAGATTTCGTATAAACACACCCCACAAGCAACGGATACATTTAAAGAAGCGATACTTCCTTGCATCGGCAGTTTTCCTTGGAGGGAACAGAGTTTTAAAAGACTGGGATGAATTCCCTTTTCCTCATTTCCCAGAACCAGGGCTAAGGGTTGATTGAGTTCCAGAGCGTATATAGATTCAGATGTTTTTTCGGTCAGGGCCATCAAAGGGATTTCGTATTGTTGGAAGAGAAAAGCAGCATCTTTCAGATGCGCGACTTGGGCAACGGGTACTGAAAACACTCCACCTGCCGAGGTTTTTATCGCATCGGCATTGAGGGGGGCTCCACCACTTTGAGGGAGAACAATACCATTGACCTTTTGAGCAGCAGCCGTGCGAAAGATCGCTCCCAGGTTTCGGGGGTCGGTTAGGCCGTCTAAAAGAATAAAAGTCGGAGGAACCTCCAGTTGGATAGCTTCTTCGATTAGGGATTCTAGCGGGACAAATTTTACAGGGGATACTCGGGCTACTGCCCCTTGATGATTTCGATCGTTAAACTTTTGCATTCGAGCATCCGGCACATAACTGTGGGGGACTTTTTCGTTGCGGAGTTGCGTCTCTAAAGTTCTGAAGAGCGGGCTTTTTACATTTTGCGCTAAAAATACTTTTTCGATTTCTTGATCGTTTTCTAAGGCTTCTAAAATGGCTCGTATTCCGTATATATAAGTTGTGGTCATCGGTTTAAAGGTAGCTAATTCATAGGCATAAAAAAACCCACCGCAAGGGTGGGTTTTTTTGGAATTTAAGAATCGACTTAGTTACTGATCTCCGGGTTGTTTAAAATTTCCAATTCTGGAATTTCAAAAGTCAACTTGTCATCGTCAAAACTAAACTGATCTCCAGCAAATGATAAGTGGTTTGATCCACGAGTAATCGTTGCACGGTTACGCTTCATAGCTAAATAGGACTTTCCTTCTCCCCAAAGCTCAATTCTCGTTTGGAGATAAATGGCATCTTTTAAAGCCTGTCCAGATAGAGCACCTACGTTGTAGGGGTCTGTGCCGTCTGAGGTACGCGCAGTAATTAATTGCGTTAATTTCTGTTGTGCACCAGCATCATCCCCTGTATTGGCACGAGCCTCTGCATTGAGTAAATGCATTTCTGCTACCCGCATGTATACATAGTCGGCATCGATGGCTCGTTGTCCACCAATCGTACGGTTGGGGTGGAAGAACTTCCCATAAGGTAAAAACATCCCGGGACGTCCGTAAATATCGCCTTGGAATTGTCCCAATCGCACATCGTTTGCAGCGATTTGAGCGTGTAGTCCGAGGTCAATGGATTTCCCGTCTCCAGCCCAAGCATAGCTGTAGGTAAAGACATCCATTACTCCCCACCAAGAGATTAGTCCTAGATCGCTATCATTGGTAAGATCCACACCCCACATCCATCCGGGGATGCTGGCGTCGTTGAATCCTCCTCCAGTGCCAGTAGCGGAATCGTAAACTACTTCAGATGCAGTCATTAAATTCCCCCCGACATCGGCTAAGATCGCATCCGTAAGGGTGCGTACGGCAGTCCAATCGTCTGCAGTTCCTCGAGCTCCGTGAGCATAGGCAGCAATTCCGCGAGCAATGTTTACATCTACTTCACTCTTGGCCGAACGAGTAAAATCGCTTAAAAGCGTAATTGCTCCAGCAGTTGAATCTTCTAAATCGGAAAAGATTAGATCATAAACGTCAGAGGCTGAACTCAATCCCTGGTTGGGATCTTGAGTATTGGTGTAGATGGGTAAAATTTCTTCACTCTGGTTTCCAGGATTTTCTTGGAAATATTGAGCTAAGTAGAAATATGCCCATGCACGCATGGCTTTGGCCTGGCCTAAATAGTGACGTCCATCTGCATTTGCAGGTACGGGCTGATCTTCAGAAGTCAACCCATCGATGACGATGTTTGCTGCGAAAATGACACGGTAGTAGAAGCGCCAAACTTGATAATTATCCGTAAAAGTAAAGTCTGTCGTGGTTTGGAATTCTGTAATGCTACGGTACCATCCATAGATAATTGCTCCCAATACCATGTCTCCAGACAACATATCTCCATAGATATCATATCCTTTGTGTCCAAAATCATCGTGACCACTTGTTCCTCCGGAACCTGCCTGATACATCGTGGCATAGATACCTCCAACATTTGCAGCTTGCAAACCTGGATTCAACACAGATGCTTCCTGAATATCCTCAGCAGAGACTAACTCAGTAGGGCGTGTTTCAAGAAAATCTTTCTCACATGCGATAAGTGTAACTGCGACACTTAGTGCTACGTAAAGGGTTTTAATATTTTTCATATTCTTCATTTTTAGAATTTAATACGTACACCACTAGTTACCGTAGAAAGGGGTTGATAGCGGTAAGTGTCCGATCCTCCTGTTTCAGCAGTTGCGGGGTTAAACCCGTCACGAGCAGAGAGGAGCATTAGATTATCACCAGATACCCAAAGATCAATTCCTTTAAGGAAACTACTGTTTAATTGGTCTTTCGTGAAACTGTATCCCAAACGAACGTTGTTTAGGTTGAGGTAATCGGCTTTTGTTAAGAAACGCGTAGAAGTGCTGTTTACGTTTGAAGTTAAATTTGAATCCAAACGGGGCACGTCTGTAGCGTCTCCCGGCGCTTGCCAGCGATTAAGAATATCGGTGTGGTAGTTGTTACCTCCTGCTGCACGGTTGTGCATTAGGCCGGCGTATGCAGAGTCATAGGCATATCCGCCAATACTGTAAAGGAACTGCGCACTCAGGTCAAAGTTTCCAAATCCTGCATTTAAGCGGAAAGCACCTCGTACTTTAGGGAAGGGCGACTTGCCTACAAATTTCTTTGTAGCAGATGCATAGGTTTTTGTTTCTTCCATTGAGATGGCACGATCCGGAAATTCATCTTGATACTCAAAGAGCGATTCGATTCCTTCACCAGCATCTAAAGCACCGTTACTATTTTCATCGTAGTAGTATTGATTGTATAATGGTACTCCAGAATCGGGGTCTACGCCTGCAAATTCACGAATGTAAAAGTCGAAGATAGAATACCCGACAGCACGTCCAAAGGAACCACTGATGTCGATGACTTTCTGCTCTCCAGTAGCGGGATCGATCGGTAAACGAGTCATTTCGTTTTTGATCATTTCTCCATTCACGGTAAAGTCCAGGAAGAAATTTTGTTTTTGAATTAAGTGAGCCGTTAAATCAAACTCCAATCCTTGATTCCGTAAAGCTCCGTCGTTTACCCTTAAGAATGCATATCCTAAAGAAGGCCCTACACGGCGGTCAAAAAGGAGATCGTCTGTATTTTTAACGTAGTAATCGATTGTACCTTCTAAAACATTTCCAATTTCAAACTCGATTCCTGTTTGGAATTGCTTGGAAACCTCCCAAGTGAGATCAGGATTTCCTTTGGTTGAAAAAGACAAAGAGATTTCGTCGTTTAGGTTTTGCATTTCAAATAAGTCGTATCCCGGATAAAAACCTACCCCACCTTGTTCTCCGATGAGTCCGTAAGAGGCTTTAAATTTTAAGGAACTAAAGATATTTTGGCTCGCCATAAAGTCTTCTTTAGAGACTAACCAGGCCAATCCAATCGCTCCGAAGTTATCCCACTTTTCTCTAACGAAACGAGAAGATCCGTCTCGACGAAGCGTTCCATTAAAGAAATACTTGTCGTTATAGCCATAGTCCACTTGCCCGAAGAAACTTTCCAAACGGAACTCGTTGGTATAGGAAGTTGCTGGGGAACCGGCGACTACAGCGTTGTTTAATTCTACTCCATCCGGAATTACAAGATTGAACTTATTAGCATTCATAAAGGATAGAGAATAACTGTAGGCTTCATGTGCAGCAAAGGCACTCACCGAGTGGGCTCCAAAGTTGCGTGAGTAACGAAGTAGGGCCAATAGGTTGGTGGTTAAGACCTCCGTTTTGGATTTTGAGATATAACCGTTTTGTCCCGCATTAGGTCCGTAGAAAGGATCGTTGCGATAGTTACGTGCTGCATTAGAGTAGGTAGTACCTAAACTTGTTTCGAATTTTAATCCCTCAGCCAACTCAACTTTAAATGACGTATTGGTATTTAAGGCGTGTGTAATTGTATTACGCGTACTTAAATTGGCATCGGCAATAGAGTTTGTTAGGGCTCCAAAGCTACGCCCAAGGCCATAATCATACTGATATCCTCCATAGATTGCATCATCGTATGGAGTGGCTTGTGGAACGATTGGGTTTACGGTTTCGTCGTAACGCTTAAAGAGCGGAAAAATCGCAGGAATGTTATCGGTAAACCAGAAAACACTTCCAGAGTCCGAAGACTGCCCAGGGTCGTTAAAATCACCGTAGGAATATCCGATTCGCATAGAACCTGTTAACCAATCGTTGAGTTTAGAAGTTAGATTTAAACGAGTAGAGTATCGTTTAAAGTCTGTATTTACAGCATAACCTACATCCTCCAAGTATCCGAAAGAAGTAAAGTATTGGGTTTTTTGATCACCACCGCTGATACTTAGATTCGTTTCCTGACGAATAGAGTTTTGGAAAGCATAGTCGTCCCAATCTTCAGGCGTATACAAACGCTGAGCTGAAGGCACTACTGTACGAGTGGATGGATCGATTAATTGATCGGCAGCTGGACTGCTCCACATATTATAACGTGCATCGATTCCAGTTCCTCCTACAAACAAATTGGCATTTGCATAAGCGGTTGCGCTAGGCGCATAAGCTGCATCTAAATTGCCATTGGCATCTGTTCCATTAGAGGCCCAGTCTCTGTTAAAGAGATTTTCCCATACCAATCCGACAAAAGTTTCAGGAGACTCAATCGTGCTGTAGCGCGGTAATAGACGGAAGTTGACTCCCGTTTTGGTGTCTACATTGATTTGTGTAGTTCCTTTTCCTCCTTTTTTGGTGTTAATCAAGATTACCCCGTTAGCCCCACGAGCACCATAAATCGCCGTTGCAGATGCATCTTTCAATACAGTGGTCGACTCAATGTCTGCGGGGTTAATGGCACTTGAAGGCCCATCATAAGGCACCCCATCCAAGACTAATAGGGGTCCGCGACTCCCGTTAACGGTTCCAATCCCTCTAATACGGATGGAAGATGCCGTTCCGGGCTGTCCCGATGTGTTGATTACATTTACTCCAGCCGATTCCCCTGCGAGTGCTTGAGTAACGTTTGCCACGTTTTTGGCCTCTAACACTTCGGCTTGGATTGTCTTTTGGGTTCCGGTAAATGATTCTTTTGTAGCAGTAGAATATCCCGATACGACAACCTCCTCCAGCTCATTCGCTGCTTGAAGGCTTGCATTGAGTTGATCCTCTGCACCCACTGGAAGCGTGACGGTTTTATACCCTATGAAACTGATTTCAAGGACATCTCCTTCGTTGGCTTGTATGGAATAGTTCCCATCAAAATCAGTGGCCACTCCATTGGAACTTCCTTGAACGAGTACCGTAGCTCCAGGTAATGGCAGACCTTGATCGTCTGTCACTGTCCCCGTTATTGTCTTTTGAGCAAAGGTTAGACCAATCCCCAAAAAGAACAATAATGTTACTTTTTGCAAGCTTTTCATACTTTTTTTGTTTTTTGTTAAACAACAGTTAATAAATTGGGCATCCAATATAACTAAAAATTAATACAATTCTAAAAAGATCTATAGTTCGTTTAGTATTTTCAGTAATCGAATTAAATCTGCTTCTTTTTTTACACTAATCTTATTTTTTTTAACGATTGTTTTTAGGTCAAAATCTTGAAAAGCATCAATTGCGTTTAATTTTTTCACACTTTTAGGTAAATTCATTACTCGTTTATCGACTACTAAATAATAAGCGATCTCATCTTCCCACTTATTTTTCTGGCTGTCGAGGGGTTGTCCAGGTACAGCAATTCCATCTCTTCGAGGCATGACCACCTTTTTGGTATGACTAGCCAATAGTCCATAGGGGGCGGGTGTCACCAAAACCTGAAAGTATACAGGAGGTTTTTTGATCGCGTCAATACGGAGTTTCTGGGCTGGGATAAATTGGGTTCCTCCATAGGCAATTTGCAAAATTTCGGCAGGCTCTAGTTGGAACACTTGTCCATTTTCGTTTTTAAACTCAAAGACTTGGGCGGCTATATCGTAGCGGATTTTCCCTTCAAAAATTTGTTCGCTGACGAAAAGAATTTCACCAGCTTCGAAGGTATCTTTCCAATAGGGGGTGCCTTCCATATCGGAATACTTTCTGTTGTTCTCGGATAGGAACATATTTCCAGAACGAAACATATCCGTTTCACTGACCGATAATACTTGAGCATTGACAGCGCATATCCATCCTGTTAAGCAGAATAATAATAGTTTTTTCATCATATATAGTTAAAAAAAAAGCACCTACAATATAGGTGCTTTTCTTGAATAGATTGGAATATGAACTTTAGTTTACATCCCACCAAAGTCGTGTATCCTGGTTATCTGTTCCTTGCGCTTGAACCGCTGCATTGTAGTTGTCAGCGTTTAGCTCACGTGTAAGGGCAGAGTACCCGTTACGTACAGGAATTCCTGATCCAGAAAGCGCATCTGCTGCGGGAGCTAGTTGAGGGTGATCTAAACGTCTCCACTCAGCCCATGCTTCTGCACCTTGCATATAAAGAGCCACATATTTCTCATAAGCGATAGACTCCATAGGAGCAGTTGGGCTTATGGGGTGCGCGTTTGCGTATGCAGTAGCCGCGGCAGCATCAACTCCCCATTGGGCCATAGATGCTTGAATTCCGATGTTATACCAAGTAGGAGCATCTCCGGGAACATTCCATCCTCGGTGAGCAGCTTCTGCATAACCGAAAGCGATTTGAGCGTAGCTAAACATCATTCCACCGGCTCCCGTACCATCATAGATGATATCGTCAGTGATGAAAGAGATTTCAGACTGAAGAACATTAGGGTTGGCTACTCCATATGGACATCCAACATAGTCTCCATCTTGGTTGGTTTCAGCAAATCGAGCTAAACGAGGATCGTCATCACTTGGGTCAGTGTTGTTTGCTCCATTAAGCATATCGATAAGCACGTTAGAAACTGCGTAGTCTTCCCGTGTTTGGAAACGGTCTTGCCAGGGGTTGTCATTGTTATCCTCAGTAAGGTAAGGATAGTGCATGTTTTCACCAGCTCCAATGACCCCGGCATTGTGTGCCTCGATGAATTTGGTTTGCGCTACACTGGCGTTACGCTGAGAGATACGTAAAGCCATTACCATTTTAAGGGTGTTAGCAAACTTTCTCCAATGCGCCATATTTCCGTCGAAAAGGATATCGCCATTAACGCTACCCGAGTCGTCGATTTGAGCAAGAGCCGCATCGATTTCATCAAATAGACCACCGCTACCTAAGTAGATATCCTCTTGTTGTGCAAAGGCAGGCTTCAAGTTTTGAGCTCCTCTGAGGATTTCTGAACGATCGTAAGGAACTGCACCCCAACGGTCTGTTAAGTAGTGGAAATAGTAGGTTTGTAAAATACGAGCTACAGCGATCTGATTTGCAGTTGTTCCCCCTCCAGTATAATTTTCGGGAGCCTGAGAATTCAAATCGATGATTTCTTGAAGGTCTTTTAGCGGCCCAGAGTACCAGCCGTCATAAGACCATTCGAATTGTTCGTAACGAGAATCCTCAGTATAAGTGATCTCGGAAATATACTGCACCATAAGGTTGCTATTCACTTCACTTACGTGGGAAGGAATGGTACGAATCGCATTGGTGAGTAGTGCCGCCGTAGAGGCAGTAGAGGGCTGGTTCGGGTTGAGGTTTTCATCCCCGAAATCTACAGTGTCACAAGAGACCGCAAGGCCCATCGCTAACACCAATCCTCCTAAATAATTGAAATATTTTTTCATGATTCGTTGATATTAGAAGTTAAGTTTCACGTTTAGTCCAATGGTACGTGCTGGAGGCAACTGACCTCCTTCTACGTGACGGTAAGAACCTGCAATGGATCCGCTACCTTCAATTTCTGAAGGATCTAAACCACCACCGTGACCTACTTTAGAATACAACAATAATAGGTTGTTTCCAATAAGGGAGATGTCAACACCTGTAAATGGCGTGTTGGCGATCATATCTTGTGGTAATTGGTATCCGATACGCATCTGACGTAACTTTAGGTAGGTTGCATCGTATAACCACTCGTCGTGAACACCGAAGTAGCTACCTCCCCAAGTTTGAGATTCCATATATACATCCACTGTGTTTCCGTTTGCATCTACCCCTTGACGACGAACACCACCGCCATTGGCTGGATCGTCACGTAGTGGGTTTCCAAGATCGTTGTTTCCAACAGTGTTTTCATGTAATCCAGAGTAGTAAGAGAACATGTTGGAGGTAGTGAAGAATCGACCACCGCCTTGAAAGTCAAGTCCAAGGTTCATGTACCAGTTTTTGTATGCTAAGTTTGAAACGATACCTCCGGTAAAGTCTGGAAGTAAGCTTCCAAGAACTTCTCCTGTATCGAAGGTATAACGTCCAGAGCTTGTAAGGATATAGTTCCCGTTCGCATCAGTAGCACGACGACGACCTACAAAGGTTCCGTACTCTTCACCAACACGGTTTTGTAATTGCAATCCACCCCAGCTAACCCAAGAGTCCAAAATCTGCGTATCGATTCCTTCAGCAATAAAGTCTTGCTTTTTCTCGAGTGTAGCAAAGTTTACGGAAAGATCCCAGACCAAGTTTTCTGTTTGAATTGGGGTACCACTTAAAGTAAGTTCGATCCCATTAGAAGACGTCTGACCCGAGTTAATGGAAAGTCCAGAAAATCCAGAAGAAGCTGCTACAGGAATCGCAACAGGAAGTTGCTTATCCTTACGGTCGAAGTATGTTACATCAAGTCCGATACGGTCTTTTAGGAAACGCATTTCGAGACCTAATTCCATTTCGTCACGTGTACCTCCTAAAAGTTCAGGATTGGCTTGGGTGTTCGGAACAGCGAAAGAAGCGTTTGTTCCGTAAGGGTTTCCTACGTTATATACTGTAGTTGTTTGGTATGCTCCCGGGAAGATCGGCGCTTGAGAGAAACCTCCACGTAATTTTCCGAAAGAAAGCAATCCACCAAAGTCAACTAATTTGTCGAATACGAAACTCGCAGAAAGACCTAGTGTCTCTAAGCGGTTATCATCTGCATTAGCTGTAGATCCCCAGTCTAAACGATAGGAAGCATCCAAGTACAACATGCTGCTGTATCCTAAAGATACTGCTGCAAAGTTCGACTGCAATTTATCTTGCGTCAAGGTAGAAGAGTAGTTAGGACGGTCTACAGAAGTTGCAATACTGTAGAAGTTAGGAACCGATAATCCACCAACAGTAGAAGCAGAAATTGCATTGGAGCGGTTCTGTTGCATCTGGTAACCTACTTTTAAGTTCATATCGATGTTTCCAGCAAAACGCTTGTCATAGGAAATGAATCCCCAAAGCTCATTTTGGATGTATCGAGAAGACGCTTCAGAAAAAGCAGGGAGTTCAAGACCTCCAAAAGCCGTACGACCATTAGAAACATAGTTATTGAAACGACGACGAAGCTCTAAGTTGGCTTTAAGACCAGGACCTAAGTCGAAGTTTGCTCCAACATTTCCAAAGATGACATCTTTGCGTTGGATGTTAAGGTTGTTGTCAGGACCGAAGTGCGGAGCATCCCAGTACAGAGGACGTGAGTTACGTGCAGAACGAGAGTTCCAGCTGTAGTAGTTTCCTTCGAAGAAATAATTGCTCTTTAAGCGGTCCATATCCAATTGGCGCTGCCACCATTGGTTGAAGTTGGATCCTAATCCACCGTAACCATTGGTTGGGCTGTTACGTGTTTCACGGAATTGGTAATTCATTCCGGCATATAATTCAATTTTATCAGTTAGATTGAAGGATCCACGAACGTTAACATCTACTTGGTCACGACCAGAGTTTGGCATTACTAAAGTTTGCTTTAAGTTACGGATGGCTGTACGGATGCTGTAATCATCTCCACCTTTAGCCCACACCAATGAAGTGTTGTTAGAAATGGCTGTTTGGTAGAAATCACGAACGTTATCTGGGTTGGCTTCCCAAGGACGTAGTTGTCCAAATTCTGGGTGTCCAGGAATCCAGCTGTCCCAATGACGTACAAGCGTACCATCTAAACGAGGTCCCCAAGACTCGTCAGCTGCATAGTAAGGAATTCTTTGACCGTTGAAGGCCGCCCATTCTACTGGATCAGTAGCAGCGTTGTAGGCAAAAGTATCCCATTGTTGGTAGTATCCACCACCGTACTCGTCTTGATAGTTCGGTAAGATAGAAACGTTAGTCATCTGCGTTGTATGGTCGATCGAGAAGTTCGATTGTCCTTTTTCTGCGGATTTAGTTGTAATTAATACAACCCCGTTTCTTGCATCTACCCCGTAAAGTGCAGTTGCTGCAGCACCTTTAAGTACGGTAAGATTAGCAATGTTGTCGGTGTTAACATCGGTCTGTGAGAATAATTTAACTCCATCCACTACATAGAGGACACCAGTTTCACCACGAAGACGTAAGAAACCTGCATCGAAAGTAGAAGAAGATCCACCAATCATCTGTACTCCAGCAACTTTACCGGTAAGAGACACGTTCAGGTCGGTATCTTTTGCCTGTACTAATCGGTCTCCAACAACGGTTTGTTGGGCATAACCAATAGACTTTTGATCTCGAGAAACCCCAAGAGCAGAAACTACGATCTCGTCGAGTTCGTTGTCAGAAGTCAAAGTAAAGTTGAGAGTGTCGCCAGCTCCTACTTGCTCAGATGCAGTAGTGTAGCCCACGAAGCTCACTTCCAAAATAGCACCTTCAGCTACTTCGATAGAATAGTTTCCATCAAAGTCTGTAGTCACCCCATTGGAAGTTCCTTGTTCAAGTACGGTAGCTCCAGGCAGAGGCATCCCTGCATCGTCGAGTACCATACCGGTTACTGTTTTTTGTGCCAGAGCCATAGAAAGGCAAAAAACACTTAACAGCAAAACTTGCATTACGCTTTTCATTTGTTTCGATTAATAATTAGTTAATAAATAATAAAGTTTCCAAATATATTAAAATTATGTTAATAAATATTAAAATCCCTTTATTCCCTGAACTTACCCATGTTAATCTTTGTTAAAATAAAAACCCCCGCTTGTGCGGGGGCTTTTTCCCTGGAGTAAACAGGGCACTTGTTCATCATTAATGTATAGTTGGGGTTTTTGTTTAATAGCCTTCGTTTTGTTCTATGTTTGAATTTGCATTGAGTTCCGCTGCCGGAATAGGGTAAGCAAACACATTGTTGGGATAATTGTAGGTTGCCAAAAGTTCCATCAGAGTCCCATACGACTCGATAGCACTGCCGGTTCGCATAAGATCGTCCCAACGAAAGCCTTCAAAAATCAACTCTTTTCGACGTTCCAGAAGAATATTCGACTTGGTTGCGCTGGTGTACGCGGTGGCGTTTCGTTTACTGGTCAGTGCAGTTAACTGTTCAAGGGCAGCACTACTATTTCCAGATTCGGCTAAAGCTTCGGCATAGTTCAGGATCACTTCTTCGTAGCGAATAATCGGGATATTGTCCCAACCATTGATATCGGGATATTTTCCCATATTTCGAAGGCGAGCGCCTTGATAACCTAAAATTCCAGCACGGACATCGCCTGCGGCGGCTTCGATCTGGAAGTTACCGTCAAAATCGGTGGTGGTTCCTCGGGTAGTGCCTTCGACGATAACGGTGGCCCCGGGGAGGGGGAGGTTGTTTTCGTCGGTCACCTGTCCTGTGCGGATTTGGGCAATCGCCAATTGACTCATACAGAGCAATAAGCAGCCCCAAAAATAGAAGTGTACTTTCATAAGCATAAGATTTGGGTTCGTTTAATAATAAAAATGAGGATCCGAAGATGTGGAAACTGTTAATCTTTTGCAAATGAAACCCTATAAAAGTACCAATATAACCCCCTTAAAAACAACAATTTAACATATTTACTGACTATATAATTATAGTGTAAAATGGATTGCAAAAAGCGAGTGAATTTCTTTGGGGTTTTGGAGGGATTTTTGGGAGCAATTCCCCCCCTAAAAGCCCGGGCTAAAAAAAAGATGAATGAATGTTTGCTGAGGGGTTTGAAACCCAAAAATTAATTGCTACATTTGCACGCCCATAATTATGGGGAATTATATATTGAATATATGCCAACAATTGCACAATTAGTAAGAAAAGGAAGAGCTTCCATGGCCAAGAAGAGTAAATCGGCTGCTTTGGATTCGTGTCCACAAAGGCGAGGAGTATGTACGCGAGTATATACGACGACCCCGAAAAAACCAAACTCTGCGATGCGTAAAGTCGCCCGGGTGCGGTTAACCAACGGGAAAGAAGTCAACGCCTATATTCCGGGAGAAGGACACAACCTCCAAGAGCACTCGATAGTATTGGTCCGAGGCGGACGTGTAAAAGACCTCCCGGGTGTTCGTTATCACATTGTTCGCGGTGCCCTCGATACCGCCGGTGTGGAAGGCCGTTTACAACGACGTTCGAAATACGGTGCTAAACGCCCTAAAAAATAATTGAACCATGAGAAAAAGACAAGCCAAAAAACGTCCCTTACTTCCCGATCCTAAATTTGGAGATCAGTTGGTCACCCGTTTCGTCAATAACTTAATGTGGGACGGAAAAAAATCCGTTGCCTTCAAAATTTTCTACGATGCAATGGCTATCGTAGAAGAACGCAATCAGGAAGAAGAAAAAACAGCATTAGAAATTTGGAAAGATGCCCTCTCCAATGTGATGCCTCATGTCGAGGTACGCAGCCGACGAGTAGGGGGTGCTACCTTCCAAATCCCGATGCAAATTCGACCCGACCGCAAAGTATCCCTCGCCATGAAGTGGATGATCAGTTTCGCACGCAAGCGCAACGAGAAGTCTATGGCACTCCGTTTAGCCGGAGAAATTTTGGCAGCCGCTAAAGAAGAAGGAGCAGCAGTCAAAAAACGAGTCGATACCCACAAAATGGCTGAAGCCAACAAAGCATTCTCTCACTTTAGATTTTAACCCACTTTTGAGCTTATACTACTAGAACACTATCATGGCAAAAAGAGATTTAAAATACACGCGAAATATTGGAATTGCAGCCCATATCGACGCTGGTAAAACCACCACCACTGAGCGGATCTTATTCTACACAGGGGTGAGTCATAAAATTGGAGAGGTACACGACGGTGCCGCTACCATGGACTGGATGGAGCAGGAGCAGGAACGCGGAATCACCATTACCTCCGCTGCAACCACCTGTACGTGGAATTTTCCCTCCGAACAAGGGCAGCCTACTCCCGACGCCAAGCCTTATCAGTTTAATATTATCGATACTCCCGGTCACGTAGACTTTACGGTAGAGGTAAACCGTTCCCTCCGCGTATTGGATGGATTGGTATTTCTCTTTAGTGCTGTAGACGGTGTAGAGCCACAGTCGGAAACCAACTGGCGTTTGGCAGACAACTACAAAGTGCCTCGGATCGGATTTGTCAATAAAATGGATCGCCAAGGATCAAACTTCCTCGGGGTGTGCCAGCAAGTACGCGACATGCTTAAATCCAATGCGGTGCCGATCGTATTAAATATTGGTGATGAAGAGGATTTTCGGGGTATCGTAGACTTGGTTAAAAACCGGGCCATTGTTTGGCACGATGATAACTTTGGATCGACTTTCGATGTGATCGATATTCCGGACGACCTCAAAGACGAGGCTGAACAACTCCGTGGAGCACTGATCGAGGCTGTTGCCGAATATGACGAAGCTTTACTCGAAAAATATTTTGAAGATCCGGAATCGATTTCCGAGGACGAGGTACACAACGCCCTTCGCGCGGCTACTCAGGACATGAGTATCATTCCTATGGTATGTGGTTCTTCCTTTAAGAATAAAGGAGTTCAGTTTTTGTTAGATGCAGTATGTCGTTACTTACCTTCTCCGGAAGACAAAGAAGCCATCGTGGGAACCGATCCCAATACAGAGGAGGAAATTTCCCGTAAGCCCGACGTAAATGAGCCCTTTTCTGCGCTTGCCTTTAAGATTGCTACCGATCCTTTTGTAGGGCGTTTGGCTTTCTTTAGAGCGTATTCCGGTCGTTTAGATGCAGGGTCTTATGTCTTGAACAATCGCTCCGGCAACAAAGAGCGAATTTCTCGTATCTACCAGATGCACTCCAATAAACAAAACTCCATCGACTTTATTGAAGCAGGAGATATTGGAGCTGCGGTAGGATTTAAAGATATCAAAACAGGAGATACCCTTTCTGCAGAAAAATCGCCCATCATCTTAGAAAGTATGGACTTCCCCGATCCGGTAATCGGGATCGCGGTGGAGCCCAAGACCAAAGCTGATGTAGACAAGCTCGGGATGTCTTTGGCCAAGTTGGCCGAAGAAGACCCCACTTTCCAGGTAAAAACCGATGAGGCTTCTGGCCAAACGGTTATCTCCGGAATGGGTGAGCTTCACTTGGATATCATCGTAGACCGTTTAAGACGTGAGTTTAAGGTGGAAGTCAACCAAGGACAACCTCAGGTAGAATATAAAGAAGCCTTGACGGCAGCTGCCGATCACCGGGAAGTATACAAAAAGCAAACAGGAGGTCGTGGAAAATTCGCCGATATCGTATTTACTATCGAGCCTGCGGAAGATGGAAAAGTTGGTCTCGAATTTGTCAACGAGATCAAAGGTGGAAATATTCCTAAAGAATACATTCCCTCGGTAGAAAAAGGATTTAAAGACTCCATGAAAAATGGACCCTTGGCCGGATTCGAGGTAGATGCCATGAAAATTACTCTGAAAGACGGATCGTTCCACCCGGTGGATTCCGATTCCCTTTCTTTCGAATTGGCTGCAAAACTCGGGTTTAAAGAGTCTGCCAAAGCAGCGCGCGCCGTGATTATGGAACCCATCATGAAGTTGGAGGTATTAACGCCAGAAGAAAACATGGGAGATATTGTAGGGGATTTGAACCGTCGTCGCGGACAAGTGAACTCTATGGACGATCGTGCCGGATCTAAGGTGGTCAAAGCCGAAGTGCCCCTCTCCGAAATGTTTGGCTATGTGACTTCTTTACGAACCCTTTCTTCCGGACGGGCCACTTCCACTATGGAGTTTTCGCACTACAGCGAGACACCATCCAATATTTCTGAACAAGTAATTGCCGACGTGCAAGGTAAAAACGCATAAGTGATATGAGTCAAAAAATTAGAATTAAACTTAAATCTTACGATCACAACCTGGTGGACAAGTCTGCCGATAAGATCGTAAAAACGGTAAAAACCACTGGTGCAGTAGTCACGGGACCTATTCCACTGCCTACCCACAAAAAATACTTTACCGTATTGCGTTCTCCACACGTCAACAAAAAATCGCGTGAGCAATTCAAATTGTGCTCCTATAAACGCTTGTTGGACATCTACAGTTCTTCTTCTAAAACGATCGATGCGTTGATGAAGCTAGAGTTGCCAAGTGGTGTTGAAGTAGAAATCAAAGTTTGATCATTATATATAAAAACAATTATACTAAAGAATAAATCATGTCTGGGTTAATAGGAAAAAAGATCGGTATGACCAGCCTCTTTGACGAGAAAGGGAAAAACATCCCTTGCACCGTCTTAGAAGTCGGGCCATGCGTGGTCACCCAAGTCAGAACCGAAGCGGTTGACGGGTACAATGCAGTACAACTCGGTTTCGATGACAAGGCAGACAAACGGAGCAACAAGGCGGCCATTGGCCACTTTAAAAAAGCCAACACGGCTCCGAAAAAGAAAGTCGCTGAGTTTCGAGATTTCGAGCAAGAATTAAATTTAGGAGACACCGTCGGGGTAGACCTCTTTGAAGAAGGGGAATTTGTCGATGTGTCTGGAACCTCCAAAGGAAAAGGATTCCAAGGTGTAGTGAAACGCCACGGTTTTGGCGGAGTGGGACAAGCCACTCACGGACAACACAACCGTTTGCGTGCCCCTGGATCCATTGGAGCGGCTTCCTATCCTGCACGAGTTTTCAAAGGAATGCGTATGGCAGGACAAATGGGAAATGAAAAAGTTAAAGTGCAAAATCTACGCGTTTTAAAAGTAGTGGCTGAAAAAAATCTACTCGTGGTCAAGGGATGTGTTCCCGGGCACAAAAACGCTTACGTAATCGTTCGGAAATAATGAAAGTAGCTGTATTATCAATCTCAGGAAAAGATACCGGCCGTAAAACGGAGCTCGACGCATCCGTTTTCGGAATCGAACCCAGCCAACACGCCATTTATCTGGACGTTAAGCAGCATTTGGCCAATCGTCGTCAAGGAACTCACAAGGCAAAAGAACGTGCCGAGATTGTGGGTAGTACACGTAAGATCAAACGTCAAAAGGGAACAGGAACAGCACGTGCTGGTTCCATCAAAAACCCTCTCTTCCGTGGAGGAGGACGTGTGTTTGGTCCTACTCCTCGCGACTACAGTCAAAAGGTGAATAAAAAAGTGAAGCGTCTGGCGCGTCGTTCGGCTTTAAGCCAAAAGGCAGCAGACAAATCCATCATTATTGTGGAAGACTTCAACTTTGAAGCACCGAAAACTAAAGCATACTCTGAAGTACTTCAAGCACTAGGAGTAGCGGATAAAAAATCGTTGTTGGTCCTCAATGCCAATGAGCCGAACGTATACCTTTCTTCTAGAAATCTCCCCAAAGCTCAGGTAACGACCAAAGACGAACTCCATACCTACGGAATTGCCAATGCCAATACTTTGATATTGGCAGAAAGTGCCGTAGCAAGTATCACTTCAATCTTAAAGCAATAACTCATGGCTATTTTGATTAAACCTATCATCACGGAAAAGGCCACGCACGATAGCGAAATGAACAACAAGTACACCTTTTTGGTGGACACGCGTGCCAATAAGATTGAAATCAAGAAGGCTGTGGAAGCAGCTTATGGGGTAGCAGTAGAAAACGTTCGAACCCTCAATTACGGGCTCGAACGCCGAACACGCTACACCAAGACCGGAATTCAACGAGGAAAGTCTGTCGCAACCAAAAAAGCCATTGTGCAGGTTGCGGAAGGCGATTCTATTGATTTATATAGCAATTTATAAAAGCGTCACATGTCAGTTAGAAAATTAAAACCGATCACCCCGGCGCAGCGTTTTAGAGTAGTAAATGGATTTGACGCAATTACTACTGATAAGCCGGAGAAGAGCTTGCTCGATTCGAAAAAGCGTACTGGGGGCCGAAACAACAAAGGGAAAATGACCGTCCGTCATCGCGGTGGGGGACACAAACGTCGTTACCGAATCATTGACTTTAAGCGCAACAAATTTGATGTTGCCGCTGAAGTTAAAACCATTGAGTATGATCCTAACCGATCGGCTTTTATTGCCTTAGTGCAGTATACCGATGGAGAAAAGCGCTACATCGTCGCGCCCAATGGATTGCAAGTAGGACAAACCATCCAATCGGGAGCAAATGCTGCTCCTGAGGTGGGCAATGCCTTACCCCTCTCAAAAATTCCATTAGGAACCATCATTTCTTGTATTGAGCTCACCCCTGGCAATGGAGCCTCCATTGCACGCAGTGCCGGAGCATTTGCACAGTTGATGGCTCGTGAAGGAAAGTTTGCTACCGTGAAAATGCCTTCTGGAGAAACGCGATTGATCTTGGTCAATTCACTTGCAGTGATCGGCGCTGTTTCCAACTCAGACCACCAATTGTTGGTTTCTGGAAAAGCAGGACGTTCTCGTTGGTTAGGGCGTCGCCCACGCACCAGACCGGTAGCCATGAACCCGATCGATCACCCCATGGGTGGTGGAGAAGGCCGTGCCTCTGGAGGACATCCGCGTAACCGAAACGGCGTCCCTGCCAAAGGATACCGCACTCGGGACCGCAAAAAGGCGAGTAGTAAATTTATTGTGGAACGCAGAAAAAAATAAGATATGGCTCGTTCACTAAAAAAAGGACCCTATGTGCACCACAGCTTAGAGAAGAAGGTGCAACAAAATATTGAAGACAACAAAAAGTCGGTGATCAAAACCTGGTCTCGTGCCTCGATGATTACGCCCGACTTTGTTGGACAAACCATTGCCGTGCACAACGGCCGTCAGTTTGTTCCGGTATATGTAACAGAAAACATGGTAGGCCACAAGCTCGGAGAATTTTCGCCCACGCGATCGTTCCGGGGGCATGCCGGTGCTAAGAATAAAGGTAAAAAATAAGGCTCATGGGAAATCGTAAATACAACGCTGCTCAAGCCCGCAAAGAAGCCCAAAAGAATGTGGCCTTTGCCAAGTTGAACAATTGTCCGACTTCACCACGCAAAATGCGGTTGGTCGCCGACCAGGTTCGGGGCGCTCAAATTAACAACGCCTTAGCGATCCTGAAATTTAGCCCGAAAGAAGCTTCCCGACGTTTGGAAAAACTCTTGTTATCGGCTATTGCCAACTGGCAAGCCAAAAACGAAGAGGCCGATGTCGAAAAAGCAAACCTTTTTGTTAAAGAAATTCGTGTAGACGGGGGGAGTATGCTCAAGCGACTTCAGACGGCTCCACAAGGACGTGCTCACAGAATTCGTAAACGTTCCAACCACGTGACTCTCGTGCTCGGAGCTTCAAACTTGGAAAATTAATATGGGACAAAAAACTAATCCAATCGGGAATCGCTTAGGGATCATTCGTGGATGGGACTCCAACTGGTATGGAGGCCGTAACTACGGAGATAAACTTGCTGAAGACGATAAAATTCGTCGATACATCCACGCACGTTTGTCTAAAGCCAGCGTATCCAATGTGATCATCGAGCGTACGTTGAAGCTGATCACCGTTACCATTACCACGGCTCGCCCGGGAATTATCATCGGTAAAGCCGGACAAGAAGTCGATAAACTCAAAGAAGAGCTTAAGAAACTTACGGATAAAGAAGTTCAAATCAATATCCATGAGATCAAGCGTCCTGAGTTGGATGCTCAATTGGTCGGGGCTTCTATCGCCCGCCAGATCGAAAGCCGTATTTCATACCGCCGAGCCATCAAGATGGCCATTGCAGCTGCCATGCGTATGAATGCTGAAGGAATTAAAATCCAGATTTCCGGACGTTTAAACGGGGCCGAGATGGCCCGTTCCGAATCTTACAAAGAAGGACGTATTCCACTTTCTACTTTCCGTGCCGATATCGACTACGCTTTAGTGGAAGCCCACACGACTTACGGTCGTTTGGGGGTCAAGGTATGGATCATGAAAGGGGAGGTCTACGGAAAGCGTGAACTATCCCCTCTAGTAGGAATGACCAAGAAATCAGGCGGTGGAAACAAAGGCCAGGGCGGCGGTCGCCAACGCAGAAGAAAATAAAGGATTAACAAGACAGAGTTATGTTACAACCTAGAAAAACCAAATTCCGAAAAGCGCAGAAAGGCCGTATGAAAGGTCTTTCCCAAAGGGGGCATCAGCTTTCCAACGGGATGTTTGGGATCAAAGCATTAGATTCAAAGTTTATTACTTCCCGCCAGATCGAGGCCGCTCGTGTCGCAGCGACTCGTTATATGAAAAGGGAAGGACAGTTGTGGATTAAAATTTTCCCAGACAAGCCGATTACCAAAAAGCCTTTGGAAGTTCGGATGGGAAAAGGGAAAGGAGCACCCGAATACTTTGTGGCCGTGGTAAAGCCGGGTCGTATCATGTTTGAAGTAGCCGGTGTACCGATCGATGTGGCAAAAGAAGCTTTGCGCCTCGCGGCTCAAAAACTTCCCGTACGAACTAAATTTGTGATTGCTCGCGATTACGATGCTTAATTTTTTGCTCATGAAACAATCAGAAATTCAACTATTATCTCCGGCCGACTTGCAAGACAAGCTGACCGAAGTACAAAAGCAACTCTCCGATTTGCAACTCACACATGCGATCTCACCCTTGGAAAACCCATTGCAAATCCGAGGCCTTCGCCGAACTGTAGCGCGTTTAAAAACGGCTCTAAAGCAAAAACAAGATTAAGGTATGGAAACGAGAAACCTGCGTAAAGAACGAATTGGGATAGTGACCAGCAACAAAATGACTAAGTCTATCGTTGTTTCAGAAGTGAAACGCGTAAAGCATCCCATGTACGGAAAATTCGTATTAAAGACCAAAAAATATGTCGCTCACGACGAAGCGCAAGACTGTAATGTAGGCGATACGGTACGCATTATGGAGACACGCCCGTTAAGCAAATCCAAATGCTGGCGATTAGTAGAAATCATTGAAAGAGCTAAGTAAAAATGGTACAACAAGAATCCAGACTTCGTGTCGCAGACAATACAGGAGCCAAAGAGGTGCTCACCATCCGAGTGTTGGGAGGTACCAAAAAGCGCTATGCTTCTGTTGGGGATAAAATTGTGGTAACAGTTAAAGATGCCACGCCAAACGGAACTGTAAAAAAAGGACAAGTCTCTACCGCAGTAGTGGTGCGCACGGTCAAAGAAGTCCGTCGTCCCGACGGTTCTTACATTCGTTTCGACGACAATGCTTGTGTGTTGCTGAATCCTACAGGAGAAATGCGCGGTACCCGTGTGTTTGGCCCGGTGGCTCGGGAGCTCCGAGACAAGCAGTTTATGAAAATTGTATCATTAGCCCCTGAGGTATTATAAAATTGAATCATGGGAAAGTTTAAAATTAAAAAAGGAGATAAAGTTCGCGTGATGAGCGGAGAGCACAAAGGCCAAGAAGGAGTTGTCCAAAAAGTTTTACTCGATTCGAACAAGGCGATTGTTGAAGGAGTAAACCTTGTAAAGAAGCACAACAAGCCTAGCGCCCAAAATCCTCAAGGAGGGATCGATGAAAAAGAAGCCCCGCTTCACGTTTCGAACCTGAGTTTATTAACGACAGACGGAGTCCCTACACGAGTAGGCTACCGTATCGAAGACGGACAAAAAGTGCGTTATGCTAAAAAATCAAACGAAGTAATTTAGTCATGAGTTATATTCCAAGACTTAAGCAAGAATACAATGATCGCATCAAAGGAGCCCTCAAGGAAGAGTTTGGCTACCGCAATGTGATGCAAGTTCCCCGTTTGGAAAAAATCATACTGAGCCGTGGGGTTGGTGCTGCTGTGGCCGATAAGAAACTAATCGACCATGCCATAGAAGAGCTTTCGCAAATCAGCGGACAAAAAGCGATTCCGACACTTTCCAAAAAGGACGTGGCGAGTTTTAAACTGCGGAAAGGCATGCCCATCGGTGCGAAAGTAACCCTTCGTGGGAACCAGATGTTTGAGTTTCTTGATCGTTTGGTGACGGCTGCATTGCCTCGAGTACGTGATTTTCAAGGAGTGAAAGCCAACGGTTTTGACGGCCGTGGAAACTATAACCTTGGAATCCGCGAACAAATTATTTTCCCGGAAATCGATATCGATAAAGTCAATCGAATTGCTGGGATGGACATCACTTTTGTGACCAATGCTTCCACAGACAAGGAAGCCAAATCACTCCTTCACGAATTAGGTTTACCTTTTAAAAAGAATTAAGATGGCAAAAGAATCCATGAAAGCACGTGAAATTAAGCGTGCCAAAACCGTAGCCAAATATGCTGAAAAGCGTAAAGCTTTAAAAGCAGCAGGCGACTACGATGCCTTACAAAAATTACCGAAAAACGCTTCCCCTATCCGTATGCACAACCGTTGCAAACTCACGGGGCGTCCGAAGGGATATATGCGTCAGTTCGGTATTTCCCGTGTAACTTTTCGAGAGATGGCCAATAAAGGCTTAATTCCTGGTGTAACGAAAGCCAGCTGGTAATCCTTAAAAGAAGAACGAATTATGTTTACAGATCCTATTGCAGATTATTTAACCCGAATCCGGAACGCCAATTCCGCTGGACACCGTGTAGTGGATGTTCCTGCTTCCAACTTGAAAAAAGAAATCACCAAGATTCTTTTTGATCAGGGCTATATTCTCAGCTACAAATTTGAAGAAACCTCTAATGGACAAGGTAATATTAAAATCGCCTTAAAATACGATAAGCTCACCAAAGAACCTGTGATCAAAACCTTGCAACGCATCAGCACGCCTGGGCTTCGCAAGTATTCAGGAGCTACAGAGATGCCTCGTATCCTCAACGGATTAGGAATTGCCATCGTTTCTACTTCCAAAGGGGTGATGACCGAAAAACAAGCAAAACAACAGAATGTAGGCGGCGAATTGCTGTGCTACGTCCATTAATAAACCGACTGAATTATGTCAAGAGTAGGTAACAATCCCATTGCGATCCCCGAAGGTGTGACCGTTGATATTCAACCGAGTCAGATCACCGTAAAAGGGAAGTTGGGAGAATTAAGTCAAGAATATTCAGACGTAAGCTTTGATCTAAAGGACAATGTGCTTACGGTCGCCAGATCTTCTGAATCCAAAGACCACAAGGCTAAGCACGGTCTCTACCGCGCTTTGGTCAACAACATGGTGATGGGTGTAAGCCAAGGATTCACTAAGGAGTTGGAATTGGTTGGGGTCGGGTACCGCGCATCCAACCAAGGACAGAAATTGGACTTAGCCCTTGGGTTTTCTCACAATATCCTTTTCGATATTGCTCCAGAGGTGAAAGTGGAAACCATTTCTGAAAAAGGAAAAAATCCTATTGTTAAACTCTCCTCACACGACAAGCAATTGTTGGGATGGGTTGCGGCCAAGATTCGTTCGTTCCGCAAGCCCGAGCCTTACAAAGGAAAAGGAGTCCGTTTTGTCGGGGAACAAATTCGAAGAAAAGCGGGGAAATCCGCCTAAAATATTTACTTATGGCCTTATCAAAAACAGACAGAAGACAACGCTTGCGATTTCGTATTCGCAAAACGATTTCCGGGTCTGCTTCGACTCCCAGACTTTCCGTCTTTCGAAGCAACAAAGAAATCTATGCGCAGTTGATCGATGATATAAACGGAACCACCCTTGCTGCGGCTTCCTCTCGTGATAAAGATGTAGAGGCTGCCGGGAAGTCAAAAATTGAAACAGCTGCTTTAGTCGGGCAATCCATTGCCGCTAAAGCTCAAGCTGCGGGAATCTCAGCAATTCAATTCGACCGAGGGGGATACCTCTACCATGGCCGAGTGAAAGCATTGGCTGACGGAGCACGTGAAGGGGGATTAAAATTTTAAAAAACTAATATGTATCAGAATTATCCTAATGTAGAACTTGTAAAGCCTGTAGGCTTAGAACTCAACGATCGTTTGGTGGGGGTACAACGCGTCACTAAAGTAACCAAGGGAGGTCGTGCATTCGGTTTTTCTGCCATTGTAGTGGTAGGAGACGAAAACGGAGTGGTAGGCCAAGGTCTTGGAAAGTCTAAAGAAGTTTCTGAAGCGATCGCTAAAGCCGTGGAAGATGCCAAGAAAAACTTGGTGCGCATCCCGATTCAAAATGGGACGCTTCCCCACGAACAAAAAGGAAAGTTTGGTGGAGCTCGTGTTTTTTTAAAGCCTGCTTCTGCCGGTACTGGAGTGATTGCCGGAGGAGCCGTTCGTTCGGTTTTGGAAGCGGTGGGGGTGCATAACGTACTCTCGAAGTCTCAAGGTTCTTCAAACCCTCACAATGTGGTGAAAGCAACCTTTGATGCGCTTCTTCAACTCAGAAGTCCGGGGATGGTGGCCAAACAACGTGGAATTTCATTGGATAAAGTATTTAACGGTTAAATTCAGGTAAATGGCGCAGATTAAAGTAACACAAATCAAAAGCGGAATTAAACGCCTTCAATCCCAAAAGCGCACCTTAGAAGCTTTAGGGTTAAAGGGGATTGGGAAAACCGTTACACATGAGGCAAGCCCCAGTATTTTAGGGATGGTCGAAAAAGTAAAACATTTGGTAAGCGTAAGCGAAGCCTAAAAGAATAGTCGTATGAGTTTAGATAGTTTAAGCCCAGCATCGGGCGCTACCCATAAGAACGCCAAGCGTGTTGGTCGTGGTCAAGGTTCCGGAAAAGGCGGCACGGCTACCCGTGGTCACAAAGGAGCGAAGTCGCGTTCAGGATATTCCAAAAAGATTGGTTTTGAAGGAGGTCAAATGCCCCTACAACGCCGCGTTCCAAAGTTTGGATTCAAAAATATCAATAGAAAAGAATATACCGGGATTAATCTGGATACCCTGCAAGCCTTATCCGAAGCCAAACAAATTGGTACAGAAGTCTCTTTTGATCAATTGGTGGAGCTTCGCTTAGCCGGAAAAAGCGACTTAGTAAAAATTTTAGGTCGAGGCGAATTAAAAGCAGGGATCAAGATTAGTGCTCACAAATTCACCGCTTCTGCTAAAAGCGCGATTGAAGCCGCTGGAGGTGAAGCTGTAGTGATTGAATAATACAGGCCTATGAAAAAAATAATCGACACCCTCGTTAATATGTACAACATCGAAGAGTTGCGCAACCGTATTGGTACCACTCTTTTGCTGTTGTTGGTCTACCGTTTTGGAGCCCAGATTGTTTTACCAGGGATCGACTCCGTTCAGTTGGCTGAATTATCCTCTCGTTCGAGTGGTGCAGGATTATTAGGAATTCTTAACGCCTTTACTGGGGGCGCCTTTGCCAATGCCTCAGTGTTTGCCCTCGGAATCATGCCTTATATCTCTGCCTCTATTGTGGTCCAACTGATGGGAATAGCAATTCCCTATCTCCAAAAACTTCAGAAAGAAGGGGAGAGCGGTCGTAAAAAAATTACACAAATTACGCGATGGTTAACCATCTTAATCTGTGTGGTTCAAGCCCCAGCTTATTTGTATGGTTTAAGTGCTTTGGGTGTGCCAGAATCTGCCTTTGTTCTCGGACGAGGTCCTTTATTCATTGGTTCTTCGGTAGTGATCTTAGTAACCGGAACCATATTTGCCATGTGGCTGGGAGAAAAAATTACTGATCGGGGAATCGGAAATGGGATTTCCCTCTTAATCATGGTAGGGATCATTGCCAACCTTCCGCTTTCGTTTGCTCAGGAAGTCGTTTCTCGTGTAAGTGAAAACAACGGTGGGCTAATGCTTGTCCTGATAGAATTGGTTCTTTTTGTAGTGGTGGTCCTGTGCAGTATTTTACTGGTCCTAGCGGTTCGGCAAATCCCTGTGCAATATGCCCGCCGTACTCAAGGACCTTCCGCTGACCGTTCGGCTTTAGGCAGTCGCCAATATATTCCGCTCCGCTTAAACGCCTCTGGAGTGATGCCCATCATTTTTGCCCAGGCGATTATGTTTGCTCCAGCTTATATCGGTGGAGCTATGGGGAATTCCAACGCAGGCCAGTGGTTGCAGGCGAACTTCTCTGATATCTTCGGATTGTGGTACAATATTGTATTTGGTTTATTGATCATCGTATTTACGTATTTCTATACTGCAATTACCGTCCCGACCAATCGAATGTCAGACGATTTAAAAAGAAGCGGAGGGTTTATTCCTGGGATTCGTCCGGGGAATGAAACGTCCGAATATCTTGATACTGTTATGTCGCACATCACTCTTCCCGGTTCTCTTTTCCTTGCGATTTTAGCCGTTTTTCCGGCCATCGTTGTAAAATTGATTGGGATGCAGCAAGGTTGGGCCTTGTTCTACGGTGGAACGTCTTTACTGATTTTAGTAGGCGTTGCTATTGATACGATCCAGCAGGTGAACTCATACCTGTTGAACCGCCATTACGACGGTTTAATGAAAACAGGTAAAAACCGAAGAACTGCATAAGCTATGGCCAAACAAGCAGCAATAGAACAAGAAGGAACCATCATCGAAGCATTATCTAACGCAATGTTTCGAGTGGAATTGGAAAATGGGCATGTAGTTACCGCCCATATTTCCGGAAAAATGCGGTTGCATTATATCAAATTGCTCCCGGGAGACAAAGTCAAATTAGAAATGAGTCCTTACGATTTAACCAAAGCAAGGATTACTTATAGATTTTAAATACAAGCGATGAAAGTAAGAGCTTCCTTAAAGAAAAGAAGTCCGGAGTGCAAAATTGTACGCCGCAAAGGACGTTTATATGTGATTAACAAAAAGAATCCTCGATTCAAACAAAGACAAGGATAAATTATGGCACGAATTTCAGGGGTTGATATCCCCAAACAAAAGCGCGGTGTTATTTCGTTGACGTATATCTTCGGAATCGGAAAAAGCCGAGCACAAGAAATCCTCGCTGCTGCGAAAGTAAGCGAAGACACTAAAGTATCGGACTGGAGCGACGATGAGATCTCTCGAATCCGGGACGTTGTCGGACAATATAAAATCGAAGGGGAGCTCCGCTCTGAAATCCAATTAAACATCAAGCGTTTGATGGATATTGGATGTCAACGAGGAATCCGTCACCGATCAGGATTACCCCTTCGTGGACAGCGTACTAAAAACAACTCTCGTACGCGCAAAGGGAAAAGAAAAACTGTTGCAAACAAGAAGAAAGCAACCAAATAAGCATTAGATTATGGCAAAAGCATCTAGTAAAAAACGCAAGGTGGTGGTAGAGTCAAACGGTGAAGCACACATCAATGCTTCATTTAACAACATCATCATTTCTTTAACCAACCTCAAAGGAGAAGTGATCTCTTGGTCCTCTGCCGGAAAAATGGGCTTTAGAGGCTCCAAAAAGAACACGCCCTATGCTGCTCAAACTGCTGCAGAAGATTGTGCCAAAATTGCGCAGGAAGCCGGATTAAGAAAAGTGCGTGTTTTCGTTAAAGGCCCCGGAAATGGTCGTGAGTCGGCTATCCGAACCTTACATAATAATGGAATTGAAGTAACTGAAATTGTTGATGTTACTCCACTTCCACACAACGGATGTCGTCCTCCTAAACGTCGACGCGTCTAATACAGTATTATCATTAACCACGTGCAGGAGCCCCCTGTCGAAGGATTAAAGACCTTAATTCACAGGCCCGCACAAAATTTAAAACTATGGCTAGATATACCGGTCCAAAAACAAAAATTGCTCGCAAATTTGGAGAACCCATTTTTGGAGAAGACAAGTCGTTTGAAAAACGCAATTATCCTCCGGGACAACACGGAAACAACCGTCGCCGAGGTAAAAAATCTGAATATGCCATCCAATTGATGGAGAAGCAAAAAGCCAAATTTACCTATGGCATTTTGGAACGTCAATTCCGTAACCTTTTCGAAAAAGCCAGTCGCAGTAAAGGGGTGACCGGGGAAGTACTTTTACAGCTATGTGAATCTCGTTTGGATAACGTAGTTTATCGATTGGGGATCGGGAAAACGCGTTCAGGCGCCCGCCAATTGGTTTCTCATCGCCACATCACTGTCAACGGAAACATCGTAAATGTTCCTTCGTATCAATTACGGGTAGGGGATGTTGTGGGAGTCCGCGAAAAATCAAAATCTCTTCAAGTGATCGCCGAATCGCTTGACGGGAGTAGTAGTAATGTCTATGAGTGGTTGACCTGGAACCGCGATACCATGGAAGGTACTTATGTTACCCTACCCCAGCGTTTACAGATTCCTGAGCAAATCAAGGAACAACTCATCGTCGAACTTTACTCTAAATAATTAATCAGCAATTACGTACTATGGCTATATTAAATTTTCAAAAACCCGACAAAGTCATCATGATCGATTCCTCCGAATTCGAAGGCAAATTCGAATTTCGTCCTCTGGAACCCGGTTATGGGTTGACGGTTGGAAACGCACTTCGCCGAGTGTTGCTTTCTTCCTTGGAAGGATTTGCCATCACATCGCTTAAAATCGAGGGAGTAGAACACGAATTCTCTACGATCCCCGGAGTGGTTGAAGACGTAACTGAGATTATCCTCAACCTCAAACAAATCCGACTCAAGCGTCAGATTGATGAAGTGGAAAACGAAAAAGTAACCATTTCCTTTGGAGGCCAGGATCAATTGAAAGCTTCTGACTTTCAAAAATTCATTTCCGGTTTTCAGGTATTAAATCCCGATTTGGTGATCTGTAATTTGGAAAAGGACGTTCAGTTAAATATGGAAGTCACTATAGAAAAGGGTAGAGGTTATGTTCCAGCTGAGGAAAATAAAAATCCGAATGCTGCCTTAGGAGTAATCGCTATCGATTCCATTTATACTCCGATTAAAAATGTGAAGTATAGCATCGAAAATTTCCGTGTGGAACAAAAAACGGATTACGAAAAACTCCTTTTTGAAGTAGTCACCGATGGCTCTATCCATCCGAAAGATGCATTGACCGAAGCGGCTAAAACTTTAATCCACCACTTCTTGTTGTTCTCCGATGAGCGCATCACTTTAGAATCTGATGAGATCGCTGAAACAGAAACCTATGATGAGGAGTCTTTACACATGCGACAGTTGTTAAAAACTAAACTGACCGATATGGATCTATCCGTTCGCGCTTTAAACTGCTTAAAGGCGGCCGAAGTAGATACCTTAGGCGATCTGGTTTCCTATAACAAAAACGATTTGATGAAATTCCGAAACTTTGGAAAGAAATCTCTTACCGAGCTGGAAGAGCTTGTGGTGTTAAAGGGACTTCAATTTGGAATGGACCTCTCGAAATACAAATTAGATAAAGAATAAGCGCTTAGCGCACAAATGATCTGAGATGAGACACGGAAAAAAAGTAATGCACTTGGGGCGTAAAACCGCCCACCGCAAGTCGATGCTTGCCAATATGGCTTGCAGTTTGATTGAACATAAACGAATCAATACGACCTTAACTAAGGCCAAGGCGCTCAAGGTTTTTGTAGAGCCTATCATCACCAAAGCCAAAAACGATACGACCCATAACCGACGACTCGCTTTTAGTTCCTTACGGAACAAATATGCTGTGACCGAACTTTTCGGCCCAGTAGCCCAAAAGGTAGGGGACCGTCCAGGAGGATATACGCGAATCATCCGATTGGGAAATCGTTTGGGAGATAACGCATCTATGGCCATGATTGAATTGGTGGATTTTAACGAAACTTACACCACTGAAAAACCGGCCAAGAAAAAGACTACACGCCGTAGCCGCACCAAAAAGGAAGCTGCTCCAGTGGAAGAGGTCCAGGAAGCTCCACCAGTTGAGGCTTCAGCCGAGGAAACTCCAACTGTTGAAGAGAAAGCCGTTGAAAAATCTGAAGATACTGCCGATGATAATGCCTAACACTCAGGTGTTTCCCGGCTCCAATATTCTGAAGGACAAACCCTATGGTTTGTCCTTTTTTTTATCTTAATTTTACATCGAAATCAAATGAAATATACTGAAAGAAAACCCGCCGTTTTACTGCTTGCTGATGGAACCCAATTTCGAGGAAAAACAACCGGATTAGTGGGAACTTCCTTCGGTGAGATTTGTTTTAACACCGGAATGACTGGATATCAAGAGATTTTCACTGATCCCTCATATTTTGGTCAGATCATGGTTACTACGAACGCTCATATTGGAAACTACGGCGTGTTTAGTGAAGATGATCAGTCCCAAGGAATTAAGATTGCCGGGTTGGTCTGTAAAAATTTTAGCTACCCGTATTCACGTCCGGCAGCGGACAACAGCTTAGACGCTTATTTAAAAGCGGCCGAACGCCTGACGATTTCTGACGTAGACACCCGTGCCCTGGTTCGCTATATTCGTGATCATGGAGCTATGAATGCTGCGATTACTACCGATTTGGATCGATTAGATCAAATCCACAAACAATTGCAGCAACAACCCGCTATGGAAGGCCTAGAGTTGGCTTCTAAAGTCTCTACCCAAGAGCCCTACACTCTGGGAAATCCTAATGCTCCTCTAAAAGTAGCTGTATTGGATTTAGGAGTAAAGCAAAATATCCTAAATCACATTACAGCAAGAGGGATTCAGGTCAAAGTATTTCCGTATGACACCACCTATGAAACCATGCGAGCCTGGGAACCTGATGGGTATTTTCTTTCGAATGGTCCGGGAGACCCTGAGCCATTAAAAGAACCTATTGCCTTAGCTCAAGCCATTTTGGCCGATAAAAAACCTCTTTTTGGAATCTGTTTAGGACATCAAGTCATTGCTTTGGCCAACGGTATTCCTACTTATAAAATGTTTAATGGACACCGGGGGATTAACCATCCAGTGATTAATCTTAAAACGAAAAAAGGGGAAATCACTTCGCAAAATCACGGGTTCGCGATCGATAAAGCAGCTACGGAAGCGCATCCCAATGTTACGATCACACACTTACACTTAAACGACGATACCGTCGCTGGAATTGAGGTGGAAGGACACAACTGTTTTTCAGTTCAATACCATCCTGAAGCAGCTCCCGGAACAAACGATGCCACCTACTTATTTGATCAGTTTAAAGAACTATTATTAACCTATAAAACCAATTGAATTTAAAACATGAGTGTTATTTTGAAAGTTCACGCCCGACAGATTCTCGATTCTCGAGGAAATCCCACAGTAGAAGTGGATGTCATTACCGAAAATGGAATATTGGGCCGAGCCGCAGTACCTTCCGGGGCTTCCACTGGGGAACATGAAGCAGTAGAGCTTCGAGATGGAGGAGAGACTTATATGGGGAAGGGAGTTTCCCAAGCCGTTTCGAATGTAAATGATACTTTGGCCCCATTGCTTGTAGGAATGTCGGTCTTTGAACAAAACAAGATTGATCAGATGATGTTGGATGCCGACGGCACCCCCAATAAATCTAAATTAGGAGCCAATGCTATTTTAGGGGTCTCCCTTGCGGCTGCCAAGGCTGCAGCCAATGAATTAGGGATGCCTTTATATCGCTACATCGGCGGCGTAAGTGCGCACACTTTGCCTTTGCCGATGATGAATATCATCAATGGCGGATCGCACTCCGATGCCCCTATCGCTTTTCAGGAGTTTATGGTAATGCCTGTTGGGGCTGCTTCTTTTACCCAAGCCATGCAAATGGGAACAGAGATCTTCCACCATTTAAAGAAAGTTTTAAAATCCCGTGGTTTAAGCACTGCTGTTGGGGATGAAGGTGGGTTTGCTCCCACTTTAGACGGAACCGAAGATGCCTTGGAGACTATCCTTAAAGCCGTTGAAAATGCAGGATATACCCCTGGAAGCCAAGTCAAAATTGCTTTGGATTGTGCCGCCTCTGAATTTTTTAAAGACGGGAAATACGATTACACCATTTTTGAAGGCCCCCAAGCCTCTGTACGTTCCAGTGAAGAACAAGCCCAATATTTAGCAGACTTGGCCCAAAAATATCCGATCATTTCAATTGAAGATGGAATGGACGAAAATGATTGGGAAGGATGGAAATCCCTTACTGAAAAAGCTGGAGACCATGTACAGTTAGTTGGAGATGATTTATTTGTGACTAATGTTGAAAGGCTTTCCAAAGGAATTGATCAAAGCATCGCAAATTCTATCCTGATTAAAGTCAACCAAATTGGGACTTTATCGGAAACTATTGCAGCCGTTGAAATGGCCCATCGAGCAGGTTATACCGCTGTTATGTCGCACCGTTCCGGAGAAACCGAAGACAATACGATTGCCGACCTTGCCGTTGCCCTGAATACGGGTCAAATCAAAACGGGTTCTGCTTCTCGAAGCGACCGTATGGCAAAATACAACCAGTTGCTTCGTATCGAAGAAGAACTTGAAAACCAAGCAGTATTTCCTGGTAACGATGCCTTTAAGGTGTAGTTTAGGAATCCTGTTATCTAAAATAATTTGAATATGAGTCAGTCAGTTACTTTAACCCATGGAGATAAAAGCTTTGAATTTCCCCTTGTTCAAGGTTCCGAAAGCGAACTAGGAATTGATATTAAAAGCCTTCGATCCCAAACCGGATTAATTACTTACGATCCAGGATTTAAGAATACCGGCTCTTGCCAAAGCGGGATCACTTTCTTGGATGGGGAGCAAGGAATACTTCGCTACCGAGGATATTCTATTGAAGAATTGGCTGATAAGGCCTCTTTTTTGGAGGTCGCTTATCTCCTTATTTTTGGGGATATGCCTACGGCACAACAGATTAAGAAGTTTGATGCCGATATCCGTACAGAATCTTTGGTAGATGAAGACATTAAAATCATCTTAAAAAGCTTCCCTAAAGCGGCACATCCAATGGGAGTTTTGTCTTCATTGACATCGGCATTAATCGCATTTAATCCCTCCTCCGTTGACGTTGATTCGGAAAAGGATATGTATGATGCCATTGTACTACTGATGGCTAAATTTCCGATTCTTTGTGCCTGGGCACATCGAAAGGTCAAAGGGCTTCCTTTAAATTATGCAAATACATCTCTGGATTATGAGCAAAACATCGCGCACATGATGTTTAAAATGCCCCATCAGGATTATGTCCCCAATATGAAGGTCATTAATGCCATTAACAAGCTATTGATTTTACATGCCGATCACGAACAGAACTGTTCGACCTCTACCGTTCGCATTGTTGGGTCCTCCCAAGCGGGTTTGTTTGCTTCGGTTTCCTCAGGGATTTCCGCTCTGTGGGGTCCGTTACATGGGGGCGCCAATCAAGCGGTTTTAGAAATGTTGGAAGCTATTCGACAGGATGGGGGAGACACGAAGAAGTATATGGCCAAGGCCAAAGATAAAAACGATCCCTTCCGTTTAATGGGCTTTGGACATCGGGTGTATAAAAACTTTGATCCCCGAGCTCGTATCATCAAAAAGGCAGCAGATGAAGTTCTGAATGATTTGGGAATTGAAGACCCTATTTTGGAGATTGCCAAAGGCTTGGAACAAGAAGCACTTAAAGATCCTTATTTCGTTGAGCGTAAGTTATACCCCAATGTGGATTTTTATTCCGGAATTATTTACCGAGCTCTCGGGATCCCTACGGAGATGTTTACGGTTATGTTTGCGCTAGGGCGTTTGCCGGGTTGGATTGCCCAATGGCGTGAAATGCGTATGCAGAGGGAACCCATCGGACGCCCTCGTCAAATCTATACGGGAGCGACAGAAAGAAACTTATAAATCTTCTAATGAAGGCGGTGTTTGCGCCGCCTTTTCAGCCAAAATTTTTCTAAAAAAACGGTGATCCGCTTCTGCTCGGGCTTTGATTCGAAGGAAATGGTGATCCATGTAAACCGTATAGGCTTCGGCTTCCCCTTTGTAGAGCTGTAGTTTATAGTAAGGAATCACTAAGGCATAAGTTTCCAAAAGACTGCGGAATCGAATTATAATCCCCTGGGGTCGCATTTCGATGTTGCAACTGTTATTGTTGTGATCCAGTGCATATAAGGAGTGAATCTCTTTTGAAGCTTGCTTAACTATTAGTTTTGAAGAGCCGATCCCTTTCCTTTTGAATCGCTCCATCAGCGGGTAAGGCGCTCCAACAGCGGCATCAATAGTCGCTTGAAGCTTAGGGTCATTGTAGGAAACATTCCTCAGCATTTTTGTTTTAAAGATATTAATATTTACCGGGTCGTTCTTTCTAAATCCCTTGAAACTTATCGGCTGTGAACCTCAGCAGTCCCCCTGATAAAAGTGTATCTTTGCCGAAAAATTTTGATTCTGTGATCCAGCAAATACTGCAACCAAAGATATCCGCATTTTTAAAAGAAACCTTTGCATGTGAGATTCATACAATTGAATTTCAGGCGACCCGAAAAGATTTTGAAGGCGATCTTACCCTTGTAGTTTTTCCACTACTCCGTCAGATCAAACAAGCACCTCATGTCCTTGCCCAAAGCATCGGCGAACATCTGGAGTCTCAAGTCGAAGAAGTAACTGGATTTAATGTAGTCAAAGGATTTTTAAACTTAAATCTTTCGGACTCCATCTATACGGATGCATTACTAAAGATGGCTCAGAATCCTTCTTACGGGCATGTAGGGCTTGAAAAAGATTCGCCTACTCTAATGGTTGAATACTCCTCACCAAACACGAATAAACCCTTGCATTTGGGACATATCCGGAACAATCTTTTGGGGTATAGCGTTGCTCGAATTTTAGAGGCGGCTGGTAATCACGTCCACAAAACACAAATTATCAACGACCGAGGCATACATATCTGTAAGTCAATGGTAGCGTGGAAACATTTTGGTGCTGGACAAACCCCTGAATCTTCCGGGATTAAAGGAGATTTTTTAGTGGGAAAATATTATGTTCGATTCGATCAGGAATACAAAAAGCAAATTTCCGAGGGGATTGAAAAGGGACTTACTGAAAAAGAAGCTGAGATTCAGGCTCCCATACTCCAGGAAGCTCAAGCAATGCTGCGCGGATGGGAAGCTCAAGACCCCGATATTAGAGCCTTGTGGGCTCAAATGAATGGCTGGGTATATGCAGGTTTTGAAGAAACCTACAAACGTTTAGGAGTTCGTTTTGATTCCTATTACTATGAGAGCGATACTTATCTTTTGGGGAAAGATATAATTCAAAAAGGATTGAATACCGGGGTGTTTTTTCAAAAGGAAGACCAATCCGTTTGGATCGATTTGACTAGCGAAGGTCTGGATGAAAAAATTTTATTGCGTTCCGACGGGACGGCTGTTTATATGACTCAGGATTTAGGAACTGCGGCTCAGCGGGTAGCTGACATACCTCAACTGAATGGAATGGTTTATACCGTAGGGAACGAACAAGACTACCATTTTCAGGTACTCTTTAAAATCTTGAAGCGTTTAGGTTTTTCTTGGGCAGACCGTCTGTTTCATTTAAGTTACGGTATGGTTGACCTCCCCGGTGGAAAAATGAAAAGCCGTGAAGGGACTGTTGTGGATGCCGATGATTTGATGCATCAGATGACTCAAACCGCTAAAAATCTGGCAGAGGATTTAGGAAAACTCGAAGGTTTAAACCAATCCCAGAAAGAACTCCTTTATGATACCATTGGATTAGGAGCGCTCAAGTATTATATTCTAAAAGTGGACCCTAAAAAACGAATTTTGTTTGACCCGGAAGCTTCCGTAGATTTTAATGGCAACACGGGACCATTTATTCAGTATACGCATGCACGTATATGTTCACTGTTGCGAAAAGCCAAGATTAATCCTATAAAGACCCCTATTTCTATAACCCTAGACCCCAAAGAAAAAGATGTTATTAAACAATTATTGCTTTATCCGGATGTGGTTCAGCAAGCGGCTAAACAACACAGTCCTGCCTTAGTGGCCAATTATTTATACGATGTGGTGAAATTATTTAATTCATTCTACCAAAACGTCAGTATCATGGGGACTAAGGACAGACATCATCAGCAATTTCGTTGGGCTTTATCTCGTACTGTAGCGATCAATAT
>JBMYNJ010000002.1:49764-91477 GCA_049598145.1 Flavobacteriaceae bacterium | reverse complement strand
GGGGAGCATATACACTTGGTTTTCGTAGGCAGCTGTGTTTTGCCACAACTCGATTTGTGCCAGGGTTTGGTTGGTGAACGAATTACTCATCACAAAGCTGGGATGTCCCGTAGCACAGCCAAGATTTACCAAACGTCCCTCGGCCAAAACGATCAGTTGTTTTCCTTCTTCTAAAGTGTAAAGGTCTACTTGAGGTTTGATTTCAGACTTGCTATGGCCGTAGTTTTCATTGAGCCAGGCCATGTCGATTTCATTGTCGAAGTGTCCAATATTACAAACGATGGCTTTGTCTTTAAGGGCTTTAAAATGTTCGCCTTTCAAAATGTCTTTATTTCCGGTAGAAGTGATTACAATATCCGCATGGGGCAGTGCCGTAGTCAGTTTTTTAACTTCAAAACCGTCCATGGCCGCTTGCAGGGCACAGATCGGGTCGATTTCGGTCACGGTAACAATGGCTCCCGCACCACGGAAGGAAGCAGCCGTTCCTTTCCCGACATCGCCATAGCCACATACAATGACTCGTTTTCCGGCCAACATCACATCCGTAGCTCTGCGGATGGCATCTACAGCACTTTCTTTACAGCCATACTTATTATCAAATTTCGATTTGGTAACCGAATCGTTTACGTTGATGGCGGGGAGGGGAAGCGTTCCATTTTTCATCCGTTCATACAAACGATGAACTCCGGTAGTGGTCTCCTCGGATAGTCCTCGGATCTCGGCGACCAATTCCGGATATTGATCCAAAACCATATTGGTTAAATCGCCCCCGTCGTCTAAAATCATATTGAGTGGCTTTTGCTCTTCTCCGAAGTGTAAGGTTTGTTCGATACACCAATCGAATTCTTCTTCGTTCATGCCTTTCCAAGCATAAACTGAGATCCCTGCAGCTGCAATGGCAGCAGCAGCGTGGTCTTGGGTAGAAAAGATGTTACAAGAACTCCAGGTGACTTCGGCCCCAAGGGCAACTAAAGTCTCTATAAGCACTGCCGTTTGGATGGTCATATGCAGGCAGCCTGCAATACGTGCCCCTTGAAGCGGTTGGCTGGCGCCGTATTCTTGCCGAAGCGCCATTAGTCCAGGCATCTCCTTTTCTGCCAAGTGAATTTCTTTTCGCCCCCATTCAGCTAAGCTGATGTCTTTGACTTTATAAGGCACATAATTCTTTTCCATAATTGTATCTTTAATCCTGCAAAAGTAACTCCTTTCCCTCGCAATGCCAATTCAAAAACAGTTTTCTACTCCCCAGCTGCAAGCCGTTTTTTGGCGAATGGAAGCTGAAGAATTTAAAGCCCGTAAAGCTGAGGACTTACCTCCTGAAATGATCCCTAGATTGGAACTACGCAAGTCACCCATCCACCGACAAGGATTTTGGGCCGTTCGGGCGTGTTTCCAAGCCTTGGAAATGGACCCCAATCAAATTGCCTATGCTTCGGATGGAGCACCCCTTTATCCCAAAGCTGAGGTGAGTATTTCCCACGCGAAGTCAATGGCCTTGGTGGCTCGAGGAAAAATTCCTTTGGGAGTGGATATTGAGCAATACACCGAAAAAATTCACCACATACAGAGTCGATTTTTACATCAACAGGAGTCCTTTGCCGCCAGTTGTACCGAGAAACTTGTGCAAATCTGGACCGCCAAAGAAGCCCTTTATAAAACCTTGCGAATTCCAGGAATCTCTTTTCGGGAACAATTGTGCGTTGCTCCCTTTCAAGAAGGAGACCTTTATGGGGAAGCTACATTTATGAACGGAACAGGGCGACGAGAATTTGATTTGTATTATTTTTATTTCAACGACTATTGTGCCTCCGTTGCACACGAAAGAATTACTTCATGAAGATTTCTGTTGAACTCACCCTCACCCCTTTATCAGACGATTTTGAAATTCCTATCAAATCTTTCATCAAGCGTTTACGCTCGGGTGGATTCAGGGTTCTCGAAAATCCCTTAAGCACCCAGATTTACGGCGATTACGATAATTTAATGGCCTTTATCACGGATGAAATTAAAGCCATTTTTGAAGACGAAAATTCGGTTATGCTTTATATGAAAATAGTGAAAGGAGACCGCAGCGCTTATGTCCCCTCTTTTTGATTTTTTCTTTGGCCCTTATGCCGATTATTCCACAATAGAAATTGTTCTGGAAGCCACAGCCGTGTTCTTTGGACTTTGGAGTGTTGGGTTGGCTCAAAAAAATAATATTGGCGTATACTCCACGGGGCTGATCTCCACAGGAATTTATGTTTATCTATTGTGGCAATGGAATTTACTGGGAGACCTGCTGATTAATTCCTACTATTTCGCAATGAGTATATACGGTTGGTATTATTGGAGCCAGCCCAAGGCAAATACGATGCAAACTCCGATCACACGGATGCATAAAAAGGAACAACCAAAGGCGATAGGATTATTTTTTGGAGCAGTTGGATTAGTTCTTACCGTGTATTATCTGAATAAAAGCTGGGACCCTGTCACCTCGCCTGTGGACACCTTCACTACGGGTCTCTTTTTTGTAGGGATGTGGCTAATGGCGCGAAGAAAAATTGAGCACTGGATTTTTTGGATCATCGGCGATTTGATCTCTATCCCGCTCTATTTTTACAAGGGTTTTACGTTAACCAGTATTCAATATTTAATCTTTACTTATCTTGCCATTCAGGGGTATCGAACATGGAACACGCAATGGAACAACTCCCTTTCGACGGATTAAGAATAGTACTCTACGGCCCTGAATCTACCGGGAAAACGACTTTGGCTAAAGCTTTGGCCAAACATTTCAAATCCCAATGGGTGCCCGAATTCGCCCGCAATTTTCTTCAGCACAAATGGGATACCTATCAGGAAAAATGCACTCGAGAAGATTTACTCACGATTGCACGGGGGCAATTGGCTCTTGAAAACCAAAGGGTCTCTAAGGCTCAGAAATTCTTGTTTTGCGACACCAATATTCGGGTGACCCAAGTGTGGTCGGAAACGCACTTCGATGGCTTTTGCGATCCCAAACTGTTGCAGTGGGCTAGAAATCTGCGATACGATCATTATTTTTTGACCGATATCGATGTGCCCTGGGAAGCAGACGATCTCAGAGACCGTCCAAACGACCGGACGCAAATGAAAACAGCTTTTAAATCTCATCTATTGACGAATAAGTGTTCATTTACCGAACTATATGGAGAGCCCCAACAACGGTTAAAACAAGCCCTTGAAGTATTAGAACAATTGTAATTCCTTTTCGATTATCTTTGTCCCGTCTCAAAGGGGTGCCTACCTACAGTAGGCTGAGATTATACCCATTGAACCTGGGCAGGTAATGCTGCCAAGGGAAACAATTTTTACGTCTAACATTTAAGAATAATCACCCCTTTTATTCGAATCAAAACTATTCGAATGAAAACGATTTTTCAATTTTTCTGTTGTAGCCTTCTCGGCTACTCCCTGTTATGGGCACAAGAGCCTACTGAGGTACAAGACTCACTCTCTTCAAAAATTTCACTGGAAGAAGTAACGGTAGCCGGAATTCGAGCGAAAGCCAAACAACCCATGAGTTTTAGTACGGTAACCGATGAAGATTTAGCTCCTCGCAATCTGGGTCAAGACCTCCCCATTCTCTTAAACTTCCTGCCGGCCGTAGTCACCACCAGCGATGCCGGAGCCGGGATTGGCTATACGGGGATTCGGGTTCGTGGTTCGGATGCCACACGAGTTAATGTTACCATCAATGGGATTCCCTACAATGATGCCGAATCTCAGGGGACTTATTGGGTCAATCTACCCGATTTCGCTTCTTCTGTTGAAAGCATTCAATTGCAGCGTGGCGTAGGAACTTCTTCCAATGGACCGGGTGCTTTTGGAGCGAGTTTAAATTTAAAGACCGATGCCTTGAGTCCTGAAGCATTTGCGCAATGGTCCAGCAGTTTGGGGAGTTTTAACACTTTGCGAAACAGCCTCAAATTTTCGACAGGCCTGCTCAATGAAACTGTTGAATTCTCGGGCCGCTTATCATATATCCGTTCAGATGGGTATGTAGATCGAGCCAGTTCCGATTTAAAATCCTACTTTTTACAAGGAGCCTACCAAAAAGGGGAAACCCTTATCAAGGCTCTTGCATTTGGCGGCTATGAACGTACCTACCAATCGTGGAATGGGGTAGATGCAGCCACTTTGGAAAGCGATCGCACCCTCAACACAGCCGGAGCCCAATACGATGCCAATGGAAACCTCACGGGCTATTACGACGATCAGGTAGACAACTACAATCAAGACCACTATCAACTGCATTGGAACCAGAAGTGGAACCCCTATTTTAATTCTGCTATGACCTTAAACTACACTTATGGTCGAGGCTATTACGAGGAATTTTTTGATCTCTGGGCGACCCAAAACATCACTTTTGAAAACGACACTGACTTTTCTTACTTAAGACTTAGTCCGCATCCGAGCAGTCCTGCTGTCAACCAAACCGAAAACGTTCAGCGCAAATGGTTGGACAATAAATTTTATGCGGCTTCCTTGCGCGGTCAATATCAAAAAGGGGCCTTAAATTTCGATTTTGGAGGCTTATTTTCCCATTACACGGGCGATCATTTTGGACGTCTACGATGGGCTAATGAAGTGGTGAACATCAATCCGAATCACGAATTTTATCGCAGCGATGCCCGTAAACAAGAGGCAGCACTCTACACCAAATGGAATTTCAATTACCGTTCCGATTGGTTTATTTACGTTGACTTCCAACTTCGCAATGTAAACTACCGTACCGAGGGAACCCTGGCAGGACCGGAGACCATCAATGTAAATGAACAATACAATTTCTTTAATCCTAAAGCAGGAGTAACTTATGTATTAAACCCCAAAAACAGTTTATATGCCTCGGTGGCAAAAGCCCAGCGGGAACCCAACCGAACCGATTTTGAAAACGGTACTCCAAGGCCAGAAAAATTGATTGATTACGAATTGGGATGGCGCACTAAATCCGATAAACTCCAAGCGCAGATCAATGGATATTTTATGGATTACACAGATCAGTTAGTTCTCACTGGAGCAACTGATAATGTGGGAGCTCCGATCCGCACGAATGTAGGGGAAAGTTTCCGATTGGGTCTGGAAATGGATGTGCTTTGGCAATGGGACAGTCGTTTAAGTTCACAGGGGAATGTGGCCTTAAGTAGAAATAGAAATCAAGATTTTTATGCCCTACAGGCAGGACAATTGGTGGCTTTGGGCGACACTCATTTATCCTATTCTCCAGAAATTATTGCAGCCCACACCCTTAATTTTCAATTGGATAAGGAGTGGCAATTTCAATGGCTTTCCAAATATGTGGGAGAGCAGTATATGGGGAATATAGATTCCGAAATCTCGCTTTTGGAGGCCTATTTCACCAACGATCTGAGTATTCGTTACGCCACAGAAAATTGGTCTTGGTGCAAGCGCTTTGAATTTTCATTCCTCATGAATAATATGTTTGATGTGGCCTATGTCTCCAATGGATATTTCTACTTCTACGACGATGATTTTAGCGACCCTAACCAAGTCCAGTATATGGAAGGGGCAGGCTACTTTCCCCAAGCGGGAACCAACTTTTTGGCGGGAGTGAGCCTAACTTTTTAATTCGAAATGCGGAGAATATTTCCGTTAAGTCGAGTGGTGTAATTGAGTAGAGGATAAGCATTTTCCCCTGTAGCATTGAGCCATTGTCCGGTGGCTAAGCTGTATTGGGCCTGATGGGCACATTGGCAATTGGCCAACACGCCTTCGATGCTCAACCGGGAGCAGCTTTCTATGGGATGGTTGGCACAACTGGCTTCCCAGGCTAAAAATTGGTTCCCGTTGAGGTTTAAGATTAAAAGACCTTGAATGCCTCCTTGGTTGACGTAGAGCGCCCCTCCGGCAAAACGAAGCGCGTCGTATTGAGGAAGGTTCAGATTGACCTCTACTTGAAAAGGAGTATCGTTGAGATGGGGATTCCGAACGGTTTCCGAAGGGCTACAACCCCAAAGCAAACCGATGAGTGAAACAAATATGGAGAAGAAACGGTCTTTACTGAAGTTCAAGATTTCTGTATATTTGATGTTCATACCGCTTTTCAGCGGTTTTTGTTTTCGTTATTAAAACGTACGAAAAATGAGTAAAGTATCCTATTATACCGAAGAAGGCCTTAAAAAATTGAGAGCCGAATTAAACCACCTCAAAGATGTGGAACGCCCCAAAGCTTCTCAAGCGATTGCGGAGGCACGTGATAAGGGGGATTTAAGCGAAAATGCTGAATACGACGCTGCAAAAGAAGCGCAAGGCTTGTTGGAAATGCAGATTTCCAAAATGGAAGAAACTTTGGCTAATGCCCGAGTGATTAACGAATCGGAACTCGATACTTCTAAGGTGCTTGTGCTTTCCACAGTAGAGCTCAAAAACAAAGCCAATGGAGCCGTGATGACTTATACTTTGGTCGCTCAAAGCGAGGCGGATCTCAAAACCGGAAAAATATCCGTGGAGTCTCCTATCGGTAAAGGTCTGTTGGGAAAAAAAGTAGGAGATATGGCAGAAATTACGGTTCCTAATGGTAAAATTCAATTTGAAATTCTAAAAATTTCACGGAGCTAATGCCCAGTATTTTTTCTAAAATTATCGCAGGTGAAATTCCCTGTTACAAAGTAGCGGAGGACGAACATCATCTCGCTTTTTTAGATATTAATCCCAATGCTAAAGGACATACCCTTTGCGTAACCAAACAGGAAGTCGACAAACTTTTTGATCTCGATTCGGAGGCCTACATTTCGTTGATGCAATTTTCTCGTCGGGTGGCTCTGGCCATCCGGAAGACTATTCCTTGTAAACGTGTGGGGCAAACCGTTATCGGTTTGGAAGTTCCTCATGTTCACGTGCATTTAATTCCCTTAACCGAAATGGCGGATGCTACATTTCAAAAAAAAGTGAGTTGCACCCCTGAAGAAATGGCGCAAATTGCTGCACAAATTGCCGCAGCATTCGCGGCTTAGAATTTCGGTAATAGAATTTCGAAGGTCGTTCCCTCGCCTACCACCGATTTTTGAATAGCAATTTTTCCTTTGTGATAATCAACAACGATTCTTTTGGCCAAAGAAAGCCCAAGTCCCCATCCTCTTTGTTTGGTGGAAAATCCGGGTTTAAACACCCGGTTTAGGTATTCTTTAGAAATTCCACTTCCACTGTCTTTTATGAGTATCTGGATCTCTTTCGGGCCTTCCAAAAGCTCAATAGAGATACGACCAGCCCCTTTCATGGCGTCGATCCCGTTTTTGATTAGGTTTTCTAAGGTCCAGCTAAAGAGCTGTTCATTGAGGGGGATTAGTAGTGGGGAGTTTGGCAAAATCACTTGAAAATCAATCTCCGGGGAACTCCGTTCTTGGATATACTGAACCGTTTGGCTGATACAAGTCCCTAAATCCTTTTCTTCGAGTTTGGGCAACGAGCCCACTTTAGAAAAACGCTCGGCAATGGTCTGTAATCTACTCAGATCCTTTTTCATTTGAGGAACTCCCTGAGGGGTTGGCTTTTCATTTTCCCAAATGGTAGTCCATCCCAAAAGTGAGCTTAAAGGGGTTCCGATCTGATGGGCGGTTTCTTTGGCCATAGCTGCCCAAAGTTGGTTTTGTTCGGAAATCTTATTGGTCCGAAACACAAAATAGAGTACCGCCCCAAACAATACGATGATGAGCATTAAAGCTAAAGGGTAATACTGCAATTTTTTTAATAAGGTGGAGTCGCCATAGAACAGTCGTTGATCGACCGAATTTTCGGGAACAATGGGGTCAAAATAAGTGACTTCTATGGGTTGGTTTTCCCCTTTGATTTGCTTTAATATCTGATAAACATAAGAGGTATCGTTGATCTGATCCGGGAATTCAATGTTTTTGTAGGCGACGATCCGTTGTTGTTTATCCACCAATATCATCGGATTGATTCCGGTTTGCTGTAAGACTTCGAAGGTCAAATTAGATGGGGCATCCGATGTCACAAATTCTTTTTGTGCCTGAATCCACAACTCCACCTTAGCGCGCTCCTCTTGTTTAAGCGTTTCAAAAAAGATATTGGTATTCCAAACAATTAATGCTACGATCCCGAAGGCTAACAGCGGCCACAAATTGCGCAATCGAAACAAGGGTTGTATAGGCATCCACACGAAGATACACATTTGATAAAATCCTGGATTTCTACTCTGATCGACCCAAAAAGTTTTCTATTTTTAAATTCAAATTCACGGCTTATGGAAATTTCAGGGAAAATCAAATTTTTAGACGAAACCAAAACTTACGGATCTAATGGCTTTCGTAAGCGTGAAGTCGTGGTGACTACAGAGGAACAATATCCACAACATTTGCTTGTGGAATTTGTACAGGACAAGTGCGATTTATTAAATGCCTTTCAGGTGGGGCAGGGGGTCAAAATTGGGATCAACTTAAGAGGTCGAGAATGGATTAGTCCCCAAGGAGAAACCAAGTATTTCAATTCCATCCAGGGATGGCGCATAGAAGCTATGGAAAACACTCAAGAAGTGCCGCCGATGCCTCCTCCACCGCCTTTTGAAACCTCGTCTAGTGAACCCAATGAAATCGAAGACGATCTACCGTTTTAAGGCTTGGACTTCCGAAAAACGAAAACAGTCCACCAAATGATCATTGACCAGTCCCATCGCCTGCATATGGGCATAAACAATGGTGGGCCCTACAAAGCGAAATCCGGCTTTTTTAAGTGTTTTACTAATTTTTTCTGCTAGTGGAGTCGTTGCAGGAACGTCTTTCATTTCTTTAAAACAGTTTTGAATCGGTTGACCATCTACCTGATCCCAAAAGAAAGTTCCCAGAGCTCCATTTTTTTCCCGCCAATCCAGATAAGCTTGGGCATTTTTTACGGCCGCAGCTACTTTGAGTCGGTTCCGAATAATCCCCGGGTCTTGAAGCAGTTCTTGAATTTTCTCTGACGTATAGCGCGCGATTATTTCAGGCTGAAAGTCATCAAAAACTTGGCGAAAGTGTTCTCGCTTCTGTAAAACGGTTATCCAGCTTAAACCCGCTTGAAATCCTTCCAGAAGTAAAAATTCAAAGATCTTTTGATCCTCATAAATCGGAACGCCCCATTCCGTATCGTGATAGGATTCATATAAAGGGTCTCCAATACACCAATCGCACTTAAGCATTCAAGCAAGGTAAAAAAAAAACACCGCTGAAAAGCGGTGTTTTTGGAACGAATGTATGCTTAAGGATTAAACGAGCGCAACGCGTTCGAATCCGGTAATGGTGGCGTCTCCCTGACTTTTTACATAATCAGCAACGCTTAGTTTTGAATCTTTGATAAAGGCTTGATTGATTAGAGTATTGTCTTTAAAGAAACGTTTGAGTTTTCCTTTGGCAATATTATCTAACATTGCTTCAGGCTTCCCTTCCTGACGCAACTGATCTTTAGCGATTTCGATTTCTTTTTCGACTACAGCATCATCAACACCATCTTCATCTAAAGCGATTGGATTCATAGCAGCGGCTTGCATAGCTACGTTTTTAGAAGTTTCGGCAGCATTGTCAATAACACTAGACAGCCCTACTAGGGTTGCAATTTTGTTTCCGGCGTGAATATAAGAGCCTACAAAAGGTGCCTCTAAACGTTTAAACGCACCGATTTCAATTTTCTCTCCAATAACACCGGTTTGTTCGGTAAGCTTTTCAGCAACGGTCATTCCCTGGAAATCAGTCGCCAAGAAAACCTCGAGACTATCCGCTTCCAATGCTAAATCTGAAAGGGCATTGGCCAGCTCTAAATAAGATTCGTTTTTAGCAACAAAATCGGTTTCACAGTTCACAGAAACGATTACTCCGGCAGTAGCATCAGCATTTACTTTGGCTAAGACAGCTCCTTCGGAAGAGTCGCGGTCTGCACGATTGGCAGCTACCTTTTGGCCTTTTTTACGCAGGTTTTCAACGGCTTTATCGAAGTCTCCTTCTGCTTCTACCAAAGCTTTTTTACAGTCCATCATTCCAGCTCCTGTGGCTTGTCGGAGCTTATTTACTTCGGATGCAGTGATTTTCACAACTTTATGTTTTAGGGATTAATTAAGCTTTTTCTTCGGTTGAATCTTCAGAAGCTGCTTCAGTTGCAGGTGCCTCTGTTGCTTCTTCTGATGTTTCTATTTCTTCTGCAGGAGCTTCGGGAGTTGCCGGGGCTTCTTCCACTACCTCCTCTGTGGTTTCGTCTGCAGGCCTCTCTATAGCTTCTTCTACTATTTCCATTTCTTCTGCTGGGGTTTCAGGAGTTGGCGGGGCTTCTTCCACTACCGCTGTAGCTTCAGTTGTTGAAGCTTCGGCTGGTTTATCCTCTTCCACAGCTTTTTGAGCTGCTTCACGCTCGTTTTTCCGTTCTTGCAGTCCGGAAGCAACCGATTCGGTTACAATGCTCAGAATCTTTTCAATAGATTTTGAGGCATCGTCGTTAGAGGGGATCACAAAGTCTACTTCACGAGGATCAGAATTGGTATCCACCATGGCAAAAATGGGGATGTTCAATTTGCGAGCTTCCTTGACGGCAATGTGCTCCCGAGTGGTATCTACAATAAAAACGGCACCCGGTAAACGAGTCATATCAGAAATAGACCCAAGATTTTTCTCAAGTTTGGCACGTAAGCGTTCTACCTGAAGTTTTTCTTTTTTAGAAAGGGTGTCGAATGTTCCGTCTTTTTTCATGCGATCGATGGAAGCCATTTTCTTTACAGCTTTTCGGATGGTGACGAAATTGGTCAACATCCCTCCGGGCCAACGTTCGGTGATATAAGGCATATTCACCTTTTCTGCGTGGGTCGAAACGATATCTTTCGCTTGTTTTTTAGTAGCTACAAAAAGAATTTTTCGGCCAGAAGCTGCAATTTTTTGCAGAGCAGCATTGGCTTCATCAATTTTAGCAGCGGTTTTGTATAAATTGATGATGTGGATCCCGTTGCGCTCCATATAGATGTAAGGAGCCATGTTGGGATTCCATTTTCGGGTAAGGTGTCCAAAGTGGACGCCTGCTTCGAGCAGGGATTTGACGTCAGTGTGTGCCATTGGTTTTAGTTTACGTTCTCTGATTTAGCAATGAACCTTGGGCTCATTTAGATGCTAAACTAATCCGCCGTAGCGGTTAAGACAACTGGTGAATAAAAATATAAATGAACTTATTCCAGCAGAATAACTGGAGGTTAAATTATCGTTTAGAAAACTGGAATTTCTTCCGAGCTTTCTTTTGTCCGTATTTTTTACGTTCAACCATTCGTGGGTCTCGAGTCAATAAGCCTTCTGGCTTAAGAGCCGTTCGGTTTTCTTCGTCGATTTGGCAAAGCGCACGAGAAATCGCTAAGCGAACCGCTTCTGCTTGTCCATTAAATCCACCCCCCTTTACCGTTACTTTCAGGTCGTAATTACCTAAAGTTTCTGTAAGTTGAAACGGTTGGTTGATTTTATATTGCAAAGTGGCAGTAGGGAAATAGTCGGTATACGCTTTTTTATTGACGGTTATTTCTCCTTTTCCTTCGGATAAATAGATCCGAGCCACTGAAGTTTTTCTTCGTCCGATAGTATGAATGACTTCCATTAGATTAATTCGTTAACATTAACTGGAGTGGGGTTTTGTGCTTCTTGTTGGTGTTCCGTACCTGCATATACACGAAGGTTGCGGAAGAGTTCTGCTCCCAGTTTGTTTTTAGGGAGCATACCTTTAACCGCCTTTTCGACCAAACGCGTATTGTTTTTGTGGTGTACTTGAGCCGCATTCAAGGTACGCTGACCTCCCGGATAACCAGTGTGGCGGATATACTCCTTTTGTTCCCATTTGTTTCCGGTCAATACGACCTCAGCAGCATTGATGACCACTACATTGTCGCCACAGTCCACATGGGGGGTATAGTTGGTTTTGTGTTTTCCTCTTAACATCGTTGCTACGATCGAAGCGGTACGTCCCAAGGGAAGTCCTGCAGCATCAATCAAAACCCACTGCTTGTCTACAGTTTGGGCATTAGCGGAAACGGTTTTGTAACTTAATGTATTCACAATTAAAAGTTTATTTTCCCTGTTTCAGGGCTGCAAATTTACGATTATTAATGATTTAGCAAAAAGATATTAATAGAATTCCCACTTTTTCTATGGGGCCCTCTACTTAGTGCGCCTCCAACCAGTTTTGACCTATTCCAACGTCTACCACCAAAGGCACTTCGAGGCGGTAGGCATTTTCCATTTCGGTCTGGATCATGGCCTTTGCTTCTTCCAATTCTGCCTTGGGAACTTCGAACACCAATTCATCGTGTACTTGGAGTAACATTTGGGTATTCCATTCTTCTTGCTGAAGCTTTTGATGAATGTTGATCATTGCAATTTTAATGATGTCGGCTGCGCTTCCCTGGATAGGGGCATTGATGGCGTTGCGTTCGGCTCCCCCACGGACCATAGCGTTTTGAGAGTGGATGTCTTTCAAGTACCGACGACGTCCCAAGACGGTCTCTACATAGCCGTTTTCCCGAGCAAAATCTACCTGATCCTGCATATAGGCTTTGAGTTTCGGATAGCTGACGTAATAGGTGTCGATTAAGGCTTTTGCTTCGGTCCGATTCAAGTTGGTTTGTTGACTCAATCCAAAGGCAGAAACCCCATAGATAATTCCAAAATTAACCGTTTTGGCATGGCTTCGTTGTTCACGGCTTACCTCATCCTGTGAAATTCCAAAGACTTTTGCGGCCGTACTCCGGTGAATGTCTTCCCCTTTCTGAAAAGCTTCCAACAAGCCTTCGTCCTGACTTAAGGCAGCGATAATGCGCAGCTCTATTTGGGAATAATCGGCAGCCAACAATACGTGTTCTTTATCTTTGGCCACAAAGGCTTGGCGCACCTTTTGCCCCAAAGGGGTTCGGATCGGAATATTCTGTAAATTGGGATTATTACTGCTCAATCGCCCGGTGGCAGCAACCGCCTGGTTGTAGACCGTATGCACCCTCCCGGTTTTGTTGGCCACCTCTTTTGGCAGCGCAGTTACATAGGTGTTTTGGAGTTTTTGCAGGGACCGCCATTCCAAAATATCGGCGACTATGGGATGATCTTTGGCCAAATAGGAAAGCACCTCTTCTGCAGTGGAATATTGTCCGGTTTTGGTTTTTTTCGGCTTGTCAACCAGTTTGAGTTTTTCAAATAAAATAGGCCCTAATTGTTTCGGGGAAGCCAAGTTAAAAGTCTCACCAGCAGCGGAGTAAATTTGCTTTTCTAAGATTTCAATTTGCACTCCTAATTCCTTAGAAAAGCGATCCAAATAGTCCGAATCGATTCGGATACCGTTCAACTCCATCTGGGTCAGAACGCTTACCAATGGAAGTTCAATCGCCTCGAATAGTTTCTGGGTATTGGCAGCGGCTAATTCCTTTTCGAAATGGGTTTTGAGTTGCAGGGTAATATCGGCATCTTCAACGGCATATTCGGTCTGGTCGGGCAGCGGGACGTTTCGCATGGATCCCTGATTTTTTCCTTTCTTTCCGATCAGATCGCTAATAGGTTTGGGGGTGTAGTTCAGATAGGTTTCGGCCAAGACATCCATGTTGTGGCGCATATCCGGATTAATCAAATAATGCGCAATCATGGTGTCATATATTGGGGCTGCTACCGAAAACCCGTATTGAGCCAGGACTTTAATATCGTATTTTAAGTTATGCCCGATTTTTTCAATTCCCTTGGATTCAAAAAACGCTCGGAAGGGCGTTAAGATTTCAATCACTTGGTTTCGATCTTCCGGCAGGGTCAGGTAGTATCCTTTTCCGGCTTCCCAACTGAAAGCGATTCCCACCAAATCTGCTTCAAAAGTGTTGAGGGAGGTAGTTTCCGTATCCAAGCAAACACTGTTTTGTTGCAGTAAATATTCCAGTAATAAGGCTCGTTCGGTAGCCGTTTCCACGCTTTGATAGAAGTGCTCACGAGAGCCCAAATCCTCCCGTCCACTCAGGTGTTCCTGACCGGCTCCCGGCGCGCCAAACAGATCCATCTGCCCACCCGATGGAGGGGGAGGAGTGACCTGTGGCGCTTCAGCGGAAGCGGAATCTGGAGTAAATATTTTCTTTAAGTTTTCACTGAGTCGCCGAAATTCCAGTTCTTGGAATACATTTTCTACTGCGCTCATATCCGGCTGGGACAGTTCATAGGCCTCTGCCTGAAAGTTTACTGGAACATCGGTAATGATGGTTGCCAATTCTTTAGACAACAAACCCAGTGCTTTGTTGGCCTCGATTTTTTCTTTCATTTTTCCCTTCAGCTCGTGGGTGTTTTCCAGGAGTTTTTCGATGCTCCCATAGGTCTTTAGAAACTTTTTAGCGGTTTTATCGCCTACACCGGGTAAACCGGGAATATTGTCTACCGCATCGCCCATCATTCCTAAATAGTCAATTACTTGTTCGGGTCGCTCCACCTCAAATTTTTCTTGGACTTCAGGGATTCCCCAAATTTCAATTCCATTTCCCATCCGTGCCGGGCGGTACATAAAAATATTTTCACTCACTAACTGGGCAAAATCCTTATCGGGAGTCACCATAAATACCTGAAAACCCTCCTTTTCGGCTTGTTTGGCTAAGGTTCCAATGATATCATCCGCTTCAAAACCTTCTTTAACGACCACCGGAATATGCATGGCCTCTAAAATTTGTTGAATATATGGCACAGCAATACTTATGGCTTCAGGGGTTTCATCCCGATTGGCTTTGTAGTCCTCAAACATTTCGGTTCGGCTCACCGAACCCCCTTTGTCAAAGGCCACTGCCAAATGATCCGGCTTTTCCCGTTTAATCACATCCAACAGGGAATTGGTAAAGCCCATTATGGCTGAGGTATCCATCCCTTTGGAATTGATTCGTGGATTTTTAATAAATGCATAATACCCTCTAAAAATAAGCGCATATGCATCTAAAAGAAAAAGGCGTTTGGACGCAGCCATAGGTGGAAGTTTTTTCGAAAATACATTTTTTTCAGCAGCTAGCTACTCCATAGCTTCCAGCCGTTTCCGAAGCATGGAAACACTTAATCCTTGATTCTCCAGTAGTTGATCTACCGAACCGTGCGGGACAAATTGATCTGAAATTCCCGCCAATTCAATTTGGACTTTTGCTCCGGACGCATATGCATATTCTAAAACTGCACTTCCGGCACCCCCCGAAATACACCCGTCTTCTACATGAAGAATCCTGGAAAACTTTAAAAATATCGTGTCCAATAAATGGGTGTCTATGGGTTTAATAAACCTTAGATCATAATGTGCATATCGCTCGGGTTGTGAGGTTTCAGCAATAGCTTTGGCGACTGGGATGGCCATATGTCCGATGGAAATTACGGCAATTGTATCCCCTTCTTTAATACATCTTCCTTGTCCCCATTCGATAGATTCTAAAGGAAGATGTTTAAGGGAGAGATCGCTTAAACCTCTGGGGTAACGGATGGCGATGGGTCCTTGGATTTGTTGGGTGGCACTGTAGAGGACTTTACACAATTCTGCTGCATCGGCCGGGGCAACAACTGTCATCTGAGGAATGCACCGCAAGTATGCCAGATCGAAAACGCCGTGGTGAGTAGGACCGTCGTGCCCGACAAGTCCGGCACGGTCTACCGCAAAAATGATGGGGAGATTTTGCAGCGCAACATCGTGGATCAGTTGATCGTATGCTCGTTGCAAAAAGGTAGAATAGATACAGCAAATGGGTAAGAGTCCTTGGGTGGCCATTCCGGCAGCGAGTGTCACTGCGTGTTGTTCTGCAATCCCCACATCAAAGCTGCGGTCGGGATATTTTTCGAACATAGGAATCAGGCCACTTCCGGTGGGCATGGCTGGAGTTATGGCCACCAAGCGGGAATCTAGTTCAGCTAAAGACAATACACACCGTCCAAAAATTTCTTTGTATTTGGGGAGAGATACGTGTTCTTTTTTTTGAATCTTCCCAGTTAAAGGATCAAATTTTCCGGGGGCATGAAAACGGGTTTGATCGATTTCGGCTGCTTCTAATCCTTTGCCTTTAGTGGTACGGATATGGAGCAATTTGGGGCCGGATTTTTGCTTTAAAGTATGGAAAGCGGCTTGTAATTCGGCCAAGTTGTGTCCGTCTATGGGGCCGTGATAAGGAATGTTAAAAGCCGTTTCAAATGGGTTGGTCTGCGTGTTATTGGGTTGCGGAAGGCTTTCAAAAAAAGTTTTGAGAGCCCCAACGCTCGGGTCGATTCCCATGGTATTATCATTGAGGACAATGAGCACACGCGCCTGAGTAGTACCCAAATGATTGAGGGCTTCCAGGGCCATCCCACTGGCGATGGAAGCGTCGCCAATCACAGCTATATGCCAGCGTTCTCTTTGTTGGAGTTGATTAGCTAAGGCCATCCCTAAGACAGCAGAAATCGAAGTCCCGGCATGTCCGGTACCAAAGGCATCGTAGGGACTTTCCTCTCGTTTGGGAAACCCACTGAGCTGTTCCCATTGTCGGATTTTTTGAAACGCTTTGCGCCGTCCCGTTAAAATCTTATGGGCATAAGCTTGGTGACCCACATCCCAAACCAACAAGTCTTCCGGAGTATTAAAACAAAAATGCAGGGCTAAGCTGAGTTCTATAACTCCGAGATTCGCCCCTAAGTGCCCTTCGTTTTGGGCCATCACCTGGATGATTTCCCGTCTCAATTCTTCGGCCAGCGATTGCAGTTGGGCAAGAGAACATTTTTTTAAATCTTTAGGTGTGTGGAGGTCTTTAAGTTCCATAGCTCTTGCAAAGATAGTTTTTCAGGCAGAGGGAAGGCACTTTTTGTATTTTGGTTCCATGGAATTACTCTACGACCACGCCTATTTTATGAAGCAAGCCCTTATCGAAGCTGAAAAAGCGGCCGTTGCCGGCGAAATTCCTGTAGGAGCTGTGGTGGCTATTGGGAATCAAATCATTGCGCGGGCCCACAATCAGACCGAACGCCTAAACGATGTGACTGCCCATGCTGAAATGATCGCCATTACTTCGGCGGCCAATTATTTAGGAGGTAAATATCTTCGGGATTGCACCCTTTATGTCACTTTAGAACCTTGTGTGATGTGTGCCGGGGCTTTGTATTGGAGCCAATTGAGCGCAATGGTTTATGGGGCTTCCGATCCCAAAAGGGGCTACCAACAAGCAGCCTTAGGTCTCCATCCCAAAACGGCTGTAATCGCAGGGGTGTTGGCAGAAGATTCCCAACGACTTTTAGAAGCGTTTTTTAAGCAGTTGAGATAATTCCAAAAAAAAAGCACCTCCACGAGATGCTTTCAATTGGAATAAAGCTAAAATTACAGCATAGATATATTGGAGGCTTGGAGGCCTTTTTTTCCTTCTTCTTCTGTGTATTCTACTTTGTCGCCTTCCTTGAGGCGTAGCCCGTTAAGGGCGGTGATGTGGACAAAAACATCTTGTTGTGTTTCGTCGTTGGTAATAAATCCAAATCCTTTAGATTCATTAAAAAATTTTACTGTACCTGTCATTTAATGATATTAAAGCACAAATGTACGAAGGAATAATTGACTAATTTTCAGAAAAATAGAATTTATTTTCGAGATTTTTTATCGTTCATTTTAGCCAAATTCTCTGGGGTTAAAGTATAATCTTGTAAGCGTTTGCCCCGCCATCGGTGGACTAAGAACAAGGGCATATAGACAACTACGCCAAAAAGAACGCTAAATCCCACAATTTTTTCTCCTAAGGCATAGCTATGGAAACTTCGGATATAAAACCCAGTGAAGATTCCTCCCAAGGCCATAGAAAATAATATTCGAAGGACAATTTGCATCAGTCCGTATTAGGGATCGAGAGGTTTAATTCTTCTAATTGTTCTTCATCTAAGGCTGCGGGAGCGTCGATCATCACATCGCGACCGTTGTTATTTTTGGGGAAGGCAATGTAGTCCCGGATGCTTTCTTCTCCCCCGAGGATAGCTACGAGGCGGTCGAGCCCAAAAGCAATCCCTCCATGGGGGGGTGCTCCGTATTGAAAGGCACCCATCAGGAAACCGAATTGGGCTTGGGCCTCTTCTTTGGAAAAACCAAGCAAATCAAACATCTGACTTTGCAAAGCAGCGTCATGAATCCGGATGGACCCTCCACCAATTTCATTTCCGTTTAACACCAAATCGTAGGCATTGGCACAAACCTCGCCGGGGTGGTCTGTTAATCTGTCCAGATGTTCCGGTTTGGGGGCCGTAAAAGGGTGATGCATGGCGTGGTAGCGCTGGCTTTCTTCATCCCATTCGAGAAGGGGAAAATCGACGACCCAAAGGGGAGTAAATTCGTTGGGTTTTCGCAAGCCTAAACGGTTGCCTAATTCCATCCGCAAAGCCGATAACTGGCTTCGAGTTTCGTGTGTCGGCCCCGCCAAAATAAAAAGAAGGTCTCCCGGCTGTGCTCCGGTGCGAGTGGCCCAAGCCTCAAGGTCGGAGGCATCGAAAAATTTATCGACAGAAGATTTGTATCCTCCATCTTCTAGACATTTGACCCAAACCATTCCTTTGGCACCCACTTGGGGGCGTTTGACCCAGTCGATCCACCCATCAATTTCTTTGCGGGTGTAAGAAGCCCCACCCGGGACGGCTATCCCGACGATGAGCTCCTGTTGATCAAAGACTTGAAAGCCCTTGTTTTGGGCAATATCGTTGAGTTCCCCAAAGGTCATTCCGAAACGGATATCGGGTTTGTCGTTCCCATAAATTCGCATGGCTTCGGCATAAGTCATCCGAGGGAAATCTTCTACTTTTGTTCCGGTGGTTTGTTCAATCAGGTGCTTGGTGAGGCTCTCAAAGGTTTGGAGGATGTCTTCTTGTTCCACAAAAGCCATCTCACAATCGATTTGGGTAAACTCAGGTTGTCGGTCGGCGCGGAGGTCTTCGTCTCTAAAACATTTGACGATTTGGAAGTAGCGGTCCATCCCACCTACCATCAATAACTGTTTAAAGGTTTGTGGCGATTGGGGAAGGGCGTAAAATTGCCCCGCATTCATTCGGGAAGGCACAACAAAGTCTCTTGCCCCCTCTGGGGTAGACTTGATCAGATAAGGCGTTTCTACTTCAATAAATCCTTTATCGGAAAGGTAGTTACGCACCTGAATAGCAATTTGGTGTCTATGGATCAATTTTTCGCGCATGGGAGCTCGTCTTAAATCCAAATAGCGGTATTGCATACGGAGTTCTTCCCCGCCATCGGTATCCTCTTCTATGGTAAATGGAGGGGTTTCAGCAGCGTTGAGTACAACAATTTCATGCACCAAGATTTCAATGGCACCGGTGTCCATTTCTGGATTTTTAGATTCCCGTTCGATGACTTCCCCTTGGACCTGAATCACAAATTCCCGTCCGAGCGTTTGCGCTTGTTCAAACACCTTTTTTGGACTGCGTTCTTCATCGAATACCAGTTGGGTGATCCCATAACGATCTCTGAGATCGACCCAAACAATAAACCCTTTATTTCGGGCTTTTTGAACCCAACCAGAGAGGGTAACGGATTCCCCTATATGGGTGTTGCGGAGCTCTCCGCAGGTATGTGTTCGTAGCATAACTTTAATTCTGAACCAAAGGTAAAGAAGAAGCCCCGATTAAGTGTTTTTCTGAAAACGTAATTTCAAACTGTAAACGATCAAGAAAGTAGCGGGAACAATCACCAATGTTAGGAAGGTCGCAAAGCTTAAACCAAAAATGACCGTCCAGGCCAATGGTCCCCAAAAGATTACGTTGTCCCCTCCGATATACACCTTGGGGTCCCAAGCACTAAATAGGCTAAAGAAATCAATATTAAAACCAATGGCCAATGGAATTAATCCCAAAATTGTTGTAATCGCAGTAAGAATTACCGGGCGAAGTCTTGCCGCACCGCCGTTTACGATGGCTTCAATCGCATCCGATTTGGGCAATAGGCCTTCTACCGGAAGCCCTAAGCTTTCCTTTTTGCGATCGAGCAACAACTGGGTATAATCCAACAATACCACTCCGTTGTTTACTACAATTCCTGCCAGGGATATAATACCCATCATAGTCATTAAAATCACAAAGGGCATACTAAAGGCGATTAACCCTAAGAAAACTCCCGTAAAACTCAAAAATATGGAAAGCAAAATGATTAAGGGTTTACTGATGGAATTAAACTGGAAAACCAACAACAACAAGATTAATCCTAAAGCGGCTAAGAGGGCATTCGACAAAAAGGTCATATTTTTTTCTTGTTCCTCAATTTCTCCTGTAAATTTAAATGTGACCCCGTCGGGCAGGTTAATATTGAGTAGGGCTACCTGTGCGTTGTTCATCACTTCGTTGGCATTATACCCTGCTAATACAGAGGAATAGAGGGTTACCACCCGATTGAGTTTTCGGTGTTTAATGGCACTAAAGGAGGTAGTTTTATTTTCCTGTACAAGGGCAGCCACCGGAATTTCCTTGACTTTACCTGAAGCCTGATCTCTAAAGATAATGTTCTGATTGAGCAAAGCGTTCTGATTGTATCGGTTTTCATCATTGAACCGCACATTGATTTCATAATCTTCCCCATCTTTTTTGTAAATACCTGCTTTTCCACCGAAAAGAGAAGTTCGCAACAATCGCCCGACCATAGAAGCAGAAACGCCCAATTCTCCTGCTTTTTTTCGGTCGACGGTGAGCTCAAGTCCAGGTTTGTTTTTATTGACATCAATTTTCAATTCTTCAATTCCAGCAATATTTTCTGCGTTGAGGTAATCTTTCATCTGCTTGGCGGTTTGAATCAGTTCCAGATAATCTTTTCCAGTAATTTCAATATTGATGGGATAGCCTACTGGAGGTCCGGCAGCATCTTTTTCAACTGAAATACTTAATCCGGGGAATTTTCCAATCAAAGCCTGTTGGACTTCACGGCGTAAGTTTTCACTGGAAAAACCTTGGCGGTATTTGAATTCCCGCATGGTCAAGGTGATTTTAGATTTATGGGGCATTTCAGAGGTATTGCCTGCATCTGTTTCTGGGTTTCCGGCCCCTTCACCCACCTGAGCGACCCCGGAGTCCAGCATAAAGTTATAGTCTCCCTGATTATATTTGGGTTGGTTGATCACTTGGTAGATCTCCGCTTCAATCTTTTTGGTTACTGCATTTGTTTTTTCGATGGCAGTTCCCTCCGGGTATTCGATATAAGTGATGATTTGGTTGGGTTGATTATCGGGAAAAAACTCCACTTTAGGTGGAAAAATACCCATTAAAGCAAAAGAGAAAAACAACAACCCGAAAGTACCGATTAAAAACAAATAGGGACGAAAACCCTTCAGGGCAAAGGACAAAAATTTACGGTATTGGTTTTCGAGCCATACCAAAAAAGTGGTTTGGAATCCAACGGCTAATCGCTTAATAAAGAGTTTATAGGCCCAAAATAATAGCGGAATTATAAACATCAAAGTACCCAGTCCACGGAAGCCATCCCCTAAAACGATGAAGACGAGTCCTAGTCCCCCTAAAATCAAGGTTAAACGCCACAAGAATTTGGATGGAATCTCTTTTTCGGCGGTATCCATGAGTTGAGAGACCAACATGGAATTAAAGAAAACAGCTACGATTAAAGAAGAGCCCAAAACTACCGAAAGAGTTATGGGGAAATAAATCATAAATTCTCCCATCAAACCGGGCCAAGCTCCCAGGGGAACAAAGGCAGCTACAGTGGTGGCTGTTGATACAATAATTGGAAAGGCAATTTCTCCAATTCCGGTTTTAGCGGCCTGTATGCGCGACATCCCTTCTTTAGCCATCAGGCGATAAACGTTTTCGACCACTACAATCCCGTTGTCCACTAACATCCCTAATCCCATGACTAGGCCAAAGAGTACCATAGTGTTCATGGTATATCCTAAGAAACTTAGGATCATAAAGGACATAAACATAGACATGGGAATGGCAAAGCCCACAAACAAAGCGTTTCTAAAGCCCAAAAAGAACATCAATACCGTGACCACCAAGAGGATCCCAAAAATGATGTTGTTGACCAAATCACTCACTTGGTTTAGGGTAACATTAGACTGGTCGTTAGAAATACTTACCTCTAAATTACCGGGGAAATAGCTCTGCCGCATATCTTCCACGATTTCGCGGATTTTCTGAGCTGCCTGTACCAAGTTTTTTCCTCCGCGCTTTTTTACGTCGAGCATAACGGCTTTTTGTTGCATCGAACGGGCAAAGGATGTTTTGTCTTTTTCTTGAAAACTTATAGTAGCAATATCACCCAGATATACCGCTCCGTTTTCACTTTTAATCACAAAGTCTCGAAGCGCTTCCGGGGTAGAAATCTCTCCTATGATACGGATATTGCGCCGCTGATCGTCAGCGATCAAGCTTCCGGCAGATATGGTTGAATTTTCCCCGCCTATGGCATTTAAGACCGAATTCAAACTCACTTTTGCAGCCGTCATTTTATAAATATCCACGGCCACTTCGACTTCAAAATCCTGAATCCCGCGAATATCCACTCCTTTAATTTCCGGAAGTTGTTCGATGCGATATTCCAATTCTTCTGCAAATTCTTTCAGGCGGATGATCGGGTAATCTCCTACCAAACTGATATTCAGGATGGGCATTAATTCCGAAAAATCCATTTCAAAAACGGTGGGCTCTATTTTGGCGTTGTTAAATACGGGCCAATCGGCTCCCGAAGTGATTCCGTCGACGAGGTCTGTTACTTTTTGTTTGGCCTGATCGATGGTGATGTTTTCATCAAACTCAACCGTGATCATTCCAAAATCTTCCTGAGAAGAAGAAGTGATATCCACCAGATTGGTCACCCCTTTGATTTCTTCTTCGAGCGGATCAATAATCAATCGTTCGATATCTTCAGCGGTATTTCCAGGGTAAACGGCTGTTACAAAAACTCGGGTATCGTTGATCTCCGGGAAATTTTCTCGGGGCATAGAAAAATAAGCACTGACCCCCAAGATGAAGAAGATAGCCATGACCACATAAATGATTTTTCGATGATCGATAGCCCAGCTGGAAAGCAAAAATTCTTTTTGATTCATGTCTCTTTGGTGTTAATGGAAGGAGAATTAGGATTGGATCCGACGGACGCGTTGTTGACTCTCAACAATGGAAGCTCCTTCTTGGATCAGCAAATCGCCCACTTGAATTCCGGATAAAACTTCCACTTCTTTTTCGTTGCTTTGGCCCAAGGTGATGAAGACTTGCTCTGTGATAAATACATCTGCTTCAGGGGTCTTTTGCATTCGAAAAACAAAACTCTGTCCAGCAGCATTTTCGTTGACAATACTCAAGGGAACTACTAATGCCTCGGGATTGGAATAATCGTTTACCTGAAGTTTGGCGGTTAAGTTGGGTTTAATGAAGCCTTCCGGATTGTCAAGAGGGGCCTCAATACGAAAAGTTCGATTGCCAGGATTAATAAAATTTCCCGTTTGGCGGATTTGTGTTTGCAGGGAAGTTCCCAGCATCGGAATTTCCACTACTGTGGGCGTTCCTTCTTTAATCGAGGGTAAGAATTTTTCAGGTACCTGCGCCTCTAAATACATTTCGTCTAAATTCACCAATCGAAGCACCGGACTCGCCCCCGGGCTAACAATGCTCCCAGCATTGGCGATAAGCTCGTCTATTACTCCTGTAAAGGGCGCTTCAATGATAGCCTTATCCAACTGACTGCGCACTTGAGCCACGTTTTGTTCCAGGCTTTTGTAGCGGGTTTGGGCTTCCAAATACTGCATTTCTGAACCAATTTTTTGATCCCACAAGCGTTGTACCCGCTCAAAGGTCGTTTGAGCCAGTTGTTTTTGCAGCTGGAGTTGTTCCAGTTGGTTGCGCATACCTCCATCGTCTATACGTGCTAAAACCTGCCCTTTTTTTACCCGCTGTCCTTCCCTGACCTCAAAACGAACTAAAGTCCCCGGAATTTCAGGGAAAAGAGTCACATTTTTACGTGTTTTGATATCCCCCTGCAGTTCAATGTAATGATTAAAAGTACCGGACTCCACTTCAAAAGAAGTGACGAGCGGGAATCGTCTACTGCTGTCTAAGGTGTCTAATGCTTCATTGATCTGATTGATCTCAATTTTGAGTTGATTGAGGTTTTGGGTTAAGGAAGCCTTGCGTTCCAAAAGGACTTCTAAGTTGCCTTGATCGATTAAGGCTGTGGTAGAAACCTCTTTATTGTCGGAACAAGCTGCCAGAAGTGCGATTAGGCAGAAGAGAATTGTTGTTTTTTTCATGACTAAAACAAAGGTTGTGGATGGATGAATATTCTTTTTCATTGCTGAGTGTTTTCGGGTTGGGGACTATTCAATAGAGTTTCTAAAGCAGTAGCACTATTCACGACGTCCTGAATGGCGCGTAACAATTGATTTTGAGCAGAATAGAGTTGCAACTGTGCCTGGCGCAATTCGAAAGCACTTGAGATGCCCTCAAAAAATTTGGTGCGATTTTTTTGTTCAATACGCTCGGCTAAACTTAAATTCTCCTTTTGAGTGGAATAATTTTCCAATGCCAGTTCCAAGGCCGATTCACTTTGTTGAATTTCAAGTCGGATGCGGTCTTCGGTTTGCGTCAGTTCGTTTTCCGCTTTAAGCACGGAAAGTTTTGCCATTTGCGAACTGGCCGATCGTCCGAGTGAACTAAAGATAGGAATGCGTAAGCTTAAGCCAAACAGAGAGGAGCCAAACCACTTTTGATCGCTGTTTAAAAAATTAAAGGTGTTGCTATTTCCCGTGTAGGTACCACTTAAAAAAGCTGAAAGTCGCGGGAGAGCTTTGGATTTTTCCAGTTTGTAGAGCAGCTTCTCGGAAGACAAATCATTTTGAGCAATCTTGACATCTGAATTGTTGTTAAGGTCTGCTTCTGCAGTGCGGAATTGAGAAGCATTGGCTTCCAGCAATAGGTCTTCGAGTGTTTCCTGAAGGGCCATAGGTTGGTCGGGGTCTAAGCCTAAAAGCAAGGCCAAATAGCCTCGAGTGACTTTTTGCATCCGGCGGGCATAACGTAACTGAGATTCTATTCCGGCCAGCGTTAATCGCATTTGTTCTACGCTTTCTTCCTCTTCAAAGCCGTTGCGGAAGAGGGCGTGCAATTCGGCAAGCGTACGTTCCAAAGCAGTCTTATTATTAAGGGTAACAGCCACATTTTCATCTGCAAAAAGCACCGCAGCATAGGCCTGCACTATCCCTTTTTTTACTTCCAATTGTGTTTTTTCAAAAAGATTTTCTGAAATCTGAAGGTACACACGGCTGGCCTGTAACCCTACAATGTAGGAACCATCGAAAATGAGTTGATCCCAACGGACGGAACCCACCAAGTTTTGTTCGGTCCCGAACTGAACCTCAGCAAAGTCGCCTGCCTGCCCGCCAAAAAACTCAGCAGGAATTAGACTTACCGGAAGTCTTAAAAAATTGGAGTATTCCGAGGAAGCACTGATTTGGGGAAGTCCGATAGTAATAGTCTTCCATTTTTCTTTAATGGCTCTTTGGACCTCAATATCTGCATTGCGAATTTGACGATTGTTTTCCATCCCGTAAGCAATGGCTTCAGGGAGGGTCCATACTTTAGGCACCGGTTTTTCTTGAGCATATAGGCCTATGCTACATAATCCTAAAATTAAGGCGATCCACAAACGAAGCGGTGTAGAAGAATTATGTTGAATTGATTTCATCATATTGAAGTGTGCTTAAGGGTTGGGCAAAAGGTTTTTTTCTTGGGTTTTATATTTTTCTAAGAGGGCAATGCCTTGGGGAGTACTAATGGCGCGAAGATGATATTCCAAATAGGATTCGAAACAGTATTCAAAGTCGTATTGATCTTCCGGAAAAAGATGAATGTCGTGAAAGCCACTGATGCCGTTGAAATAAACACGCGTAATAAAATCAGGGTTAATCGCTGAACGGAAGAGTCCTCTTTGGATGCCGTCTTTAATGCTTTCTTGGAAAATTCCCCCCATAATTTCAAGCTTTTTTCGTTCCAGAGATCGGTGGATTTCAGGGTAATATTTTTGCAACTGGAAACGCGCGGACTGGGATTTGCGTTCCACTAATTGCAAGACAATTTTTTTCACCTCAAATAATTCTTGAATCGGATCGATTGGAGTGGCCCGAATTTTCTTGATTCGTTCCATCGTTTCTACAAAAAGACCTTCTATGCTACGTTCAATTAGGATAGACTTATTCTCGAAAATTTCATAAATCGTTTTTTTGGAAATCGACATGTCTTGTGCAATGTCGTCCATCGTCACGCTTTTAAACCCTAATTGAAAGAAGAGTTTTTTGGCTCGTTGAAGAATTTCCTTTTCCACTGGCAAATTTGCTGCAAAAGTAGGGCAAGAAACTTTTATAACAAAAAAAGTTTTTGAAGTTTATGTAAAACTATTGTTAAACTTTTTAAATGTACCTTTAAACCAAAATTGTGCTATGCTATTGCAGGAACAACGCGAGCTTTTTCAAGATTTTTTAGAAACTCAAAAACACCTCCAAGAACCTCGAAATCTCTATGCACCCACCCATTACATTTTAGAATTGGGAGGGAAAAGAGTTCGTCCTTCTATGGTCCTTTTAGGTGCCGAGGTCGCAGGGGGAGACCCCCAAGAGGCTTTGGCAGCAGCTATGGCAGTAGAAGTATTTCACAATTTTAGTTTGGTACACGACGACATCATGGATGAAGCTCCTTTACGCCGGGGAAAACCCACCGTACATGAAAAGTGGGATACCAATACGGCGATTTTATCGGGGGATGTAATGCTCGTAAATGCTTATCAATATTTGGAGAAATACCCTCCCGATTTATTTGCATCACTTTGCAAGCTGTTTAGTAAAACCGCCCAACAAGTCTGTGAAGGCCAGCAGTGGGATATGGATTTTCCTCAGATGAACCAGGTGAGTTTAGCGGATTATATGCAAATGATCACTTTTAAAACGGCGGTTCTTTTAGGATGCGCTTTAGCTATGGGTGCCAGGATTGGAGGAGCTCCTCCGATCCTTACCCAACAGCTTTATGATTTTGGCCTGCAATTGGGGGTTGCCTTTCAATTATTGGACGACTATTTAGATACTTATGGCGATCCCGACACTTTCGGAAAACAACTGGGGGGAGACATAATTGAAAATAAAAAAACCTGGTTGTTTTTACACGCACAAAATACATTAACAGCAGGTGATAAAAGATCCCTGGAAGCATTGTTTAAAACAACTCCGAAAAATAATGATGCTAAAATTGAGCAAGTAAAAGTTTTATTTGAAAAAGCAGGGTCTCCTCAAGCGATCGGTCAGGAAATTGATCGTCAAGGAACCAAAGCATTTGCTTTACTAGAACAAATGTCCATCGGGAAAGTTCAACAAGAAAAATTACAAATTTTCGCAGAAAACTTGATGGGAAGAACCTTTTAAAACAAACGTTTCCAGAGCACTTTCACAAAAAGTGGGATGGGGAAGGCCAACATAATTTTTAATTCTTCCCAAAAATGGGTCTTTTCTCCCAAAAACTTTAGGATTAATTCAGGGGAATTGTTTTGGAACATGGTTCGAAACAGCTCGTGACCGCGTGCATTATGTTGAGACAATACATCCAAAAAGAGAAGATCGTAGAACCAAAAACGATCCGGTTTCCAAAAATGCTTAAACGATTGATTTGTTTTTAGGAACTCGACTAGAGCATCAATTTTCTCGGTGGTTTTTTTAAAGGTAAATCCGGTACTGGCTTTGGTCCAGCCCCCAGCGGTTCCGATGTAAAGTAAATCATCTGTGTTGTGTCGATCAAAACGATAACAGGTCATTGGGATAGAACCTTGTTCTTTTTCTAAAATTTCAAAATCTCCGCAATCCAGCGTTTCCAAATATTCTTTAATACCCGCTTCATATGCTTGCTCAGTTAAGAGAGTAGGAGAGAACAGGGTATATTCTACCAAGGCTTCTGTTGGAGAAAAGGGCAGAACATAAATAAACCGAGTCGCTCCATTTTGAGGAATATCAAAATCCATAAAGTGGATTCGTTCAGGATCAAAAACTGCTTTTTCGGTTCGGACAAACCAGCCCAAAAAATGTTGGTGCAAGACCGGATATTTCTGCTGTTTACTCATGAATTTGGGATCAAACAAACTCGAAAAAATTCGTTTCCCATAAAAATCTCCCACTGAGGTTTGAACCCGATGAAGATCCCCATCCGGGTCCAGGGAAGTTATTTCGGCGGTCCAAAGGTCAATTTGAGGGGTTTCTTCTATTCGCTTGTAGTAGGATTCATAGAAGGGTTGTGACCGTAACATTTTGTATTCGAACGGCTTCAGTGGAAATTGAGAGCTATAATTGGAAGCCCCAAAATATCCCTTTTTCCATCGGTGATGCAGAATGGAATCAAAGGCACCCTCCTCTGGTTCCCAAAAACACCAGGTCCTATCGTTTTGGTTTTTGTGATCTTTTTCGATTAAGGCAATTTTAGCCTCCTGAAAAAAGGGGTCTTCAAGGAGTTTATGTGCCAAAAGCAAGCCTGACGCCCCCCCGCCACAAATGATGTAGTCGTATGTTTTTTCTTTGTCGATAGCCTTCAAAAGTACACAAATCCCACTAACCCTCTCGAATTTGTAGCACAATATAATTCTGTATTTTTGTGCTTAGAAACCAAACATCCATGGAATTCATCCTTGAATTTTTCGAAAATACCAGTCCCATTTTAGGAGCGCTGTATGCCACGCTGTTTACCTGGGGACTAACTGCTTTTGGAGCTTCTTTTGTTTTTTTGTTCCGATCCATGAATCGAGCGGTCTTAGATGGAATGCTTGGATTTACCGGGGGCGTTATGGTAGCGGCGAGTTTTTGGAGTTTGTTGGCGCCAGGAATTGAAATGAGTCCTGGGGAGGGGTTTCAGAAGGTGTTTCCTTCTGTTATTGGTTTTGGTTTAGGGGCCCTTTTTATTTTTGGTTTAGACAAGATTTTACCCCATATCCATATTAATTTCAAAGAAAGTGAGGGGATCAAAACACCTTGGAGACGCACCACCCTTTTGGTTTTGGCAATTACCTTACACAATATTCCTGAGGGCTTGGCCGTAGGGGTATTGTTTGGTGGAGTAGCTGCAGGATTACCCGAAGCTTCCATCGCTGGTGCTGTGGTTTTGGCGATCGGTATTGGAATCCAAAACTTTCCTGAAGGAATAGCTGTTTCCATGCCCTTACGTAGGCAGGGGGTGAGCCGATTCAAAAGTTTTTGGTACGGACAGTTGTCTGCTGCAGTAGAGCCTGTAGCTGCCGTTTTGGGGGCACTTGCCGTAACCTTTTTTACGCCCATCCTACCCTACGCCTTGGCTTTCGCAGCAGGTGCTATGATTTTTGTAGTTGTGGAAGAAGTGATCCCCGAAACTCAGTTGGATAAGTATACCGATATTGCTACGCTGGGGTTTATTGGAGGGTTTATCGTGATGATGACCCTTGATGTGGCTTTGGGCTAATCTTTAAAGTTTTTCCATCCCTGCGCTCTTAGCTCTATCTGCTGGCCGAGTCCGGTAATGAGATGCACGCCTTCTGTTTTGGGTTTAAAATGTCCAATGGGAGTGATGTAAGGATGATCTTTAAGCTTGGCAAACTCCTCAGGCGCGATGGAAAAAAGCAATTCGTAGTCTTCCCCACCTTCAAGGGCGGCCGTAGTATTCGGGAGTTTAAATTCATCGCAGAGCTTCAGCATTTCTGGGTCCATGGGAATTTTATCTTCATACAAAGCACAGCCAAGGTCTGAAGCCTGGGTCAGATGCAAAACCTCAGAGGATAGACCATCACTGATATCGATCATAGACGTGGGTTGAATTTCCAATTCGCGAAGCAGTTCAATCACATCTTTTCGGGCCTCGGGCTTGAGTTGACGCCCCACGCAGTAGGAATAATCAGACAAATCCGGCTGATTTTGTGGGTTGACTTCAAAAACTGCTTTTTCGCGCTCCAATACCTGCAAGCCCATGTAGGCAGCCCCTAGGTCTCCACTCACTAAAAGAAGATCGCCTTCCTGCGCCCCCGATCGTTTAAAGGCCTTTCCGGAAGGAACCGTACCTAGAGCAGTAATGGAAAGAATTAAGCCTTGACGGCTACTGCTTGTATCTCCGCCGACCAGGTCAACTTCGTATTTTTTACAGGCCAACGCCATCCCGGAATAAAGTTCCTCAAGGGCTTCTAAAGGAAATCGATTGGAGACGCCAATACCCACCGTAAATTGGGTTGGAATGCCACCCATGGCATAAATATCCGAGAGGTTAACAACAACAGCTTTATAGCCTAAGTGCTTTAAGGGGACATAAGATAAATCGAAATGAATCCCCTCCAATAGTAAATCAGTAGTCACTAAGCTGGCATCCGAATGTTCAATAATGGCTGCATCGTCTCCCACACCAAGAACTGAACTTTGATTTGCGAGTGAAAAGTGTTGGGTTAGATGCTTAATAATTCCAAATTCGCCTAAATCTTGTAAAGGGGTACGTTGGGGATTTTTATCTTCAAACATGGAGCAAAAATAAGCAACCTCTGCGAGAGCCAATAAATAGTTAAACATTTCATAGGTCTGGTGAAACAATCGATTAATTATATCTTTGAAGATTCTTACAAAGACGTTATGAAATTAAAGATCACTTTCCTAATCTTGATGCTTTTGTTGGTTTCTTGTAATTCAGATGATTCACCTGCCCCAACTCCGGATTCTCAAACCCCCAACACTCAAAATCCTAATCCAAGTTTGCCCCCGTTAGTGGTAATTCAAAATACAGGAGCCCCCTGTGTAAACGGCATGGCGGGGAATTATCCCTGCGATGGATTTGATTTACTTGCTTATATTTCTTTAGAAGTTTTTGGGAGCCAAGCAGGGAACGACAATTGGGGATGGACGGACCCAGAAAGCGGAAAAGAATACGTCTTAAATGGTTTGACCGATGGGGTAGGATTTGTCGATATTTCCGATCCATCCGCTCCAATTTACTTAGGTAAACTCCCGACTGCCCGATCTGGTACCGGTGATATTTGGCGCGATATTAAAGTATATGAAAATCATGCGTTTATCGTCAGTGAAATTGATGGCCATGGCATGCAAGTGTTTGACCTTACACGTCTTCGAAATGTTGAGAATTTTACCACTTTTACCACAGATGCGCGTTTAACCAGTTTTGGAGGGGCCCATAATATTGCCATCAATACTACAAGTGGTGTTGCCTATGTGGTTGGATCAGACGATTATGCTGGAGGGCCAAAATTTATTGACATTAACGTCCCTCAAAGCCCCAGAGATGCTGGGGGATTTGCAGAAGCCGGCTATACACATGACGCCCATATTTTCAATTATCAGGGGGCCGATCCCGACCATCAGGGGCGAGAGATTTATTTGGGGAGTAATAGCCAAGGAAATATGCAAAACAATCGTTTGGTCATCGTGGATGTAACGGATAAAGACAACCCCACTTTAATCGCAGAAATCGAATACAACAATCATGGATATACCCATCAGGTTTGGATGGATGAAACCCACCATTTTGCCTATTTAGGGGATGAGTTGGATGAAAATAATTTTGGAAATAACACCCGAACTTTTGTGTTTGACCTGTCCGATTTAGACAATCCTACTTTACATCATATCTATGAAGGAACCACCCGGGCTATTGATCACAATGGATATGTAAAAGACGACAGTTTTTACTTGGCTAATTATACTGCAGGACTTCGAGAGATTGATATTTCAGATATTGCTAACGGAAATATGACTGAGATCCGTTTTTTTGACACCTATCCAGCTCACGACAACGCCAGTTTTAATGGGGTTTGGAACGTCTACCCATTTTTTGAAAGTGGGGTGATTGCCATTAACGATTCCGATAACGGACTCTTCTTGGTTCGCGCTTCTGATTAGATACTATTTATGTTACGTTTGGTAATCTGTGCTTTTTTGGGGATGCTACTTGCTTGTCAGAAAGGCGAATCCCCAACCGTAGGAACTGCCCAAAGTATTTATTTGCAAACTTTCGGGGGGGAGCGAAACGAACAAGCTTTGGATGTCCATTTTACTTCAGAGGGGAACTATTGGGTACTGGCAGAAACCCAAAGCACTCAAATCCCAGGCCTTGCACGCCAGGGGAACGACTATGATTTTTGGCTCTTAAAGTTTTCTGCAGATCACAATCTACAAGATCAATTCGCCTTTGGAGCCCAAGGGGATGATCGTCCTACGCAGATGATTCTGCTGTCCGATGAACATTGGTTAATGGTTGGCGGAACGACCAGCACTTTGGGAAATACTCCTACAGCAGGACTCCAAGATTTTTGGCTGCAAAAGTTTAGTCGGGAAGGCGCCATCATCTGGGAACGCTCTTATGGTTTTGCTGGAGTAGAAACAGCCTATGATGTGGTTGAACTTTCGGATGGCGACTTGGTTGTCAGCGGCATTTTGGATGTATCGGCTTCTGGCGGTCTGGGAGATTATTCGGCAAAGACTTATGCGAAGCACGCTGGAGGCGACTATTGGGTGATGCGCTTAAGTCCGGAAGGGGATTTGCGCTGGAGTCGCTATTTTGGAGGAACCAATACAGACACAGCTTATGCCCTTGAAGTGGCGGATAATGGAAATCTTTATGTGTTGGGAACTTCTGATAGCGATGATTTTGATGTCGCCCAAAATAGGGGGAGTTACGACGCCTGGCTTTTGGTTTTGAGTCCTGCTGGGGAATTGATTCAGCAGGCCAATTTTGGCGGCAGTCAAATAGAAAATTTTCATGCAATCGCTCCGGGTTCCAATGGGAGTTTTTATCTCGTTGGGGATAGTCGTAGTTCGGATGGAGATTTAATCCGAAATTTGGGGGGTGCAGACATTTGGGTCGTTAAAATTGATGCAGAGGCACAAGTCATTTGGGAAAAATCCTACGGAGGTTCCGATTTCGATTCAGCTTTTCAGGCCATTGCTACCCCACTAGGCGGATTAGTTGTGGTAGGAAGTAGTCGGTCTTCCACAGGTGATTTTACTGAAAACAAAGGTTATAATGATGCTTTGGCCTTTGCGATTGATGCTCAAGGGAATCTCCTTTGGCAAAAAAGTTGGGGGGGAAGCGATTTCGATCGGGCGTATGGGATCGCTGCCCATCCCGAGCAAGGCTATTTGGTGGTGGGGACCACCGCAAGTAGTGACGGGGACATCTCTACGCATATGGGATTTAATGATATTTTTGTAACTCACTTAATTCCTTAAATGAAAATTGTTCGATTCTTTTTTGTGGGTCTAGTGTTTTTGTTTTTGGCAAACTGCTCCACAGCGAGTGAAAACCAAACTTCTGTAGTGTTGAACTTCAAACACAGTTGGCATCAGCAATTAATTACAGCGAACGAGTTGGGGCAAATCCAATATTACAACGCACACGGTGAAACCTTGAGTGTGGAACGCTTACGCTATTTAATTTCTAATATTCAACTGCTAAGGGATGATGGAACTTCATATTCTGTAAACCCCAATTATTTTTTAATTGATCTTTCACAAGAAGCTACTCTTAGCATAGCATTAGGGGAAGACTTTCCTGTGGGGGATTATGCCCAATTGGATTTTGTTTTTGGCTTTTTGGATGAAGATAATATCGATGGGGTATATGCAGATTTAAACTCTGCCAATTGGAATGTTCCGGCAGCTTTAGGCGGAGGCTATCACTATTTACAACTGGACGGTAAATTCCAAATAGGAGAGGATTCTCCACAGAATTATAACTACCACATGATCCGTGCAGCCGACCGTTCGGACCCCAATAATCTGCAGTTGCAAGAAACAGCCTTTCAAGTGCAGTTAGGAGATTTTGAAGTCGGTGAAAACGCTTCTTTAACTGTGGAAATGCAAGTGCATGAGTGGTTTGAAAATCCTTATACTTGGGACCTCACTCAATGGAACACTATGCTGATGCCTAACTTTGCAGCCCAATTAAAAATGAAACAAAACGGAGCTTCGGTCTTCCGTTGGCCAAGTCCATGAAACTTAAACAACTTTTCTTTTTCGGGCCAATTTTGGCTTTGATGGCATGTAGTTCTAACGATCCTGAAGTATCCCCCTACCAGCCCACCCCCTACACTTTGGAAATTCCCCAATTGTTTGAAGACTATCTCATTCCTCCGGTAATTCCTGAAAATAATCCCCTTACCGTAGAAGGAATTGCTTTGGGTAAACGCTTATTTTTCGATCCAATCTTATCCGGAAATCGACAGCTGGCCTGTGCCAATTGCCACATGCCCGAACATGGATTTAGCGATCGAAGGGCAGTGAGCTTAGGCATTGCTGGAGTGCCTGGAACTCGAAATTCGATGCCTTTGTTTAATCTAGCCTGGAACTACAACAGCCGCTTCGCCTGGGACGGCAAAGAAATCCATCTGGAGGGGCAAGCCTTTGAACCGGTAACGAATCCGATTGAAATGCATGCCGATTGGAACCAAATTGCCGACCGTTTGCAAAATCACCCGGAATATCCTTCCCTTTTTGAAGCCGCTTTTGGAGACCATCCAATCGATTCAGTAGTCGTAGTTAAAGTCATCGCTCAATTCGAACGGACACTGATTTCTGCCGATTCTAAATTTGATCGCTACCTGAGAGGGAATGCCACTTTAAGCCCAAATGAACAAAATGGGTTAGCGGTTTTTATGGACGAAGAACGGGGCGATTGCTTTCATTGTCATGGCAACCCCAACAACCCCTTGTGGACCGATAACGATTTTCACAACAATGCTTTGGATCAAGAATTTTCTGATCTCGGTTTAGGTAGGGTAACGGGCGATCCCAACGACAATGGAAAATTCCGCACGCCGTCTTTGCGGAATCTCTCATTTACAGCCCCTTATATGCACGACGGTCGCTTTCGAACGCTCCGCGAAGTGATCGATCATTATTCGGAAGGGTTGCAATATTCGGCTACTGTAGACCCTCTCATGAAAAATGTAGCCCAAGGAGGGGTGCATCTAAGTCCAGCCGATAAGCAAGACCTGATTGCTTTTTTAAGAACATTAGACGATTTAAACTTTATCCAAAATCCCGCACACCGACCCGATCAGCAAGACCAATAGTTTCATAGGGAAAACCATTCAAAACTAAGGGTTTTCCGTGCGATTCGTTGTATATTTGTGGTTCGATTACCCTTAAAGGTTTTTGAAATGATAAAAGTTGCTAATTCCGCTCGTACAAAAGCCGAGCAATTGATGCGAGAAGATGGGTTTAACCCTACAACCGATTTTATTCGGGTAGGAGTTAAAAGTGGTGGATGTTCCGGATTGTCTTACGAACTTCATTTTGACCGAGAAGCCTCCGATGCCGATCGCATATTTGAAGACAACCAAGTGCGGATTGTGGTGGACAAAAAAAGCCTGTTGTATTTGGCTGGGACCACACTCGAATATTCAGGGGGCCTGAATGGAAAGGGCTTTGTTTTTGAAAATCCTAATGCCCAGCGAACCTGTGGTTGTGGAGAGAGTTTTTCGCTTTAAACTAATGTAGATGAGTTATACCGAGGAAGAATTAAAAAAAGAGCTTGAAAGTAAAGAATACGAATACGGCTTCTACACCGACATCGAATCGGAAACTTTTCCGGTGGGTTTAAACGAAGAAATCGTTCGCAAGATCTCACAAAAGAAAAAAGAACCGGAATGGATGACCGAATGGCGATTGGAAGCTTTCCGGGCATGGCAACAAATGGAAGAGCCGGATTGGCCCAATGTGAGTTATCAAAAGCCCGATTATCAGGCCATTTCGTATTATTCTGCTCCCAAGAAAAAAGATCAGTACAAAAGCTTAGACGAGGTAGACCCCGAGTTGTTAGAGACTTTTAATAAGCTCGGAATTTCTCTTGATGAACAAAAAAAGCTTGCAGGAGTTGCGGTCGATATTGTGATGGACTCTGTCTCTGTAGCGACTACTTTTAAGGAAACTTTAGCCGAAAAAGGCATCATTTTCTGTTCCATTTCAGAGGCCATTCAAGAGCATCCGGAATTGGTTCAAAAATATATCGGTACGGTAGTACCACCCAAAGACAATTATTTTGCTGCGTTGAATTCGGCAGTCTTTTCAGATGGATCCTTTTGTTATATCCCCAAAGGAGTTCGCTGCCCCATGGAACTCTCCACCTATTTCCGGATCAATCAGGCGGGAACAGGACAGTTCGAACGAACATTAGTCGTGGCCGATGAAAGCAGTTATGTCAGTTATTTAGAAGGATGTACAGCGCCCTCCCGAGACGAAAATCAATTACATGCTGCTGTCGTAGAACTGATTGCCATGGACGATGCAGAGATTAAATATTCCACGGTTCAAAACTGGTATCCAGGAGATAAAGAAGGCAAAGGTGGGGTCTTTAATTTTGTAACCAAAAGAGGGCTGTGCCATACCCGCTCCAAAATCTCATGGACGCAAGTAGAAACCGGCTCTGCAGTTACATGGAAATACCCTTCCTGTGTGTTGAAAGGCGATCATTCGATAGGAGAGTTTTATTCCATTGCTGTGACCAACAACCATCAACAAGCGGATACCGGAACCAAAATGATCCACTTGGGAAAAAACACCCGAAGTACCATTATTTCGAAGGGAATATCTGCCGGGCAGTCCCAAAACAGTTACCGGGGATTGGTTCAGGTGGGAAGTCGCGCCAAAAATGCTCGAAACTTCTCTCAATGCGACTCCCTACTGATGGGGAATGCCTGTGGAGCCCACACTTTTCCTTATATCGAGGCGAAAAATAATTCCGCTCAAATCGAGCATGAAGCCACCACAAGCAAAATTGGAGAAGATCAGATTTTTTATTGTAATCAACGTGGAATCGATACCGAAAAAGCGATCGCTCTCATTGTAAACGGTTTTAGCAAAGAAGTGCTGAACAAACTGCCCATGGAATTTGCCGTGGAAGCTCAAAAATTACTGGAAATTTCCCTCGAAGGTTCGGTGGGATAAATCATATACGATGTTAAAGATTAATAATTTACACGCTCAAATCGATGACAAACCGATTTTAAAAGGAATCGATCTGGAAATCAATCCCGGAGAAGTCCATGCGATTATGGGACCGAACGGATCGGGAAAAAGCACCCTTTCGTCGGTAGTTGCCGGAAACGAGGACTACGAAATCACTGCAGGAGAGATCTTATTTAATCAGGAAAACATCAATGAGGAGGACGCAGAAACTCGAGCGCACAAAGGCATCTTCCTATCCTTCCAATATCCCGTTGAAATCCCTGGAGTATCGGTGACGAACTTTGTAAAGACATCGATAAACGCTTCCCGAGTGGCACAGGGTTTGGAAGAAATGCCGGCAAACGAGATGCTGAAAAAAATCCGAGAAAAGGCAGCTTTATTAGAGATTGATTCCAAATTTTTGTCTCGTTCCTTGAACGAAGGTTTTTCTGGGGGGGAGAAAAAAAGAAATGAGATTTTCCAAATGGCCATGCTGGAACCGCAGTTGGCCATCTTAGACGAAACCGATTCCGGTTTGGATATCGATGCCCTTAAAATTGTGGCCAACGGAGTGAACACCTTGCGTTCCGAAAAAAATGCCGTGTTAGTGATCACGCACTACCAACGCTTGCTGGATTATATCGTTCCTGATTATGTACATGTTTTATTAGACGGTAAAATCGTAAAATCCGGAGATGAAAACCTAGCGAAGGAGCTGGAAGCCAAAGGCTATGATTGGATAAAAGCGGAAGTGTAAAATGGAATTAAAAGAACAGTTATTGGCTTCTTACATCGCTTTCGAAGAAGAAGTTGGGCAAAAAGATCCGATTCACGATAAGCGTATTAAAGCTCTGGCATATTTCGAAAAAAATGGATTTCCAACCAAAAAGTTGGAGGCATGGAAATATACTAGTTTGGCAAAAATCCTGAAGGAAAATTATATCCTCTATCCACAGATAGAAACCTCCATTGAACTCAAAGAGGTGAAAACCTATTTCCTTTATGATATAGACACCTACAAAGTGATTTTTATAGATGGAGTTTACAGCCCTTTCTTATCGGATACAACTCACGACGGGCTCGATGTTTGTTTACTGTCGGCTGCACTTTCTAAACCCAAATACACCAAACTAATTCAAAAATATTTTGGGGCTATTGCCCCGGAAAACGACAGCCTTACTGCCTTAAACACAGCCTATGCTAAAGAAGGGGCTTATATCTATATTCCCAAAAGTGTGGTGGCTGAAAAACCCATTGAAATCATTCATTTTAGCACGGGAAAAAATGCGCCCATTTGGTTACAGCCCCGCAATTTGATCGTGGTAGACGAAAATGCTCAAGTACAAATCCTTGAACGTCATCAGAGTCTATCCGAAACACCTGTCACCACCAATTGTGTGACCGAAATATTTGCTGAAAAAGAGGCATTGGTCGATTATTATAAAGTTCAGAATGATCGGGATACGGCTTCGTTGTTGGATCACACCTACATCTCACAGCAAAAAAACTCTCATGTATCTGTGCATACATTTTCACTTGGGGGGAATATTGTTCGCAACACGCTGAACTATTACCAAAAAGACGAGCACATCATGTCTACCCTGAAAGGAGTTACTCTATTGGAAGATCAGCAGCACACCGATCATTCTACGCTGGTGCATCACGCGCATCCCAATTGTGAATCCCATCAGGATTACAAAGGGATTTTTGGGGGGAGAGCCACAGGGGTATTTAACGGTAAAATTTTAGTGGATAAAATTGCGCAAAAGACCAATGCTTTCCAGCAAAACAACAATTTATTACTCAACGACAAAGCCACCATTAATACCAAACCTCAATTGGAAATTTTTGCGGACGATGTCCGTTGTTCTCATGGGTGTACCGTCGGCCAGTTAGATGAAGAAGCCCTGTTTTATTTGCGCTCACGCGGAATTCCCAAAAAAGAAGCGCAGGCACTGCTGACCTATGCTTTTGCTAGCAATGTACTGGAAAGCGTTCAGATTTCAGCTTTAAAGAAAAGAATAGAAGATTCCATCGCTAAAAAATTAGGAGTAAACCTCGGATTTAATTTATAATGATATTGGATGTATCAGCCATTCGGAAAGACTTTCCTATCCTACACAGGCAAGTGAATGGAAAGCCTTTGGTTTATTTCGATAATGCAGCTACTTCTCAGACCCCCCAGCAGGTGATCGATGCGATTGTGAGCTATTACTCCCAGACCAATTCTAATATTCATCGAGGCGTTCACGCCCTGAGTCAGGAAGCAACAGATGCCTTTGAGCAAGCCCGCCAAAAAATTCAAAAGCATTTCAATGCGGCCCATCCGCACGAAATCATACTCACGGCAGGAACCACGCATAGCATCAATATCGTTGCCTCGGGTTATAGCGCAATTTTACAACCCGGAGACGAGTTGTTGGTTTCAGCAATGGAACACCACGCCAATATCGTCCCTTGGCAAATGGTAGTCGAAAAAACTCAAGCAGTCCTCAAAGTCATTCCGATGCTGCCCAGTGGCGTGCTGGATATGGAGACTTACACAGAATTGGTCAATCCGAAGACCCGCTTGGTTTTCGTCAACCACGTTTCTAATGCATTGGGGACAGTCAATCCTATTGCGCAAATTATCGATCAGGCCCATGCCGTTGGGGCAGAGGTATTGATCGACGGGGCCCAGGCAGCACCCCATATTGTTGCAGACGTTCAAGCTTTGGATATTGACTACTATGTCACTTCCGCTCACAAACTTTGTGGCCCAACAGGAATCGGAATGCTTTATGGTAAAGAAGCGCTTTTAGATATGCTTCCGCCCTATCAAGGTGGGGGAGAAATGATCGCCGAGGTTACTTTTGAGAAAACAACCTATGCCGATTTACCCCATAAGTTCGAAGCCGGAACCCCTAATATCGCTGGAGGGATCGCGTTTGGAGCAGCCTTGGACTATATGCACAGCATCGGCTTTGAAAACATCGCTGCCTATGAACACGAGCTTTTGGAATATGCAACCAAGGCACTAAAGGCCATAGAAGGGGTTAAAATCTACGGAGAAGCTCCTGAAAAAACAGCTGTTATTTCCTTTAATGTTGAGGGGATTCATCCCTACGATTTGGGGAGTATTTTAGATAAATTCGGAATTGCGGTTCGCACGGGTCACCACTGTGCTCAACCGATCATGGATTATTTTCAAATTCCCGGAACCGTTCGGGCATCTTTTTCCTTTTACAATACCAAAGCAGAGATCGATCGGATGCTGGAGGCTTTGCAAAAGGCCATTCAGATGTTAACTTAATTCTTAACTTTACGTATGAGCACGATTGAAAGCCGGCAGCAAGAAATCATTGACGAATTCTCCATGTTCGACGACTGGATGCAACGGTATGAATATATGATTGAATTGGGAAAGTCCCTCCCTTTAATCAACCCTCAATACAAAACCGAAGACAACATCATCAAAGGCTGTCAAAGCAAGGTTTGGGTTCATGCCGATATGGAAGACCAGCAATTGAACTTTACGGCCGATAGCGATGCAATTATCACCAAGGGCATCATTGCGATCCTGATTCGTGTATTTTCGGGAGCACACCCCAAAGATATTTTAGATGCAAATACTGATTTTATTGATCAGATCGGATTAAAGGAACATTTGTCGCCTACTCGGGCCAACGGTCTGGTATCGATGATTAAGCAGTTAAAAATGTATGCCATTGCCTACCAAACTCAACTGAATTAAACCCTATGGAAAACGAACATACAGCTGATTTAGGCGAGAAAATTGTAGGGGTTTTAAAAACCATTTACGACCCCGAAATCCCTGTGGATATATATGAGCTCGGACTGATTTATGATGTTATGGTGAACGAAGACCAAGAGGTAAAAATACTGATGACGCTTACCACACCCAATTGCCCTGTTGCCGAAACCCTTCCCCTAGAGGTGGAGGAAAAGGTACAATCCTTAAAAGAGGTTCACTCTGCTACCGTGGAGATTACTTTTGATCCGCCCTGGACTCAAGAGTTGATGAGTGAAGAAGCCAAACTGGAATTAGGAATGCTCTAATGGAACAGCCCATCGTTAATAAGGTGGCCGAAAGCGCCTTGGAAGTGCTGGACCCGATGGACTTTTTTGGGCCCAAACCTCTGGGATTAGACCTTAAAGACTTTTTAGATCAGGGTTTAATTTTAAGAGAAAAAGATTTTCGAGCGGCGATAAAAGCTCACGATTGGGACCAATACACAGGGAAGTCGGTTGCCGTTTATTGTTCTACAGAGGCTATTTTACCCGCCTGGGCACCACTTTTGGTTGGGATTCAGTTGGCAGACAAAGCCTCTACCGTAGGCTATGGCAGCCCGGAGGCTGTGGAGCTTCAGCATTGGCAAAACCAAATCCAAACCTTCGATTGGAGTGCTTTGAAGGACAAACCCGTGATCTTAAAGGGTTGTGCCGAAAAAGAGATACCACAAACCCTTTATATGCAATGGGTAGCCCTGATAAAGCCCTATGCCCGAAGCATTTTTTACGGGGAAGCCTGCTCGGCAGTTCCCCTATGGAAACGATCCAATTCTTACAAATAAAAAGGTGATATGTCCCTTCGATTTTTTCTTCCTTTTTTATTGTACTCACTCCTGAATTTTGCACAGGAAAGTCCTGCAAAAGACAGTTTGTGGACTCGAACAGCTCAAATCAGCCTTTTGGCCAACCAAAGTACGTTCCGGAATTGGACGGCCGGTGGAGCCAATAGTTTGGCCGGAACACTGGCTACCAAATATGGCTGGGCTTTCAAAGATTCTCTTTGGACCGGAAGTGGAATGT
>JBMYNJ010000002.1:30641-49754 GCA_049598145.1 Flavobacteriaceae bacterium | reverse complement strand
AATGTTGGAAAGTTCGTATGGTTTAAACCAAATTGAAGACAACCCCTTTACCCGTAAAACGGACGACCGGCTGATTTTAGACCTCCGTTTGGAACGCTATTTAGTCCCCGATTGGACGATTCATGCCTGGATGAACCTCCTTACTCAGTGGGGTATCGGGTATAAATACAACGGCAGTGGCGATCAGGCCACTCGAACCCGGATTTCTAAAGGATTTTCTCCGGCCTATTGGAAAACGGGATTGGGGTTTACCAATATGATTAGCGATAATAACCGTATCGATTTAGCCCTTGCAACGCTCAAGATGACCTTAGTTTCCCGAGTATTTACTAGAGCTTTAGCCCCCGGGAGTCAATACTTTGGGGTAGACCCCAACCAAACCACCCGGACAGAAGTTGGATTGGATTTTGTTTGGAAAGCCCAGTGGAAAATCTGGGAAAATGTGCACTGGAAGCACCTTTTAAACGTTTATTCAAACTATCTAGATCGGCCTGAGAATTTGGATATTAATTATTTATTAGAAATTGATTTTAAGGTGAATGATTTTATCAGCACACAGTTTGTTGCGCAATGGGTATATGACGATCATGCCATCACTCGGGTGCAATCCCGGCAAATTTTAGGGGTTCAATTTCGAAAAGATTTTTAGTCGGCAAGGGGCTTTTGTATCTTGTAGCCATGCCGAAACCGCAGCCCATTTTAATCCTGACCTATTATTGGCCCCCTTCGGGAGGCTCGGGAGTGCAGCGCTGGCTCTATTTTGCTAAATATTTAAAACAAAAAGGCTGGGAACCCTATGTGATCACCGTAAACCCTTCCCATGCTTCCTATCCCGTTCGAGACGATACTTTGGTGGCCGAGGTGTCCGATATTCAACTGATCCAGACCCCCACTCGGGAACCGCTGAAATGGTATGCTCGTTTAAGCGGTTCTGAGACCTCCATCCCGCAAGGGGAAGTTCCTCGAAAGAGCTTGTTTCAGAAAATTTCCGCATTTATCCGAGGAAATTTCTTTGTTCCCGATGCCCGTAAAGGCTGGGTGCCCTATGCAGTAGCGGCAGTGAAAAAACTCTTATCCGAACAGAAGATTTCTTATTTAATCACCACGGGCCCGCCTCATTCCACACATTTGGCAGGGCTGCAACTCAAACGAGAATTTGACTTGGAGTGGTGGGCTGATTTTCGCGACCCTTGGACCGATTTGTTTTACAACAAAAGTTTCTATCGGCAGCCTTTTGCCATTCGAAAAGATTTAGATTTGGAGTGCCAAGTACTCCAACAAGCCGATGGTATATTGACGACCGTTGGGGGAGCGCTCCACACCCAGCTGCAAACCAAAGCCCCCCAGCAAAGGTTTGAAGCTATTCCTAACGGCTACGATGCCGAGTTAATGCACCAAACGCCCGCAGCACCCAAGCCCAAGGAGTTTCATTTGGTGTATACAGGCTTATTAACCCATAATCAGGCCTATAACGCTGTGGTGAATGCCTTGAAATCCTTCCAAACGAAAAACCCCATCCGGTGGACTTTTGCCGGACAAATTCCACAAAGGATTCTAACTGAAATTCAAACGGAGCTTCCCGAAATTCAAATAGACCCCAGAGGCTATGTATCCCACAGCGAGGCGATTGCTTTAATGAAAAGTGCAGACCTTTTGCTGAATTTTAGTTTTCAGGGAGCACACCAACAGATGATTTCCGGTAAGCTCTTGGAATATTTGGCGACATCAGTTCCCATCTTATCCATAGGAGAGCCCACCTCAGCTGCCGGAGTTTTTCTCAACCAAGGGAGTGCAGCCCAGATGCTTGCCGAAAACGATTCAGCAGGCATTTCAAAGTTTATCCAACTCGCCCTCGAAAATCAAGGCCAATTCCATAATCAATTCCCGAATTTAGAGGATTGGAGCCGATCGAATTTAACTAAAAAATTGAGGGACACCCTCATCCGCCATCCCCAGGGCAAAAAATAGTTTTTCTCCCAAAACTCAGGATAAACTCTTTTATTTCTCATCATTGTAATCCCCATTTGTGTATAACATGAATGAGGAAAAACCTTATTTAGAGAACCTGCTTAAGGATGTTTTTTTCCGGTTTTGATTGGATAATTTCATGCAGGATCCAGCTTTTGCCGTTTAATTTTGATTGAAGAGTATACTTTAGCTGTCGTTTTCCTCCTGTGGGGCGGGCATTGGAATCCCGTTCACGATAGATCGGAAAGCTGTGGAAGAGGGAATCTTTTTTTAGTTGGAAATGATCATGTCCCATATATCCGCTTGTGATTTGTGGATTGCTTAGCAGTGGAAAAGCAATGGGAACAAAGGCTCCACAATCCAAGACAGAAAAGGAAACTACCGTACCCGCACTTCCACTTCCCACCGATTGGGTAAAACAGACCAATTCCGGAAAACCGTCTGCATCCAGGTCTTGGAGGATTGAGGTTTTTACAGGATTATCGATAAAACTCTTGTAGGGTAAACCTGAAACCCTTGAATCTTTCGAATTAACTGACAGGATGTAGATCGCACCGGACTGTTCTACACAAAGGGAGAATTCATACCCTTGCCAATCCAGTTTTTCATATCTCAGTTTTAGAATTGTGTTGGAATCCGGCGGTTTATGATGGGTCGGTTGAGCGTTTGGGATGGAGGGAAAAAAGAGGATAAAAAGGAACCATAGAGATACGGGGGAGGCTTTCATAGGATTTGGGTTTAATCGTGAACTGTTAAAGTTACTGAGAATTGGTTTGCAAACTTCTTAAGGCGATCTAATTTAATAATTCATGCAGGATGGACTTAGGTACCTCCTGATCTACAGACATTCCCTGCTTGATTTTCGCTCGAATTTCGGTAGCAGAAATATTCATTAAAGGCGCTTGAAAATAATGTACATGGGGGTGTTCGGCGATAACTTTTTCGGTCTTTTTTAGTGAGGGTCGGGGGTATACATAGATTTGGAATTCCTCCAAAAGTTGGGTGTAATTTTTCCAGTGGGGTAGTTCTCCTAGAAGATCGGCACCCATCAGCAACACCCATTGGTGGTCGGGCTCTTGTTGTTTTAAATGGTGGAGGGTATCGTAGGTGTAGTGCGGAGCGGGGCGATCAAATTCTACTCGGCAGCATTCCAGTAAGGGGTCTTGAGCCGTTACTTTTTCGACTAAAGACAAGCGTTTTTGGTCGGGCATCAGTCCCTGTGCATCTTTAAGGGGATTTTGAGGGGTGACCACCAGCCACACGCGATCCAAATCCGTTTGTTGCGCAAAAAAACGTGCGACAGCTAAATGCCCGTTGTGGAGGGGATTAAACGACCCAAAAAGCAACCCAATTTTCATAAAGTGAAGGTACGGAAAAGGCTACGAATCTAGGAATTCTCTTACCAAACGAACCACTTCTCCTTGGGCAGTTTCCAGATCGTCGTTGATGAGTTGAACATCGAATTGGGGGGCATATTTGAGTTCTTCACTGGATTTTTCCAGACGTTGCTGAATCTTAGCTTCCGTTTCTGTTGCCCGGTGGCGGAGTCGATTTTCTAGGGCGGATAAAGAGGGCGGTTGGACAAAAATTGCCAGTGTTTGTTCCGGGAATTTTTGTTTGATGTTTAATCCACCCACCACATCAATATCAAATAGCACGTGTTTGCCTGTTGCCCAGATGCGCTCCACTTCCGAGAGCAGGGTCCCGTAATAGGTGCCTGCATAGACTTCTTCATATTCCAAAAAAGCCTTCGCTTCGATTTGGGCTTGAAAGCGTTCAGCACTTAAAAAATAATAATCCTTACCCTCCTGTTCCGCTCCTCGAGGAGCCCTTGAAGTAGCCGAAATGGAAAAACCTAAGGGGAGATTTTGCTTTAATAAATGTTGTACCAATGTGGTTTTCCCACTCCCCGATGGGGCTGAAAAAACAATAAGTTTTCCAGACATTAAAGCACGTTTAAGAGTTGTTCTTTAATTTTTTCGAGAGCGTCTTTCTGCAATACTACCACCTTTTGCATGGGGGCATATTGCGCTTTGGAACCGATCGTATTGATCTCTCGCCCTATTTCTTGTGCGATAAATCCAAGTTTTTTTCCAGAACTGTTGGGGGCTTCCGCGATTTCTGAAAAATAATTCAAGTGATTTTCCAAGCGGACAAGCTCCTCATTAATATCCAACTTTTCTGTGTAGAAAATAAGTTCTTGCTCAAAGCGATTGGCGTCGTGTTCGGTTTGGAGTTCTTCCAGATTTTTTTGAATCCGCTCGCGTATATTTTGCATCCGCTCTGGGGCCAGTTGAGCAATGGTTTGAAGTTGTTTCCGAATGCTTTCGACTTGTTCCATTAAGTCTTTTTGAAGACTCAGACCTTCTTCTTTTCGATGTTGATCCACATCCGTTAAAGCTTTTTGAATCAATTGCTTCACTACATCGGCAGTCGCTTCATCAATGGTTTCTTTTTCGGTTTTTAAAGCATCCGGTAAGCGAATCGCCATTTGGAGTGCATCGGCGGGCGATACGGTTTCAATCTCTTGTAATTGTTGGATGTAGTTTTGAACCACTTCGGTATTGATGCTTGTTGGACTCTGGCCATTGACCAATTCCAGATAAATCGACAGGTCTATTTTCCCTCGACTTAGTTGATTGCCGATCGTCTTTCGAATTTCTGGCTCGAGTTCTCGGAAAAAGGAGTGAATTCGGGCGTTTAAATCTAAATTTTTACTGTTTAAACAGCGGATTTCTACACTAATTTTACGAGTTTCTAGGGTTTGTTCGGCACGGCCAAAGCCTGTCATGGATGCAATCATAGCCTAGAGCTCTCGTATTTTGATGTTGCGGTAATAGACCACATCTCCGTGGTCCTGCAAACTGATTTTACCGGTTTTAAATTTCCCAAAATCTGGGGCATGAGTGTAATCCTCATGCGAAGGATTTCTAAATTTCGATTGGGCAATAAGGGTTTCCCAGGCTTCCCCATGTATCGGAAAACTTATAATTTCAGTCCCGTTGAGTTGAACTCTTCCAATATTTTCCTCGTGGTTGATGTATAACAAAACGTGGTTCCATTCTTCTGCAGGCTTACATACATCCACACTGGGTTGCACGATGTCATATAGGGCTCCTGCCTGGTGGTATTTGGGTCGAATAAACGCATCCGGATGTCTATCATTGTCAAGGACCTGAATCTCGGGGCCGGTCAGGTAGGGTTCTCCGTATTCCGGGGCTTCTTTTACCCCCCAAAAAATACCGCTGTTCCCCTTTTTGGAAATTTTCCATTCAATGGATAATTCAAAGTTGGTAAACTCTTGTTCGGTTATGATGTTGTGCCCTCCGTCTCCATAGTTTCGCGCTTTTTGAGCATTAAATTTCATGGCGCCGTCTTCGATGGTCCATGCAGGACTCATTTCGGTGCGATTATAGCGGTGCCAACCCTTAAAGGTTTTCCCATCAAATAAAGAAATCCATTCGTTTTGCGGGGGCAGTTTCGAGGGTGTCTTGGGTGGAAAAATCATAAGGGTAAAAATGAAAAGACTGTAGCAAAAGTGTATCATGCTCAAAGGTTTAAAATTTTTTTTAAGTGTTGTTCATCAATGGTCCCTCCGGCAAAATCGTCGAAAGTTTTTTGAGTGGCCTCGATGATGTGTTTCTGGATGAACTGTGCACCTTCGCGGGCTCCTTGTTCGGGGCTCTTGATGCAGCATTCCCATTCCATAACGGCCCATACGTCGCAGCCGTATTGGGTGAGTTTACTAAAGATGGTTTTAAAATCTATTTGTCCATCTCCAAGGGAGCGATATCGCCCGGCTCGGTCAGGCCAGTCGAGATAGCCGCCAAAAGCTCCTTTTTTTCCCGTAGGATTAAATTCGGAATCCTTAACATGGAAGGCTTTTATGAATTCGTGGTAGTGGTCGATATAAGTGATGTAATCCAATTGCTGAAGAACAAAGTGGCTGGGGTCGTAGAGGATGTTTACCCGAGGATGTTTTCCGGTAGCTTCTAAAAAGCGTTCAAAGGTCACTCCATCGTGTAGGTCTTCTCCCGGATGAATTTCGTAGCAAACATCTACCCCGTTTTCTTCGAAGACGTCTAAAATGGGTTTCCAACGTTTGGCCAACTCCTCAAATCCCATTTCTACAAGGCCCTTCGGACGCTGCGGCCAAGGATGCCAAGTGTGCCATAACAAGGCTCCAGAAAAAGTCGCATGAGCATTTAATCCCAGTCGACTACTGGCTTTTGCAGCTTTTTTCATCACCTCAACGGCCCATTGGGTTCGGGCTTTGGGATTGTTTTTGAGCTGCTCCGGAGCAAAGTTGTCGAACATCAAATCGTATGCCGGATGTACGGCGACTAATTGTCCTTGGAGGTGAGTAGAAAGCTCTGTGATCTCCAAGCCATAGCTTTGGATTTTTCCTTTTAGTTCGTCGCAATAGGTCTGGCTATCGGCAGCAGTATCGAGATCAATCAAAAAAGATTCCCAGGTAGGAATTTGTATGCCTTTATAACCCAAATCGGCTGCCCACTGGCAAAGACCCTCCAAACTATTAAAGGGCGGTTGTTGGTCTACAAATTGTGCTAAAAATACGGCAGGTCCTTTTAGGGTTTTCATCGGTTTATGTTAAAGATTTAAATCTACCCACACGTTTCCTTTTCGGTGGGAGGCCACTACTTGTTCAATGAAGTGCATCCCTCGAACTCCTTCCTCTAAGCAGGGGTATTCGCCCTCAAAACTTTCTTCGTTGCGTAAAGCTTTGGCGACCCCTTTGTAAATATTTCCCATGGCATCGAAAATCCCCTCAGGATGTCCGGAAGGAATTTTAACGCCGTCTTGAGCGAATGCAGAATTATAAGCATTTCCGCGTTTGAGAATTTGATAGGGTTGATCTTCGGTTAAATGACTGAGATAATTGGGATTTTCTTGTTCCCATTTTAGGGCTCCTGCACGACCATAAATGGCTACAGAGAAATTATTTTCTTCGCCCGTGGCAATCTGACTCACCCGAATCACGCCTTTGGCTCCGTTTTCTAAACGGACCAAGATGGTGCCGTCTACATCCATAGGATTGTCGTCGTAAACAGTATTGAGGTCGGCTAATAAGGAAATCACTTTTAATCCCGTCACATATTCCAACATATCAAAAGCATGGGTCCCGATATCTCCTATACAGCAACTGATCCCCGATTTTTCCGGTTGGAGTCGCCAGGTATTGCTTCGTTTTTCAGGATCATGAATGATCGGATTGATCCACCCTTGGTAGTATTGCAAGTCGACTCGTTGGATGTCTCCCACTTCCTTTTGGGCAATCATATGTTTCATTTGGCGCACCATAGGATAGCCTGTGTAGGTATAGGTCACCGCAAAAACCACTTGTTTATCTTTTTGCAATTGTTCTAACTCCTGAGCCTCTGCATAGGTGGTGGTTAAGGGTTTTTCGCAAATCACATTAAAGCGGTTTTCCAACAACTTTTTGGCCATGGGGAAGTGCAGAAAGTTAGGGGTTAAAACGGAGATAACTTCCATCCGTTCTTCTGGAGGAAGGGCATTTTCTGCGGCAATCAATGCATCAAAATCTTTGTAGATACGATCGGGATTTAACTCTAATTGATCACCAAAAGCACTGTTTTTTTCCCATTTCGGGTCAAACACCCCTCCCGTAAGTTCATATCGATCAAACATTTGAGCTGCAATTCGATGGACTATTCCAATCAACGAATCGGGTCCTCCTCCGGCAATACCAAGTCGAATTTTACGCATCTGGGTCTTCAATTTTTTCATTCTTAAAACTAATCAAAAATAACACCAATACTGCTAGAGCAAAGCCTGCGGGGAGCATCCAAATTTGAGCCCAGTCGTGACTTCCGTCGGCTAACGCAAATTGGTCGGTAATGTATCCTGCGGTTCGGAATCCAACCAGCATTCCCAGGCCATAAGTAGCGAGAGTAATCAGCCCTTGGGCAGCACTTTTATAGGTTTCACCTGCTTTATAGTCTGTGTAAATCTGTCCGGAGACAAAGAAAAAATCATAACAAATCCCGTGCAAAATGATCCCAAAAATTAGCATCCAGCTTTGTGCGCCGGTGTCGCCATAAGCAAAAAGTACGTAGCGCACCACCCATGCCAACATTCCCACCAATAAGGTCTTTTTTATACCATAACGTTTCAGGAATATCGGTAAGAGTAACATGAATAAAACTTCAGAGGCCTGTCCTAGAGTCATTTTTCCCGCCGCCGCTTCCATCCCAATCTCATTTAAAAATTGATTGGCATGTTGGTAGTAAAAGGCTAAGGGAATGCAAATGAGGACTGATGCAATAAAAAAGATCAGATATCGGGTGTCGTTTAATAATTTAAGTGCATCTAAACCTAAAATTTGACGAATAGTGGGATTTTCTTGCCCCGCAGCCTGAGGAGGAGTATTGGGTAAAAAGAATGAAAAAATCCCCAATACGGCAGCTGCTCCAGCGGTCAGGAAAAAGGTGAGCTGTAGCGTGTTTTGGGCTTCCCATTCCCAAAAACCGATAAACAATCCGGCTACGATCCATCCTACTGTGCCTAAAACACGGATAGGGGCAAAATCTTTGGCAGGGTCCGCCATTTGATTAAAGGCTACCGAGTTGACCAATGCCAAAGTGGGCATATAGAGGATCATATAGGCTAGAATGTAGGGATAAAAGTTTGCAAAGTCGGGAGCTGTTCCGGCACTGTAAAGAAGTCCTGCGCCGATCAAATGTAAGACCCCAAGAATTTTTTGGGCTGCAAAGTATCGGTCGGCGATCAATCCAATAATAAAAGGGGCTATAATGGCTCCAATGGATTGGGTTTCATAGGCCATGGCTAGTTCTCCCCCGGAGGCACTAAATTGTTGGGTTAAAAAGGTTCCCATCGTCACAAACCATCCGCCCCAAATAAAAAATTCGAGGAACATCATCACAGACAGTTGGATGCGTGTTGTCGTTTTCATGTCTAATTCAATTGGTTAATCATATTTAAGAAAGCTCTTTTCCCAGACGAATGAGCAAATCTCTAGTCGCTAAAATTCCAGCTTCTTCCGAGAGGCGATTTCCTTCGTATTCCACTCCTATATAGCCTTGATAATTCGCGTCTTGAGCAATTTGTAGCATGCGTTTATAATCAATGGTGACCTCGTTTCCTTGGGCATCAAAATCATAGGATTTAGCACTTAAAGCGAAGGCACGAGGCATCATCTCCGTAATCCCCTGATAGCGGTCATATTCTTCTACACAGGGATTATCCCAACGTGCATTGCCCTCTCTCCTGAGACAGAAATTTCCAAAATCCGGGAGTGTTCCGCAATTGGATAAATCTACTTCATTTAAGACTTCCATAAGATACTGGGCATGAGAGGAAAGATATCCGTGATTTTCTACCAATACATGAATATTATAGGGTTTAGCAAAAGCTCCTAAGGCTTCCATACTTTTCTTAGATTGTTCCTTCCAACGGTCCACCTCGAAGGCACCAAACAGATTGACCCGAACAGAATGGCATCCCATGGCAGCCGCCGTTTCTATCCAGAATTTGTGATTTTCGACTCCGGCGACACGTTTGGTTTCATTGGCATCGGAGAGATCGCCTTCGTCGTCAATCATAATCAACAGATTTTTTTGTTGATGGGCTTTTGCCAACTCATTGTTTTGTTCAATAAAACTTTGGGCGGTTTTAGTTGATTTTTTTCCTTCCATTTCAGGGTAGAGACTCCCTACATATTCCAGACCTTCAAACCCCCATTTATGGGCTAATGCAGCGAAATTATAAGGGCTTATTTTCCCATTTTCTATCAACCTATGAATGGACCATTGGGCCAGTGAAAGTTTAAAAAACATCTCTTTTTTCTGAAAGGCATTTGTATGTTTTGGTTTCGGATTGCCACAAGCGAACTGAAGTGTAGTACTGCTACCTAAAGCGCCTAAACCCAATTGTTGAAGGAAAACGGATCGTTTCATGATTAAGAAAAATTAAAATGTAGGCCACAAAATAACATATCTGACGAAGAAAACCAGCTAAATCTATTAAATATACAATCAAGGTCTATTTTAAATCGATATATTTGAAACTACAATAAATTCAAGCAAACCAAGAATTATTATGGAAAATACCTTTGATGCGATTGTCGTAGGTACTGGGATAAGCGGGGGTTGGGCCGCAAAGGAATTATGTGAAAAAGGCCTTAAAACTTTGGTCTTGGAACGAGGTCCAATGGTGAAGCATATAGAAGATTATCCAACGATGCACAACGACCCTTGGGACTACCCCGCAGGAGATGTGATCACTGAAGAATCTCGAATTCGACAACCCAAACAAAGCCGCACGGGCTATACCACTCAAGAATCTCGGAAACACTTTTTTGTGGACGATCTTATCCACCCCTACAACGAAGTCAAGCGCTTTGACTGGATGCGAGGCTATCATGTGGGGGGTCGTTCCATTATGTGGGGGCGGCAAAGCTATCGCCTCAGCGATTTCGATTTTGAAGCCAATCTCAAAGAGGGGATTGCTGTCGACTGGCCCATCCGTTACAATGATATCGCTCCTTGGTACGATTACGTCGAACAATATATAGGGGTTAGTGGAGAAAACTTAGGGCTGCCTCAACTGCCTGATGGAAAATTCCTTAAACCCATGGAGTTGAATTGTGTTGAAGATGTGTTAAAAGGAACTTTAGCTCAAAAATACAATGATCGTTTGTTAACCATAGGTCGAACTGCCCATATCACTGAAGGCACCAAACCCGGTTTGGGTCGTAATACTTGTCAGTATCGCAACCGATGTATGCGTGGTTGTCCGTTTGGGGGGTATTTCAGTAGTGTATCTTCGACACTTCCGGCAGCTGAAGCAACGGGTAACATGACGCTTCGCCCCAATTCTATAGCTTACGAAATTGAATATGATGTCGATAGCAAAAGAGCCACCGGGGTTAAAATTATCGATAGAGAGACCAAAGAAACTCAGACCTTTAAGGCAAAAGTGATCTTTTTATGTGCCTCCGCGGTAGCGAGTACTTCCATTTTAATGCAATCCAAATCGGATCGTTTTCCCAATGGAATGGGCAACGATAGTGGAGAATTAGGACATAATATCATGGATCATCACTTTAAGGCGGGTGCTCGAGCCCAATGGGACGGATTTGAGGATAAATATTACACCGGTCGTCGTCCCAATGGAATTTACATCCCGAGATTCCGCAATTTAGGGGGAGATACCAATCAGAAAGATTTTGTTCGGGGCTATGGCTACCAAGGCGGTGGTGGCCGAGGGAACTGGTCGGATGCGGTCAAGGAAATGGCATATGGGGCCGACTTTAAACATGAAATATTAAAACCCGGGGGCTGGACCATGGACCTTAATGGATTTGGAGAAGTGTTGCCTTACCACGACAATCAGATGACTTTGGATTACGACCAAAAAGATGAATGGGGACTCCCGACCGTAACTTTTGACGCTACCATTCGTGAAAACGAACTCAATATGCGCAAAGACATGCAGCAACAGGCCGTTGAAATGCTCGAGGCTGCAGGATTTAAAGAGGTTGAGGGTTATGACGATACATATGCATTAGGGTTGGGGATCCATGAAATGGGGACCGCACGTATGGGGCGCGACCCGAGAACTTCAGTGCTTAATGCCAACAATCAATTGCATGAGGTACCCAATGTCTATGTAACCGATGGAGCCGCAATGACTTCTGCTGGAAACCAAAATCCATCCTTAACCTATATGGCCTTAACGGCCAGAGCTGCGGCACACGCCGTAAGTGAATTGAAAAAAATGAACCTTTAATCCTAAGGAGATGAATAGAAGAACAGTACTTAAAAATATAGGATTGTCTTTTGGAGCACTCAGTATGGCTCCTGGGATAGCCCCTCTGCTTCAAAGCTGTGAAAGCGGTCCCGATTGGACCCCTCAGTTTTTCTCAATCGACCAAGCCAAAATCTTAGAAGAATTGGTGGAGTTAATCATTCCTGAAACAGACCTTCCGGGAGGGAAGTCATTGAGATTGGCCCCCAAAATTGATGCCATGGTGCATCTGCTGGCCGATGCTCCTCAGCAAAAATTGTTACTTCAAGTGTTCGATCAGTTTATTGAAATGACTTTAACCGATCAACAGTTATCCAATGAGAACCGTATTCAGCCGGCAGCATTGGATGCTCAGCTTACAAAATATCTAAAGGCATCTCCTGAACAGCAAAACAAGTGGGCTCAACAACCTAATGAAAAATATGACTTAGATATTGAATGGGACGATGATGCAGATTCCTATCTGGTTACTTCCAAAGACATAGAGGATAAACTTCAAGTAGATTCGGAAAAATTTGAGGCAGAGGCAGGAGCCTTTTTATTTGCTTTAGAGATTCGAAATATTACGGTTCAGGCTTATAGAACTAATGAATATATTGGAAAAGACGTACTTGCCTATGCGCCGATCCCCGGACAGCAAAAAGGCTGTGTTGATCTGCAAGAAACGACCGGCGGAATGGCCTGGGCCTTATAAAGTTCTAAAATATTCGGCCAGGGCACGGGCCTCTTCTTGACTCAAGTTTTGGTTGAGCATCAACACATTATTGTATTCTTGCAACAAGGCTTTCCCAATGGGGTCTTCTTTTAACATTTGGGTGGGATTCAGCATGATATTTAAGACCCATGCCGGATTGCGACGTTCGTAAATACCTGTCATAGCTGGCCCGATCAATCGCGCGTTGGGTTGGTGGCATGCGGTACATTTTTGTTTGAATGTAGCTGCTCCCCTGGACACTAAACTTTGGTCAATGCTCTCCGGAAATTCAAAATTTTGAATAGGACCTATCCCCGGATTGTCCATATCTATTGGCGTAGTGGAGGTGTTTTTGGAGTCGGCTTTGGTTTCCACTTGAACGCGTTTGTATTCAAATTTTTCTTTCTTTTTTTCGGAGCTTCCGCAGGCGAGGATGAGTCCCAACAAGGTTGTCAGCGCAATTTTTTTCATTCGAAATCGGTTAAGGATTAAATTTAATATAGTTTTGAAAAAAAAAAGATGTTTTTAAAAGATTTCGAAATTCGCTGGAACGATTTAGACGCGAATCGGCATTTAGCCAATACCAGTTTTGCCGCTTTTGCCAGCAATACTCGGATGGCTTTACTCAGTGATATCGGATTTGGACATGCCTTTTTGAAAAAACATCAGTTAGGCCCTGTTCTTTTCCATGAAAAAATGTATTATTTCAAGGAATTCGGACCGGAAGAAACAGTAAGGGTTTCGCTTGAGTTGGCAGGACTAAGTCCCGACGGTCGCTTTTTTGAGTTCGTACACAACTATTTTAATGCCGAAGGAGTTAATAAAGCACGCTCCTTAGTAATGGGTGCATGGATGGATCTGAGAACTCGCAAACTCACCCCTTTGGAAAAAGAACCCCTAGCGTTTTACGATGCTGTTCCCAAAGCTCAAAACTTCAGAGTGTTAACATCTGAAGACACCCGTAAGGAGATGCAACGCCCCTTAGATTTACAATTAAATTAGGCTTTAAGTAGCTTTTTAGATCGTTTGGATACCATATAGACCCCACCAAAAATAAGCAGACAGGCCAATATTTTCATGGGAGTTAATTGATCCGCCCCAACCCATAGCGCATAGGCAATGGCAATGATCGGTTGTAAGTAAATAAATACGCCTACCGTACTCGGCGGAACGGTTTGCAGCGCATAAACATTTAATAAATAGGTCATATAGGTGGTACATAAGACCACGAAACCCATCCGCCAGATGACCTCCCAAGGGAGACTGTTCCATGCGACTTCGGAAAATTCTGTTACCGTAATCGGCCAACTCAAAAGTAGTCCCAAGCTAAACATCCATTTCATTAAAGTAATCACATGGTATTTTTGACTGAGGGGTTTTATCAACACCAAATAACAGGCAAAACTACTGGCATTGACAAAAAATAAAATATTTCCTAAGGGGATGTTTGGGGCATCGGTCAACTGCGTTCCTCCCGTAAGAATGAGGACCAACCCGCCTATGAAGCCCAGTAGAATTCCCGAAACTTTGAGAAGCGTAATTCGTTCTTTTAAAAAGAGGACGGATAGAATCAAAACTCCGATGGGTGTAAACCCCACAATTACGCCACTGTTAATGGGGGTCGAAAATTCCAGCCCTTTAAAAAAGGAAAGCATATTTAAGCACATTCCAAAAAACGCACACAAGCCCAATCGTAACCAATCGGTGCGTTCAATTTTTTCTCGAGGAATAAACAGGCTGGAAATCCAGAAAAGTAGGGTGGCTCCCAAAAGCCGAAGCATAATAAAACCAAATCCCTGAATATATTCCGGCATCACCACTTTGGCGATGGTGTGGTTCAGCCCATAAATGGTCGTCGCTGTAAAGGTCGCTAAAAGGGCTAAAAGGTATTTTTTATTCATGTAAAGCTGCTTTCATGGCTTCCACTACGGATGCAGAATTTCCGATATGGATAGCGGATGGGGTCCATAAAATGGGACGTTTTAAAAAGGTGTAATGCTCCAGCAATAAACTTTTTAAATCCTCTTCTGTCAGATTTTGATCTTTGAGATTACGTTGTTTGTACAGCTGAGCTCTTTTACTGAATAGTGCCTCGTAGGAACCGCTTTGTTTTCTAAGTTGTTCCAGTTCCGGGGAGTTTAAGGGGTTCTTTTTAATATCAACCATTTCTACGGAATCGGGAAGTTCGAGGGATTGCATAATTCGTTTACAGGTCGAACAACTGCTTAAATAATAGAATTTTTTCATAGCTCTAAGCATTAGCGAATACAAAGCACGGGATTTTTTTAATTCAAACTTTAAGTTGCAGCAGAATAAAAATACCTTTGCGTTTTAAAGTGCGTTTATGAAGAAAGAGATGCAATTCAATACAGCAGTTATCCATGGAGGCCAATCGCCAGATCCTGCTTTTGGAGCAGTGATGCCCCCAATTTATCAAACCTCAACCTATGCTCAATCCACTCCTGGAGGGCACAAAGGATTTGAATACAGTCGAACGCATAATCCCACTCGGACGGCTTTGGAAAATGCCTTTGCCAGTATTGAAGGTGGGGCGCATGGCTTGGCTTTTGCCTCCGGACTAGCGGCAATGGATGCGGTGATGAAGCTTTTAAAACCTGGCGACGAGGTGATTTCTACCAACGATCTTTATGGAGGCTCATATCGATTATTTACCAAAATTTTCGAGGGTTTTGGCTTAAAATTTAAGTTTGTCAATCTACAAGAGGCCTCTCAACTGGAGCAACATATCAGTCCGGCAACGCGCCTGATTTGGGTGGAAACGCCTACCAATCCGATGATGCAGGTGGTCGATATTCAGGCCGTAGCAGCTCAAGCCCAAAAACACCAAATTTTGTTGGCCGTTGATAATACGTTTGCCTCGCCCTATGTGCAAAATCCTTTGCAGTTAGGAGCCAATATTGTGATGCACTCCGCCACGAAATATTTGGCGGGGCATTCCGATGTGGTATTAGGGGCCTTAATCGTCAATGATCCAGCATTGGACGAGCGCTTGCGATTTATCCAAAATGCCAGTGGGGCCGTTCCCGGACCTATGGATGCCTTTTTAACCCTGAGAGGAATCAAAACCCTACACGTGCGGATGCAACGCCATTGCGAAAATGCGGCTTCCATCGCCCAATTTTTAGCCGAACATCCGGCCATTGAAAAAGTGTATTGGCCTGGGTTTAGTTCTCATCCCAATCATGAGGTAGCTGCCCGACAAATGAATGGATTTGGAGGAATGTTATCCTTTATTCCTAAAGGAGCAGACTATACCAAAGCCATCAGAGTGGTGGAACACCTTCAAATTTTCACCTTGGCAGAATCTCTAGGAGGAGTAGAAAGTTTGGCCGGACATCCCGCCAGTATGACGCATGCTTCCATCCCCAAAGAATTGCGTGAAAAAAGTGGGGTGGTAGACTCTCTTATTCGGTTAAGTGTTGGAATTGAAGACGTTTCCGATTTGATTCAGGACCTAGAGCAAGCCTTGTCTGCTTAGCTTTTGTACCTTTGCATCGATGCCTGCTGCACCTTCTAAATCCATTTTTTTTGCTTCAGACCAACATCTGGGCGCACCTACACCAGAGGCGAGTGCTCCTCGGGAGCAAGCGTTTGTTCGCTGGTTAGAACACATTGCCCCGAAAGCGGAAGCCCTATTTTTAGTAGGAGATTTATTTGATTTTTGGTTTGAGTATACATCTGTAGTACCCAAGGGTTTTGTGCGAGTGTTGGGAACGCTCGCTCGAATGGCAGACCAAGGCCTCCCAATCCACTACTTTGTGGGGAACCACGACCTTTGGATGAAAGACTATTTTGAAACCGAATTAGGGATACCAGTTTATCATCAGCCTCAAGAGTTTACCTTAAAAGAGAAAACCTTTTTCATTGGCCACGGCGACGGTCTAGGACCGGGTGATACCGGATATAAACGTATGAAAAAAGTGTTTACCAATTCTTTCGTCCAATGGCTGTATCGCAGGATTCATCCCGATTGGGGGGTGCCTTTAGCGCAGTATCTTTCGGTTAAAAACCGCTTGATTTCCGGAGCAGAAGATATACAGTTTTTAGGAGAAGAAAAGGAGTGGTTGGCCCAATATGCCCAGCGGAAATTAAGCCAGAAACACCGGGATTTTTTTGTGTTTGGACATCGGCATCTCCCTATGGAAATAGATTTGGAACAGGGGAGTCGGTATGTTAATCTGGGCGATTGGATTCATCATTTTACCTATGGCGAATTTGACGGAAAAAGTTTTCAATTAAAAACCTGGGAAAAGGAATTGAAATGATCGAATCCCAAAAGCTTACCTACGAAAAAACAGTTTTGGTAGGCATCATCAACGCCCAGCAAGACGCCCAACAGTCCCAAGAATTTTTAGACGAATTGGCTTTTTTGGCCTTTACCGCCGGAGGGGAAGTCGTTAAGCGCTTTACGCAAAAGATTCAGTTGCCCAACCCAAAAACGTTTATCGGTTCTGGAAAAATGGAAGAAGTCGCCGCTTTTGTAACCGCCGAAGAAGTTTCGACGGTGGTTTTTGACGACGAACTCACTCCGGCTCAACAAGGCAATATCGAAAAGATTTTACGCTGTAAAATTTTAGACCGTACGGGCTTAATCCTCGATATTTTTGCTCAACGGGCGCAAACGAGTTATGCCCGAACCCAGGTAGAATTGGCTCAATATCAATATTTGTTGCCCCGTCTCAAGGGGCTTTGGACCCACTTGGAACGCCAACGTGGAGGGATCGGGATGCGAGGTCCCGGGGAAACGGAGATCGAAACCGACCGACGGATCGTTCGCGACAAGATCTCCCTCTTAAAAAAGAAGTTGCTTACCATCGATAAGCAAATGGCGACCCAACGCGGCAATCGAGGGGCTTTGGTTCGGGTAGCCTTGGTGGGTTATACCAATGTGGGCAAATCCACTTTAATGAATGTCATCTCCAAAAGCGATGTGTTTGCTGAAAATAAACTTTTTGCCACTTTAGATACCACGGTTCGGAAAGTGGTGGTTGGGAATCTGCCCTTTCTTTTGAGCGATACGGTGGGGTTTATCCGCAAGCTGCCCACCCAACTGGTGGAGTCATTTAAAAGTACTTTGGACGAGGTCCAGGAGGCGGACCTTTTGCTGCATGTGGTCGATATTTCCCATCCCAATTTTGAGCACCATATCGAATCGGTAAATGAAATTTTGGCGGAGATCAAGAGTTTGGATAAACCCACTCTAATGGTATTTAACAAAATCGATGCCTATTTGCCCGAAGCATGGGACCCCGAAGATCTTACGGTAGAGCGGACTCAAAGTCACTTTAGCCTACAGGAGTGGGAACATACTTGGATGAACCGTGCCAATGGGAAGGCCCTCTTTATCTCGGCGATCCATAAAGAAAACTTGCAGGAGTTCCGAAAAAGAGTGTACGACGAAGTTCGTAAAATTCATGTGACCCGTTTTCCCTACAACCATTTCCTATATCCCGAAGATTTAGTGGAACACTAAATTGGAGTAGGAACGTACAATTTTAATAAGTACGTCTTTGCAGGAGTTTTTCTTTCTGACATTACCAAGTGTTTATCCACTTCTACAATAGAATGGACTAATCCACTTCGATAGCCCCTAAAAGAAGTACCGGCATCAAAGAATTATATGCCCAAAACCAAGCCCTAAAAGCCCGGATAGAAGCGCTTGAAAATAATTAAGCCTGTCCGCCTCTGGCGGGAATTACGACACGAGGAGCGCAGCGACGAACCAGCCCGAGGCAGGCAGGCGGGCTGAGCGCAGCGAGGCAATTGGGAATTACGAAGTTTAATTATACTTAATTTTTCGAAGGATTCGTTGGGTTTCTTTATAGCTTTCATAAACCGATTCCCCTTGGGATTTTAAGAGGGGTTTGGCGCGTTCGAGTTGGGTTTTGGCTTCGTGGATCAGGTTGAGGTAGCAGAGCATATAGGAAGCCGGGAGTTGGTAAAGGTCCTCTTGTTCGGCGGGGCGGAGGGGTAGTTTTTGTTCCAGTTTTTCTAAGAGCGCATTGTTGGCATTAAATCGATGGTAGAGGTCTTTTTTGTCGAGTTGCGGAGGGGCAAATAACAACCGACTATTGAGGGTATAGGATCCGTTTTCTGAAAAGCAAATCCGGACTTCTTCCAAGGGGAAAAATTTAAACTCCTCATGGATGTATAAACGCACATATTCGGTGATCGTAAAGTCTTCCGGCGTCCATCGGATTTCTACTTCATCCAAATTGGAATAAAACAATTTTACTTGTTCATTAATGAGTTCAATATCCACCCGAGAATAATAGGTTTTGTCTTTTACGGTTTTTTTAAGCCCTGCCCAACAGACCACAAAAGTTTCTTGAAATACCTGATATTGGGTTTGGAGGGGCTCTTGGTGGGATTCAAGAAAATCGACTACCCCATCTAGGGTGAGTTGGATATTGTTTTGGGCGTGGGTTTCAATATTTTCGACAATAGCCGAATTATGATCCTGAATATCAATATCAAACACTTTGGGTAAAGACATGCTTCCTTCGCGCATAAACACACTTCCGCCATAATATTTCCATATATTTTTCCGCAAGGCCGTCAGTTGTGCATTGGGCATAATGTTGACCAGCCCTACAACTTTGCCTTGGGGTAAGTGAGGG
>JBMYNJ010000002.1:0-30631 GCA_049598145.1 Flavobacteriaceae bacterium | reverse complement strand
GGGAAAGGGATATTTTCATAGGCCACCCGGGGAGGATTTTCGAGGTAGGCATTAATGAGATTTTGAAGTTTGCTGTCGTCAAAAAAATCGACGCCTACAATGGTATTTTTTTGATCGGAAACTCCGATCACGATATAGGAGTTGTTGGCTGGATTACTGTTGGAAAGCGCACAAATATGTTTGAGAAATTTAGCTTTTCCCTCCTTTAAACTGAGGTCTATTTTTAATTTTTTGTCGTAAAAACTGTTTTCATCATTATGGGCCAACAGGGCCTTGACTAATAAACGTTTATTAATCATAGGATCGTAAAATTGAAAACGAATTTCATCTTTAGGGCACTTTATGCCCTTGACTGGCTTCGAGCATCAGGAACCAATCGGTTAGACTTAAATCGATTTGAAGGGCTTCTTGAGCCAGCTGCCATCGGGAGGCTTGTGTAGTACCCAAGACCGGAAAAACTTGCGCGGGATGCTTTAACAACCACGCCAATAACAGTTGATCTTCGGTACAGGCATAGGATTTACAAAGCTGTTGGATTAGCGGCTGCAGGCGTTGCTGTTGTGCGTTTGTTTCTTTGAAATAACTCCCCAGGGGGCTCCAGGCCATAGTGCCAATGGATTGTTCTTGGTGAAATTCTAATTGGCCGTCGAGTAAGGGATTAAAATGGGTTAAGGAACACTCAATCTGATTCCATTCCAGAGGAATTTTGGAGCCGAGTAAGCGGATTTGCTGCGGCGTAAAATTGGAGACTCCAACCGCTCTAATTATGCCTGCTGCCAAATGCTTTTGCAACGTATCGGCGATGGCTTCCACCTCCATTAACGGGCTGGGGCGGTGCAAAAGTAAGAGGTCCAAATAATCGGTGCGTAAGTGATTCAAGGAACTCTCAATAGAAAAGTTGAGATGTTCCGGACGGTAATCGTAATGCTTAACGGTCAACTCTCGGGCTTCGCATGGGTATTGGATGCCGCATTTAGTAATTAATTGAATATTTTTTCGTGAAACTCCAGTTTGCTGCAGGGCTTCTCCAAAGGTCGCTTCGGTGGTATAGCCGCCATAAATATCGGCATGGTCGAAGGTGGTGAGGTCTTGAAGGACGGCAGTTTCAATACTTTGCGCCATTTGGGAAACCGTTTTTTGTTTTCCCCAACTGCCCCAGGTCATAGTCCCTAAAATGATTCGCTTCATAAAAAAATGCACTTAATGCCCTTAAAAATAGCGACAAATCCTTGTATTTACAGTGATTCTCGCTGTATTTTTAACCAATTGTTAACAACCGCCCCACGTATAATTTTCCAATTTTGTACTCACTAAAAATAAGATACTAATCTATGGATACCGGAACCAATACTACCGTGGACATACAAGCCTTGAATGAAAAAATTCAGCAGGAAAGTGCCTTCTTAAGTGTCCTGACACAAGAGATCAACAAAGTGATTGTGGGCCAGGAGCAAATGGTCGAACGTTTGTTGATCGGACTTCTGGGTCGAGGGCATGTATTATTGGAGGGAGTTCCCGGGTTGGCCAAAACGCTGGCCATCAATACACTCAGTCAGGCAGTCAAGGGGAGTTTTAGTCGCATTCAGTTTACCCCGGACTTATTGCCCGCAGATGTCGTGGGAACCATGATTTACAACATCAAGGAAAACGATTTCTCCATTAAAAAAGGACCCATTTTTGCCAATTTTGTGTTGGCAGATGAAATCAACAGAGCGCCGGCGAAGGTACAGTCGGCTTTGTTAGAGGCGATGCAGGAAAAGCAAGTCACCATTGGAGACAGCACCTTTAAACTCAAAGCTCCTTTTTTAGTGATGGCGACTCAAAACCCGGTGGAACAGGAAGGAACCTATCCACTTCCGGAAGCGCAGGTAGACCGATTTATGTTGAAAACCATCATCGACTATCCCAAGCTGGACGATGAGCAATTAATTGTACGCAATAATTTAAATTCCAATCAAATGCAGGTGAATCCTGTGGTGAATTTAAAGCAAATTTTATCGGCTCAAGAGACTGTTAGGGAAGTGTATATGGATGAAAAAATTGAGAAATATATCCTGGATCTGATATTTGCCACGCGTTATCCCGAGCGCTATAAATTAGAATCCATCAAACCTTTAATCAGCTTCGGGGCTTCGCCTCGAGGGAGTATCAACCTTGCTTTAGCTGCAAAATGTTATGCCTTTATCAAACATCGAGGGTATGTAATTCCTGAAGACGTGCGTGCGGTGATCTACGATGTGTTGCGTCACCGAATTGGCCTGACCTATGAAGCCGAAGCTGAAAATGTATCGGCTGAAGACCTGATAGCCCAGATTATAAATGAGGTTTCCGTCCCCTAAATCGCAGGGGCTTAAATCGTTTACCGGTCTTTCCTATGGACACCAAAGAATTACTTAAAAAAGTACGGAAAATTGAAATCAAAACCCGTCGCTTAAGCGATCATATCTTTGGAGGGGAATATCACAGTACCTTCAAAGGTCGAGGGATGACGTTCAGTGAAGTCCGTCAATATGCCTATGGAGACGATGTTCGGGCGATCGATTGGAATGTAACGGCACGCTATAACAGTCCCTTTGTCAAAGTATTTGAAGAGGAACGCGAACTGACATTGATGTTGGTGATCGATATCAGTGGTTCAGAGGCTTTTGGAACCTCCCACGGGTTCAAACGGGAATTTTTGACCGAAGTAGCCGCCACTCTTGCTTTTTCTGCTTTACAGAACAATGATAAAGTAGGCCTGTTACTCTACACCGATCAGGTAGAATTGTTTATTCCTCCCAAAAAGGGGCGTTCGCATGTGCTGCGCATCATCCGTGAATTGTTGGAGTTTGAACCTCAAAGCAAGCAGACCAATACTTCGATGGCCCTAGAATTTTTGTTGGGCGTTATGAAAAAGAAAGCCATCGTTTTTCTGCTCTCCGATTTTCTAGATAGGGATTACACCAAGACTCTTCAAATCTGCGCTAATAAACACGATTTAACCGGGATTCGACTCTACGATCCTTTTGAGGCGGAATTACCCAACTTAGGACTGGTCCCTATGATGGATCGGGAAACCCAACAATTGGCTTGGGTGGATACCGCTTCTACAAAAGTTCGTCGGGGACATCAGCAAGCCTATCAGGCACATGTCGATTATTTTGAGCAGACCTTTAAACGCTCGGGGGCCGGCCACTTGAGTTGCGCGACCAACCAGAGTTATGTCAAAAAATTATTGGGATATTTTAAAGCTCGGATATGATGCAAAAATACGTATGGTCATTTGTGTTTTTATGTCTGAGTAGTGGTCTTTGGGCGCAACAGACTCCCATTCTTAATTTTGGAGTAGACAGTCTCCAAGTGCGCATCGGCTCACAAATCAATTATCGCCTGCAAGTCAAAGCTGATTCGATTGCTCAAGTTTTATTTCCGGATAATCCTAAATTCGCTCCTTTCGAAATATTGGAAATTTTCCCGACAGAGACGCTCCGAGCACCTGATCATTGGTTACTCACCCGGAAAATAGCCCTCATTCAATTCGATTCAGGGCGTTATTATATCCCCCCACAAAAAGTGCAAGTGGATGGAAAAATTCTCAGTACCGACTCGCTGAGTATTGAGGTGGCTACAGTTGAAGTCGATACGCTAAAACAACCCCTTTACGATATCAAACCCATTGTAGCCGTTGAACAAAATTACGATGCGCTTATTCGCCAACTCCTATGGATTGTTTTTGGGGTGCTTCTATTGGCCACTTTGACTTATTTCTATAGGCTCCAATGGCGCAAACGAAAAGCGAAAAAAACAGCTTTACCCCCTTTCGATAAAGCTTTAAACGCGCTTAAAGACCTTGAAAATCAATCGCCTGAAACGCAAGAAGAATATAAGGATTACTATTCCCAAATGACCGATATCGTTCGGGAATATCTGGAGGAAGAGGCTCAAATATCGGCCCTGGAAAGTACAACCGATGAACTTTTGCTGAAACTGGAAATGTTGAAAGACCAAGGCACTTTGGATTTGGATGCGCAAATTTTAAAAGACTTAAAATCCGTTTTAGAAAAGGCAGATTTAGTAAAATTTGCACGTTCGGTACCCGAGGCGGGTACTCTTGCCCAAGATTTATCCAAAGCGGAAACCATGGTGGTCAAAACCCAAGAGGCTCTTCCAGAACCTACCGAGGAGGAGATGAAAGAAAAGGCAGCCTATGAAAAAGAACTTCGCAAAATCCGACAGAAGCGTTTGTGGACTCGTGGGATTATTATTGGGGTTTTCACCCTAATAACTGCTCTGGGGAGTAGTGTTGCTTATTGGGGCTATTATCCCGTTCGAGATACCCTGTTGTTGTATCCCACCAAAAGGTTGATTTCAAAACCGTGGATTCAAAGCCAGTATGGAACGCCACCGATGCTGATCGAAACCCCAGAGGTACTTCTTCGATTGGCCGATAGTCCTAAGGGCGTCGAAAGATTTGTGTATGGAAGTATAGATGAAGCTTTTTACTTGGATTTAAAATTTGATTTCCCTCAAAAGCCTCAAGCGGATCAACAACAAAATGCCCCCAATGCCGTGGACGATGAAGCCGCACAAGCACTAGTGGATGCGATCATTCAGGATTTTGAGTCGCGCGGGGCCGTCAATATTCTGATGAAAAACGATAAGTTGCAATTGCCCTCGGGGATTGAGGTTGCCAAAATTTTTGGCACTTTAGATTACCCTCAAAAAGGAGCCTCTAAACGGGTACGATGTCAATATACCACTTTACTCTTTGTGTATAATGAAGGGACAATCACCCTGACTTGTATGTATGCCAAAAACGATCGCTATGGCGAGACTATAGAGACGAGAATCTTTAACAGTATAAAACTCATTCAATCCATTTAAGCGTGTTTGAAGGAATCTACTTTGCGGAACCGATTTACCTCTGGCTTTTGGGACTTATCCCCTTGGGGGGAGTATTTTATGCCATTTATCGAAAGTCCCTTCAGGCCTATCTGCAGGTCTCTACAGTGGCGCACGCCAACCGGAATACTACCCTCAAGGCTCGTTTACGACCGGCATTGGTTGGGCTGCGATTTTTCGTTTGGATTTTTGTGATTTTGGCGTTGGCTCGTCCGCAGTCTATGGATGTATCTACTCGTACCAAAACCAATCGGGGGATCGATATCGTCATGGCTATAGATGTGTCCTCTTCTATGTTGGCTCAGGATTTAAAACCCAACCGCCTAACCGCCCTTAAGAAAGTAGCTGCCAATTTCGTTGGGAATCGTCTCAGCGATCGTATTGGTTTAGTGGTCTATGCAGGGGAGAGTTATACAAAAACCCCCATTACCAGTGACAAAGGAATCGTGAAGCGCGCTCTAAAGGAGATTAAGTATCAAGGAAATTTAATCGAAGATGGGACTGCCATTGGGATGGGCTTGGCCACATCGGTCAATCGTTTAAAAGAAAGTAAGGCCCAGAGTAAAGTGATCATTCTCTTGACCGATGGAGTGAACAACGCCGGATTTATCGACCCTAAAACCGCAGCAGAATTAGCGGTCGAATTTGGAATTAAAACCTATACCATTGGTTTGGGGAGCAATGGGAATGCTTTGGCCCCTGTAGCGCTCAAACCCAATGGAAAATTCCAATACGGTTTAACCAAAGTAGAAATCGACGAGATGCTGCTCAAAGAAATTGCTGATCAAACAGGAGGGCTCTACTTCCGGGCGACCAATACGGCTAAACTGCAAGCCATTTACGATGAGATCGATAAACTTGAAAAGACTGAAATAGAAGAATTTAAATACTATAATTACGACGAAAAGTTCCGCCCGCTTATTTGGATAGCACTGGGGTTGCTACTTTTGGAGTGGCTGCTACGGAACACGTATTTTAGAAGTTTTATATAATGTATCAACTCGATCAACCACAGTATTTCTACCTCTTGACACTTTTACCTGTTTTATGGCTGGGAGCCTTGTTCGTGGCGCGCTGGAAAAAAAAGAAGCAAGTCGCATTTGGAGGGAGCGCTATTTTGGATCGATTAAGCCCTCAACGTTCGCAATTCAAGCCGGTATTAAAACTTATTTTACAGAGTTTGGGGATTCTTTTTTTGGTTTTGGCATTGGTCAATCCAAAGATTGGCACAGAGTTAGAGACGGTCAAGCGTGAAGGGGTAGACTTAGTTTTTGCCGTCGATGTCTCCAAAAGTATGTTGGCGGAAGATATCGCGCCCAACCGATTGGAGAAAGCGAAACGACTGGTGTCTGCCATCATCAACCAACTGACCAGCGATCGGGTGGGGATCATTGCCTATGCAGCACAAGCGGTTCCTCAGTTACCCATAACTACCGATTATGGCGCTGCCAAGATGTTTTTACAAGGGCTTAATACCGATATGTTGTCTTCTCAGGGCACGGCCTTAGACGCCGCCATTGACCTCTCGGCAACTTATTTCGATGATGCCGATCAGACCAATCGGGTGGTTTTTTTGATTTCAGATGGAGAAGATCACTCCGAAGAAGGTTTTTCCGCTGCCCAAAGAGCCGCAGATTTAGGGATTCAAATTTTCACCCTTGGAGTAGGAACTGATAAGGGAGCCCCGATCCCCATGAAACGCAATGGGGTGGTGGAACGCTACAAAAAAGATTTGGAAGGTAATGTAGTGATTACCAAACGTAATACCTCTATTTTAGAAGAAATTGCAGAAGCCAGTGAGGGCGCATATCTAGACGGGAACTCCACCCAAGAGGTCTTAAGTTTTGTGGCGGAAACCCTTCAGGCTATGGATAAAAAAGAGTTTGAAGCCAAAAAATTTGTTTCCTACAAAGACCAATTTCAGATTTTTTTAACCCTTGGCTTATTTTTCTTGATTTTAGACTTTCTTATCTTTGAAAAGCAAACGCTTTGGGTCCGCCGCATGAATTTATTTAACGATAAAATGGAATGATGAGACTCTTGTATATCGCTCTTTTATCGAGTTCCTTTTACACTTTTTCGCAAACCAGCGAAATCAATAATCTGATATTCGAAGGCAACGAAAACTGGAAATCTTCAGCCTTTCAAAAAGCAGAATCGGAATATCGGAAAGCCATCGCTTTGGATCAACAAAATACGACTGCCTTCTACAATTTGGGAAATACCCATTACCGCGATTCTGCCTACGACGAGGCCACTCAACGCTATATTCAAACTCAAAAATTAGCGATGAATAAAACCGAGCGTCATGCCGCTTTTCACAACTTGGGCAACGTCATGATGCAAAAAAAGGCATACGAAAAAGCGGTAGAAGCATATAAAAACGCCTTGCGAAACAATCCTGCAGATGAGCAAACGCGCTACAATTATGCCTTAGCTAAAAAGATGTTAGAGCAAGAGCAGCAGCAACAGCAGCAAAACCAAGATCAACAAGATCAGGATCAGCAACAAAACCAGGACAATCAGGATCAAAAAGATCAACAGCAAGACCCTAAGGGCGAGGGCGATGAAAAAGAAGAGGAATCGGATCAGGATTCCGATGAAGGGAAAGACGGAAAAGATCAGGAAGACTCTAAATCTAAAGAAGATCAAAAAGGCGATCCAAAAGATCAGGAACAAGACCAGAAACCTCAAGACCCCAAAAAGCCTCCGCAACGACCCAAAGGACAGATGTCTCCGGAACAGATCAAACAGCTTTTAGAAGCGATGAATAATCAGGAAAAACAAGTCCAAGATAAAGTGAATGCCAAAAAAGTAAAAGGTGTTCCTGTTCGTGGTAAAAAAGATTGGTAGGGCTGAGATGCGAAAATCGGTACAGATATATGGGATGTTCATGCTCTTCTTTTTGGGGAGTGTAGCCTTGTGGAGTCAGGTCGAGTTTAAGGCTCAAGTGAGTAAGAAACGCCTAGGCATAAATGAGCGCCTGCGTGTCGACTTTGTCATGAACCAAAATGGAGACGATTTTGTCCCACCAAGTTTTGCTGGCTTCCAAGTGGTGGGAGGGCCCAACCAGTCGATCAGCAATAGCTGGGTGAATGGCAAACGTTCCTTCTCCAAAACTTACACCTATTTTCTGACACCAGAACGCAAGGGGAACCTAAAGATCGGACAAGCCCAAGTCAAGATCGATGGGGAGGTCTATAAAACAGTTCCGGTAGCAGTAACGGTAACCGCAGCGGTAAAAAATCCGGGAGAGACGGATCAGGACTTATTAAACATAGAAGATAACCTTCATATGGTGGCTGAAATTTCGAAAGCCTCACCTTATTTAAACGAAGCCGTAACGGTAGTCTATAAACTATATTTCCGGAGTCCTCTTTCGATATCAGACCCTCGAGAAGTGGACACGCCAACCTTTAGTGATTTTTGGAGTCATATCATCCGGATTTCTCAACTTCGGGTAGAACCGGGAACCTACAAGGGAGAATCTTATAATATGGTGGTGTGGCGAAAAGCCGTCTTATATCCCCAAAAAACGGGAGAATTAACCATAGACCCTCTAACTGTAAGGCTTAATGTAGATATTCCAACCCGACGACGCGATTTCTTCGGGAATCGAGTCTATCGACCTGTACAACACACCTTGACCTCAGGGCCGCGAAAACTAAGAGTAAAGCCTTTGCCTGAGGCCGGAAAACCCGAGTCTTTTAACGGAGCCGTAGGGCAGTTTGAGCTGGATTTAATCCTGGATAAAGGATCTTTAAAAGCTTCAGAATCCTTCCAAGCCCAATTAAAAATTTCCGGACAAGGGAATCTAAAACTGATACAGTTGCCGGAATTGGTTCTCCCCAGCACTATGGAAGTCTATGAACCCGAACATTCGGAACAGGTCAAAACCTACCTAAGTGGAATGCGGGGGAGTATCCAAGATCAATATACTGTAGTTCCCCAATATCAAGGGCAATATCCGATACCAGCCGTTGAGTTTTCGTATTTCGACCCGAAGAAGGAAGTCTATAAAACGCTCAAAACTGCGGAATTGGGAGTCGATGTATACGATGGCCCAGTGGCCAGTTCTGCTACCCTTGCCGAGGACAATTCTGGAGCTCTAAAAAAAGAAATTCCTAAAACACAATCATTTCGATTTATTGGGCTGAACACTTCCCTTAACCCAATGGACTCTGACAATTTTTGGAACAGTCCCTTGTTCTATTTATTGCTGATTCTTCCGGGGATCATTTATGTTTTAATCGGTTTAATGATCCGAAAGCAGAAAGCCTTCCAAAGCGATACTGCGGCGGTTTTACAGCGACAATCCAATCGGTTAGCAAAAAAATATTTAAGCTCGGCTAAACAATCCCTGACCGATAAGACGAATTTTTACGAAGCTTTAGAACAAGCGATGTTCCAATATTTACGTTCTAAATTACGAATTAACCGGGATGGATTTTCCAAAGCAAAAATCGCCTCCCTATTAAAAGAAAAAGGAGTTGAATCGGCAGATATTGTGGCTTTAGAGGCCTTATTAATGCGATGTGACCAAGCCCGATTCACCCCCTCAGCTGAAACAGCGATGCAAAGCGATTATGAACAGGCCATTCGAATCATTGCTAAACTCGACCGTGCGCTATGAGAGATTTAATTCTAAATAATAAAGCTTTCATGTTTTTCTGTATAGTAATGTGTTTAGGAATATATGCTTACGGACAAACGGCGGAAGAAACTTTTGAAAAAGCCAATCAGGCCTATAATAACGGCCTTTTTCAGGAGGCTATTCAGGGATATGAAGCGATACTTTCCGAAGGCAAACAATCGGAAGTTCTCTGTTATAATTTAGGAAACAGTTATTATCAACTCAAGCGCGTAGGTCCAGCGGTGTATTATTATGAAAAAGCCTTGTGGATCAATCCCAATTATGCAGATGCACAATACAATTTGAGCTTTGCAGAAAACATGAAAATTGATGCAATTGAGCCCTTACCCCAAACGCAATTACAAAAATACCATTGGAAGATTCTTCGAGTGTTTTCCTTAAATAGTTGGGCAATATTCAGCTTGATTTTTGTGTGGGGGACTTTACTTTTTTTTTGGCTCTTTCGCTATGTCCAGCACAGTCGCTCCAAACGAGTATATTTCGGCTTAAGTATTTTAAGTTTGATTCTCAGTCTTAACGGTTTGTATTTCAGTTGGCAAAGCGACATTAGCCGTTATTCGCCCAGCTATGCGATTTTATGGGACACCAAAGTTCAGGTCCAATCCGAACCCAATCAGCGATCGGAGTTTTTATTTGAAATTCATGAAGGTACTAAAGTACAGGTGTTGGATGCTTTGGAAAGTTGGCAACAGATTCAGTTGGCCAACGGATCTGTGGGGTGGGTAAAAAATGCTCAATTAGTGGTGATTAATCCCAAACCCTAAACTTCCAAGAGTTCTTTTTTGGGAAGATCTACCTGACTCAATTCGTCAAGAAAAAAATTACCCATACTGTGAAAAAGCCCATAGAGCTGGGAAGTCTCTAATTGATCGGGGTGGATAAGGACCACCCACTGATTCAAGTATTCAAAAAAATAAAGCCCCAAACACAACAATAAAACCCATTTACTGGCTCCAAAAACTGCTCCGGCCAAACGATTAACGAACCCAAGGGCGACCCACTTGAGTAACTGAGTTAAAAAGCGCCCGATCAGGGTGATCAGAGAAACGGTGATTACAAAAAGCAAGAAAAATGAAATCCAATTGTACCAGGGTTCGGGGATGGATAGCTCAGCCCTTAACAAAGGTGTCAGAAGATCGCTAAAAGTTCTGGCACCAAGGTAGCCCCCAATTAAAGCAACGATAGCAGCCATCTCTTTGATAAGCCCTTTACGGAACCCTTGTAAGGCCCCTAAAACAACAATACCTCCTAAGACGAGATCAATCAGATTCATGGCTGCAATTTAATTCAAAATATATACAGTGTCAATGAGAGAAGGTTGAACGACAATCAAGTATCTTTAACCTATGGAAACAAAGCAATCCAGAGACGAGGAACTCAAAGAACGCTGGGAGAAATTGGTCGGTCAACTGACTGAACGATTTTCAGATGGAGAAGAACTTAACGTTGAAGGGATCCTTTATTTAGTGGGTTTACAGGAATTGGGAAAATTTGATGGGCGATTAAAAAAAGACGATAATGTTAATCTGATGCATGTGGGAATTTGCACCGTATTAGAGCCCTATGGGCACTATCAGTTTACGCATCATGACGACGAGGGCTGGCCTCATTTTGAGTTGATCAAACCTTTACCCAATCTCAAACCTGGGGAACAAAGTGTTTTGATGAAACAAGCCCTTGTAGATTACTTTCACGCTCGGGGTTTTTTTGAAGCTTAGTTTGTTTATTTTTGCCTCATGATCGACAGCGTTAAATCTCATTTAGAGGAAGTTGAAGCCTTTACGGCCACTGAACCCGAAGCTATTGAAAATTTTCGAGTGCGCTACGCCGGAAAAAAAGGGATTTTAAACGACCTTTTTGCAGCTTTCCGGGACGTTCCACCTACGGAAAAAAAAGCCTATGGACAGGTGTTGAATGAGCTTAAACAAGCCGTTCAGGAAAAAGTAGAGACCCTAAAGCAAGGGCAACAAAGTCAACAGCCTCAAGACACGTTAGACTGGACTCGTCCGGGTTTCCCCCAACACTTCGGGTCTAGACATCCGATCAGCTTAATTAAAAACCGAATTATCGACATCTTTACCCAAATCGGATTTAGTTTGTCTGAAGGCCCTGAAATAGAAGACGATTGGCACAACTTTACTGCGCTAAATTTGCCCGAGTATCATCCCGCAAGAGACATGCAGGATACCTTTTTTATTCAGACACAACCGGATATACTCTTACGAACCCACACCTCTTCGGTTCAGGTGCGCTATATGGAAAACAACGAGCCGCCCATTCGGATTTTATCTCCGGGGCGGGTGTTTAGAAACGAGGCAATTTCTGCACGATCCCATTGTATTTTCCATCAAGTAGAGGGGTTATATATCGATAAAGAAGTCTCCTTCGCCGACCTCAAACAGGTATTGATGTATTTCACTAAAGCTTTATTCGGAAAGTCGCAAATCCGTTTAAGACCTTCTTATTTTCCATTTACAGAACCCAGCGCAGAAGTGGATATCTACTGGGGTTTGGAAACCGAAACCGATTACCGTATCACTAAAGGAACGGGTTGGTTAGAAATTATGGGTTGTGGGATGGTAGACCCAAATGTTTTACAGAACTGTAATATCGATCCAAAAGAATATTCCGGCTACGCATTTGGAATGGGGATCGAACGCATCGCCATGCTGATCTACCAAATTGGCGATATTCGCCTTTTGTTTGAAAACGATTTCCGTTTTCTCATTCAGTTTAAAGCGACTCGTTAACCCAACCAGCTGCTCCAAGGAATTCTACTCAACAACAAGACAAATCCAATGGTGTAAAAGGTTCCGATTCTGAAAAACTTTTTTGAATCCTCTTCAACCTTTTTGTGGAGCGACCAACCCAAAGTGATAAATACTATGGCTAAGATGTTAATGGTGGGGTGTTCCACTAAATACAGGCGGGTTTGAGCGTCTTTCATTACAGCTCCCATGCCTTGATTCCAACTGTCGAACCAGGGGGAGACAAAATATAAAATAATCCCGATCAGCAACTGAATGTGAGAAACAATTAACCCGAACAAAGCGGCTCTAAAATCAGAGGTTTCAAAGTTTTTTTTAAGCAAAAATCCGACCAAAGCTCTAAGAGTCGCCAGCGTTAAAATGATTAGGACAATATACGCCCAATAGGAATGAACAGTTTTCAGAATTGCATACATAGTTTTAAAGTTTAAAAGTCAAATTCGATGCCTTGTGCTAGAGGCAGATCGTTTGAAAAGTTAATGGTATTGGTCTGGCGTCTCATATAAGCTTTCCAGGCGTCGGAACCGCTTTCACGCCCCCCACCGGTTTCCTTTTCCCCTCCAAAAGCACCTCCAATTTCAGCACCAGAAGTTCCAATATTTATATTAGCGATTCCACAATCACTGCCTTGATGCGAAAGGAATCGTTCGGTTTCTTGTAAATTTTGACTCATAAGGGCCGAAGACAATCCTTGGACGACACCATTTTGAATCGCAATTGCTTCTTCAATATTTCCTTGGTAAGCAATTAAATAAAGTATGGGGACAAAAGTTTCCTGTTGAACCATCGGATGATCGGGAGCTACAGCGCCTATGGCAGGTTTTACATAACATCCGCTTTCATAACCCTTCCCCTCAAGTACCCCCCCGGGAACGATCCATTCGGCTCCGTGCGCTTCAATTGCCAGCAGCGCCTCTGAATATTGATTTACGGCATCTAAATCAATCAATGGGCCTACATGATTTTCTTCGTTCAGAGGATTTCCAATGTTTAATTGAGCATAGGTTTTTTGCAGCCTGGAAACAATTTCTGCATAGTGTTTTTCATGGACGATGAGTCTTCGAGTACTGGTACATCGTTGTCCACAGGTTCCCACAGCACCAAATACGGCCGCTCGAATGGCGATATCCAGGGAAGCGTGTTCCGAGACAATTAAAGCATTGTTTCCGCCCAATTCCAAAAGGGTTTTTCCCAGCCGAGCCCCTACGGTTGCAGCAACTGATTTTCCCATGGCGGTAGATCCCGTAGCAGAGAGTAAGGGGATCCGCCGATCTTCAGCCATCCAACGACCCACTTCAGCCCCCCCGTTTATCAAACAGGAAATTCCTTCAGGCATTTGGTTTTCTTGGAGCACCTCCCCGATTAGTTTTTGACAGGCAATACTACAAAGAGGAGCCTTTTCACTAGGTTTCCATAAGGTGACGTTACCACACACCCAGGCAATGGCTACATTCCAACTCCAGACGGCCACGGGAAAATTAAATGCAGAGATCACTCCGACGACTCCCAAAGGATGGTATTGCTCATACATGCGATGGTTTGGCCGTTCGGAATGCATAGTAAACCCATGCAATTGTCGAGAAAGTCCGGTAGCGAAATCACAGATATCAATCATTTCTTGCACCTCACCTAATCCTTCTTGGAGGGATTTTCCCATTTCGATGGAAACCAATTGACCCAGAGCTTCTTTATGCAAACGGAGTTTATCTCCAAACTGACGCACCAACTCCCCGCGTTTGGGTGCAGGAACTTTCCGAAACTTTTCAAAAGCAATTTCCATGGAATCTTGCAAATATTCATAGTCTTCTACCGAACCGCAAACGACACTTCCCAATTCTGATCCGTCGATAGGAGAGCTTGAGCTTATTTGATCTCCAGAGCCAAACCAATGATTTCCTGTCGAACAGCCCAAAGCTTGTTCTTCAATGCCTAAGGCACTTAAAATGTGGTGTACTTTTTGCTGATCCATAAATGTGTTCTTGAACTTTAAAAGTAAATCTTTCTCCGGAAATTTTTACCTTCAGGGAGTGAAAACAATACAATTTCTCTCGGTGTGCTTAGCCTTGTGGTGCGGATCTCTATTCACTCTGGCCCAAACCTCAAAGGACCAGCCTATTGCTATTGTGATTCATGGCGGTGCCGGGACGATTTTGAGAAAACACATGACTGCTGAAAAAGAAGCGGCTATTAAAGCGACTTTAGAAAAAGCAGTTCAGGCGGGTTATATCCATTTAATGGCAGGGAAAAGCAGTCAGGAGGCTGTTGCAGCTAGTATTCAGGTGATGGAAGACTCTCCGCTATTTAATGCGGGAAAGGGGGCTGTTCTTAATGCTTTAGGGCAAGTGGAATTGGATGCATCATTTATGGAAGGAAAAGATAAACAGGCTGGGGCAGTCGCCGGGGTTCGCCATATACGCAATCCCATACAAGCGGCGATTGCGGTGATGGAAGCTTCTCCCCATGTGATGTTGGCTGGAGCAGGAGCCGATTCCTTTGCAATGGCCCAAGGCCTCACCCGTGTGGAACAAAAATATTTTATCACAGAAGCACGCAAAAAAGCTTTGGAGCGGGTTCAGGCCAGACAAGCCCAAAAAGTTTCTCATATAGAAGCAGACGAACTTTATTTTAAAAACCAACGCTACGGAACGGTAGGTTGTGTAGCCTTGGATCGAGACGGAAATATAGCAGCCGGCACCTCCACAGGAGGAATGACGAATAAGCTCTGGAATCGCATAGGAGATGCTCCCATCATTGGGGCAGGGACTTACGCGGACAATAAAACCTGTGGAATTTCTGCTACGGGTTGGGGCGAATACTTTATCCGTAATGTCGTGGCTTATGATATTGCTGCACAAATGAATTATGCCGGGCATTCGCTTGCCTCGGCAGCTTGGAATACGATTCATAAAAAAGTAGCTCCTATGGGGGGCGATGGAGGAGTGATTGGTTTGGATGCTCAGGGGAATATTGTCATGGAAATGAATACTCCAGGGATGTATCGGGCAGCCATTGATGTGAATGGGCAACTTCAAGTCAAAATTTATGCAGATGAATAATGCCCGTTTTGTGGTGATTTTCACGAGTAAATTAAACCCAAATGCTCAAGAATATTCGCAATGGGGGGCACAAATGGAAGCTTTGGTGATCCACCAAGAAGGCTATGTGTCTCATCGCAGTTTTCGAAATGAAAATGGACAGGGAGTCACTTTGAGTTATTGGGAAAGTTTAGACGCCGTCCGGGCTTGGCAAAAGCACCCCTTGCATTTAAAGGCCCAGGCTTATGGAAAAAAAGAAGCCTATTTAGACTATACCCTTGAAGTATGTGAAATTAAGCGTACCTATTCTTTTGTACGTTAATCTCACATTTGCGCATTGTAGTAGGCTGGGTTTCCGGTGACTTCTTCACCCAGCCAAGCGGGTTTTGCAAAATTTTGATCTGCATTTTTAAGTTCAATTTCAGCCACTATAAGTCCCTGATGTTTGCCGTGAAATTCGTCCACTTCAAAAAGAAACCCTTGATGATTAACCAGATAACGGGTCTTAGTCAGCGGGTCGGGTAAGCAAAGATCCATAAGCGCTTTGGCATCGTGCAAAGGGATGGATTTTTCCCATTCCAAACGTTCTTTACCATCGGCACTGGAAGGGCCCTTTATTGTAATAAATGCCTGATTTTCAGCGATCCGAATGCGGACCGTCCGCCCGGGGTCTTTACTTAAATACCCTTGTTGCATTCGAGTTTTTTTATGTGCATCGCCTTTGAATAGATCGGATTGAACCAAAAATTTACGTTCGATTTCGATATTCATATTCCCCATAATCGCATTTCTTTTAGTGTTTTCAAGTTAAGCATTTTGTACATTTCAACCGATTTCAGTGGGAAAGCATTGCCATGACAACTTATGATTTTGATATCGGCCGAAAAATTATTCATATCGATATGGATGCTTATTTCGCTTCCGTTGCCCAGCTGGACTTTCCCGAGCTTCGAGGAAAACCGATTGCTGTAGGGGGTGGGAGTGAAAGAGGTGTAGTGGCAGCAGCCAGTTATGAAGCCCGTAAATTTGGAGTACGAAGTGCTATGGGGGGTACTTTGGCTAAGAGACTGTGCCCGGATTTAATTTTTGTCCGCCACGATTTCGACCGATATAAGGAGATCACTGAACACATCAGAAACATCTTTTTTGAATATACCGATTTAGTTGAACCGCTTTCTCTTGATGAAGCTTATTTAGACGTGACGGAAAACAAAAAAGGATTTCCCTCGGCCACTTTAATGGCTAAGGAAATACGTAAACGGATTTTTGAAGACATGGGATTAACGGCTTCTGCCGGAATTTCAATCAATAAGTTTATCGCTAAAGTGGCCTCAGATGTGCATAAACCCAATGGCCAAAAAACCGTTGCTCCCAATGAAGTGATTCCCTTTCTTGAAGCGTTAGAAATCAAACGATTTTATGGGGTGGGAGCCAAGACCCGAGAAAAAATGTATCAGTTGGGAATCTTTACAGGCGCCGATTTAAAAAAGCACACGGAAACTTTTCTCACAGAACACTTTGGTAAATCAGGAGCTTATTTCTACAATGCGGTTCGGGGCATTCACAACAGCCCTGTGAAAACTCAACGAGTTCCCAAGTCGGTCGGTGCTGAACGAACTTTTGAAAAGAATTTGAGTAGTACGGTATACCTTGAAGAAAAGCTTCAGGAAGTTTTAGAGAGTTTAATGAAGCGATTAAATCGCAGTCCTCAGGCGGCTAAAACGGTAACTCTGAAATTAAAGTACAGTGATTTTAGTGTTCAGACGCGGAGCCGTACACTCCCTTTTTACATCTCAGATTCCTCATTAATTGCCGAACAAGCTTTAGACTTGTTGTATCAAGAAAAACTCAAGGACTCAGTTCGACTAATTGGCATAAGTTTATCCAACTTTAAATCTCAAAAAAAAGAACCAACCATGAAGCTGAGCGATGAATTGGCTTCGGCGCAGCTTCAGTTTCCGTTTTAAATGACGGAAACACGCAGTGTATTAACCATACCCTTTTTCTTAATAGGCATGGCTGCAAGATTTACGATCATGTCACCGGTTTCCACAAAACCTTTGTCTTGGGCCATTTGATTGACTTCTTCTACCGTCTTATCGGTACTGGCCAAATTATCGTAATAAAAAGCTTTAACGCCCCAGAGCAAATTCAACTGGGTGAGAATTCTTCTATTGGAAGTAAAGACCAAAACATGAGCAGAAGGTCTCCATGCTGAAATTTGAAAGGCCGTGTATCCACTGTTCGTTAAGGTGCTAATGGCTTGAGCTTTAATATCGTTTGCTATATGAGCAGCGTGGTAACATACCGATTTCGTTACAAATCGATTCGTGCGAATTGTTGGAGGAGATTGGGGTACCTGAATCAGTACAGACTCCTCTACACTCTTGAGGATGTTACTCATGGTTTCAATCACCTGAATGGGATATTGCCCGACCGAAGTTTCCCCCGAAAGCATCACCGCATCGGCCCCATCCATCACAGAGTTAGCCACGTCGTTTACTTCGGCACGGGTTGGGGTAAGGCTATCGATCATGGTTTCCATCATTTGGGTAGCAATAATCACTGGAATTCGGGCTTTTTTGGCTAAGTGGACCAGTTCCTTTTGATGCAGGGGAACTTCTGCTGCTGGAATTTCAACTCCGAGGTCTCCACGAGCGACCATTAATCCATCACTATAAGCAATAATTTTATCTATGTTTTCTAAAGCTTCCGGCTTTTCAATCTTGGAGATAATCGGAATTTTTTCATCGCTGTGTTGCTCAATCAATTCTTTTAATTGAAGCACATCTTCTGCGTTTCTAACGAAAGAGAGGGCGATCCAATCGACTCCCTGACCGATCGCAAATTCAGCATCTTTGATGTCTTTTTCTGTTAAGGCAGGTAAAGAAATATTGGTATTGGGGAGGTTTACACCTTTTTTGGATTTGAACGCACCCCCTTGAATCACCTGGGTCACTACTTCAGTAGCTCCATCGGTGGAAACCACCTCAAAAATTAATTTTCCGTCATCTAATAATATTTGTTCTCCAGGCTGTACATCTTTGGGAAAATTTTGATAGTTCATATAGGCCTTTTGAGCATTGCCCACAAAGGGACTTGTCGTAAAAAAGGTTACTTGGTCTCCTGGGGAAACAACGGTCCCTTCTTCCATTTCTCCCACGCGAAGTTTAGGCCCCTGAAGATCGGCCAAAATGGAGGTGTGAAAGTTTAGTTTAATATTGAGTTCGCGGATTATTTTCATTCGTTCGGCAACGTCTTCGTAATTGGCGTGAGAAAAGTTGATCCGAAATACATCAACCCCTTGGAGCATCATTTTTTCAATTACATCACTTGAGGAACAAGCAGGCCCTAAGGTGGCGACAATTTTAGTTTTCTTTCTGTTTTTCATGGTTTCTTAATCGGTTCCTTTAGGTGCTCAAAGCAGGGGGGTGTTCACTAGGTTAAAACAAAGTTGAATAAACGACGTTGTTTAGCATTGCTGATCGTTTGAAATAACTCTATTTCAGGGATACTTTGAATGGCTTGCTTAATATCCGGGTGGTAGTCCCAATCTTCTTGCACAACAAAGAAATCTAACATTTCAAATTCTGGTACTAAAGATACTTTTTTTGAGGTGCTAAACTCCAATAAGTCAGAAGAATTTTTGGCGGGTTTTGGTGTGATCCAGCAATGGTTAGCGATTAGGTGACAAACCGTGTCATTAGTGGGATTTATCCATTCGAAATGTTCAAAAAAGACACCTTCATTTCCCGTAACATCTTTAGGTTTTCGAGTAAAGCCTGCAGCGAGATAGTGATTCAATAAATAGGCTAAACGATGCGCTTCTTGAGAACTGCGGAGTCCTACAGGGAATAATTCGTTTTCCTCAAAATCCTCTAGAGTCAGTTTCACGTTTAGGGATTGATCAACTCTTCAACGGTCAGCTTAAGAGCATAAACGGCTCTTCTTGCTGCTTTCTCCTCTGCTTTTTTCTTCGAGATTTCTCGAGCTTTGACGACTACCTTGTTATTTAACAATATTTTGGAATAGTAGTTGATGTCTCGATCCAGCCCCACGTCTGTTTCGGTTTGAAATCGGATGCGATGCTTGTTTTTTTGTGCCCATTCGATCAGAGCACCTTTATAACTGAGGATTACTCCATCCAGGGAATCCAAATCGATATTGAGTGCTACAATTTTATCGAGCACAAAAGCTTTACATTGTTTAAATCCCTGGTCTACAAAAACGGCACCTACCAAGGCTTCTAAAAGATTTCCATGGATATTCTCCCCAAAATGATTTTTATCCGAAGAATAAGCGGCCATGGATAAGAGTTCGAATTTCTTTCCGATATGATTTAAACTTTCCCGACTCACAATTTTAGAGCGCAATTTGGTTAGATCGCCTTCGTTGGCTTTGGGAAAATAATCGAATAATTGCTCAGAGATGATCATTCCCAACAATGCATCGCCTAGAAATTCTAAACGTTCATAATTCACATGGTTCCCCTTCTCATCTTTGAGATTACAGGAGCTGTGGGTCAACGATTTGACAAAAACAGTGGTGTTTTTTGGGCGAAAGCCCAATAAGTCAATTAGCCTAGGGTCAAGTTCGGGTAAATCTTTATTTTTCTGAGATTTTAGAATGTAACCGAAGACCTTCAAACGTGCTTAAATTTTCTTAAAGATCAAACATGCGTTGTGACCACCAAAACCAAAAGTGTTTGATAAGGCAGCATTTACCGTTCTTTTTTGGGGCTGATTAAACGTAAAATTCAATTGAGGATCAATCTGTTCATCATCTGTAAAGTGGTTGATAGTTGGGGGAACCATATCATTTTTGACCGCTAATACAGAGGCAATAGCTTCTACAGCTCCGGCCGCTCCAAGCAAGTGGCCTGTCATGGACTTAGTAGAATTGATATTAATGTTGTAGGCATGAGTTCCGAAGAGGTCAATAATGGCTTTAGATTCAGCGACATCACCTAGTGGGGTAGATGTTCCGTGCATATTGATCGTATCGATATCTTGCGGCTGAAGTCCGGCATCATTCAAGCAATTTTCCATTACTTTTTTTGCCCCTAATCCCTCTGGATGGGGAGCTGTAATATGATGAGCGTCGGCAGAGAGGCCTCCGCCTACAACTTCGGCGTAAATTTTTGCTCCCCGAGCCCGGGCATGTTCATATTCTTCCAGTATTAATGTTCCAGAGCCTTCCCCCAGAACAAAACCGTCGCGGTCTTTATCAAAAGGGCGAGAAGCTGTTTGAGGATCATCATTTCGGGTTGAAAGAGCGTGTAGAGCGTTAAATCCCGCAATACCTGCTTGGGTTACTCCGGCTTCAGAACCTCCGGAAATCATAATATCAGCATAACCTAATCGGATATAATTTAGGGAATCAATCAAGGCATTTGATGCAGAGGCACAGGCCGATACCGTTGCAAAGTTCGGACCGCGAAAACCATACTTGATGGAAATCATTCCCGGAGCGATATCAGCAATAAGTTTTGGAATAAAGAAAGGATTGAAACGCGGGGTTCCGTCGCCTGCGGCAAATTCTATAACTTCTTCTTCAAAGGTTTGCAGTCCGCCAACACCTGAGCCCCAAATCACCCCAGCTTTATCTTTATCTATAGTGTCTAGATCTAAACCTGAGTCTTCGATCGCCTCTTGTGTAGAGATCATTGCAAATTGGGCAAATCTATCGAGTTTGCGAGCTTCTTTTCGATCCATATGATCTCGAGGATCGAAATTCTTAACCTCACAGGCAAATTGTGTTTTAAACTTTGAGGGATCAAAATAAGTAATGGGGGCAGCACCAGAGGTGCCAGACAATAAACCCTCCCAGAAAGCTGAGAGGGTGTTTCCAATAGGAGTAAGGGCCCCCAATCCGGTAATTACTACACGTCTTGGATTCATGGGGCCTACTTATTTAGCTTGTTCAATATACTGAATGGCTTGTCCTACAGTAGCAATGTTCTCGGCTTGGTCATCGGGAATTTGAATATCAAATTCTTTTTCGAATTCCATAATAAGTTCCACAGTGTCTAGGGAATCAGCGCCGAGGTCGTTGGTAAAGCTAGCATCGGCAACTACTTCGTTTTCGTCTACTCCAAGTTTGTCTACGATGATGGCTTTTACGCGAGATGAAATGTCTGACATGATTTAGTAATGTTTAAATTAAATCTGTGCACAAAAATATAAAACTTTGCACAAAGTGAGTTTCAGGGATCAATATATAACATTAATTTTATCGCAGGATGTAGGAGTCGTTGTAATAGACTTTTCTTTCTGTTCAATAAATGCCTAAGCGAATTGTACTTTTTGCCTCCGGAAGCGGCTCTAATGCTGCCCGTATCGTGGATTATTTTGCTTCCCATACGGAAGTAAAAATTGCTGCACTTTTTTGTAATCGAAAAAAGGCAGGGGTTCTTGAGCGAGAACAATTTAAGCAGATTCCAACCCTGGTGTTTAACAAAGCTTATTTTGAAAGTCCTAATTTTTTGTCGCTCCTCGAAGGCTTTAAACCCGATCTAATTGTATTAGCGGGTTTTCTTTGGAAAATACCCAAAGCTTTGGTGGAATACTTCCCTAAACAAATCATCAATATCCACCCAGCTCTACTCCCAAAGTATGGTGGGAAAGGAATGTTTGGCATGCATGTCCATCAGGCTGTTTATGACAACCAAGAGGCAGAAACAGGCATTAGTGTTCATTTTGTTAATGAAAATTACGATGAAGGGGATTTGATTTTTCAAGCTTCAACCCATTTAAGCGCTGAAGATACCCCCGATACTATCGCCCAAAAAATTCATCAATTGGAACACAAGCACTACCCCAAAGTAGTAGCTGAACTCCTGAAGAGATGATACCAGACATTGTTCTATATACCGATGGTTCGTCTCTTGGAAATCCAGGTCCGGGAGGATATGGCATTATTTTGGAGTGGGTGGGTAAAAATTATCGCAAAGAGTTTTCTCAGGGGTATCGGTATACCACCAATAATCGGATGGAACTAATGGCAGTGATTGTGGGACTTGAAACACTCAAACAAAAACCCTGCAATGTCTTGGTGGTATCAGACTCCAGATATGTCGTGGATGCAGTTACTAAAAAATGGGTTTTGGGTTGGGAAAAGAAAAATTTTAAGAATAAAAAAAACCCTGATCTATGGCGACGTTATCTTCGGATTGCCCGTAAACACCAGTTGGAATTTCAATGGGTAAAAGGTCATAATGAACACCCCCAAAATGAACGTTGCGATGCACTTGCGCAAGGGGCTGCCAAATCTCAAGTGTTGGAAATCGATGAAAATTATGAAAAGACAAATCCAAAGCTTTAATTCAATTGCTTCCATAGAAACTTTCTTAAATTTGTTGTATGAATAAAAAGTTATTGATCGTAGGCGTCTCGGCCTATGATGCAATTCAATCTCCCTTCGGTTCGGTTGATCGTATTTTAGGCGGTTCAGGAATCTACAGTGCGTTTGCAGCCAGTTATTTTCAGAAAAATTTAGGATTGGTTTCCATTGTTGGAGAAGATTTTGAAGCTTCAGATTTGAACCTACTAAAAAAGCACCACATCAATCTGGATGGGATGGAACAAGTTCCCGAAGCAAAAACATTTTTTTGGAGTGGAGAATATCACAACGATTTGAATACCCGCACTACGCTGGAAACCCAATTGAATGTCCTAACCCAATTTGAACCGAAGGTCCCGATCTCCTTTCGAGATGCCGAGGTGGTGTTTTTAGCCAATTTACATCCGGCCCTCCAGTGCCAAACGTTGGATCAATTGGACAAACGACCGGAATTGATCATCATGGATACGATGAACTACTGGATCGAAAACAATTGGGATGAATTATTAGTGGCCCTGAAACGAGTGGATGTTTTATCGATTAATGATGAAGAAGCCAGACAAATTACAGGGGAATATTCCCTAGTGACTGCCGCTCAAAAGATTCAGCAAATGGGACCTAAATTTGTGATCATTAAAAAGGGAGAACACGGGGCCCTACTTTTCCATAACCAGCAAGTGTTTGCCGCTCCGGCATTGCCCCTAAAAGATGTCTTAGATCCCACTGGAGCTGGCGATAGTTTTGCTGGGGGTTTTGCAGGCTATTTAGCTTCCCAACAATCTTTTGGATTTGATCAACTCAAAACCGCGATTATTTATGGGTCTACTTTGGCCTCTTTTGCGGTAGAGGCTTTCGGTCCAGAGCGTTTACTGGCCATTCGTCCCGAAGAACTTCAACAGCGCTTAATGACTTTTCAGCAATTAACTCAATTTGACATCATGCTTCAAGCTGAGGCTAAAGCCACAAATTTATGAGCGACGCCATCAAACACGAATGTGGAATTGCTTTATTGCATTTAAAAAAACCATTGGCCCACTACAAAGAAAAATATGGGACGGCTTTGTTTGGGATCAATAAAATGTATTTAATGATGGAAAAGCAGCACAACCGTGGACAAGACGGCGCTGGCTTTGCAAGTATAAAATTTGATATGGATCCCGGACAGCGTTATATCAGTCGAGTTCGTTCCAATGCTTCCCAACCGATACAGGATATTTTTAGCCAGATCACTCAACGGATTCACCAACAAACTTCACTGACTCCTGAACTTCTGGAAACACCTGAGACTTTAAAAAAACAGGTCCCCTATGTGGGTGAGCTAATGCTGGGTCATGTGCGTTACGGAACTTTTGGGAAAAATTCTATTGAAAGTGTTCATCCATTCTTACGACAAAACAATTGGATGCACCGCAACTTGATTGTAGCTGGAAACTTTAATATGACCAACGTTAAAGAGCTATTCGACAATTTGGTTCAACTGGGGCAACATCCCAAAGAGATGGCTGATACCATTACGGTCATGGAAAAAATAGGTCATTTTTTAGATGATTCTGTTGCCAAAGTGTATAAAAAATTAAAGCAGGAAGGCGTTTCAAAAGCGGAAGCATCTCCTCAGATCGCCGAGCGACTAAAGCTATCTAAAATTCTTAAACGTGCTGCCAAAAACTGGGATGGGGGCTATGCTATGGCGGGATTGCTTGGTCATGGCGATTCTTTTGTATTGAGAGACCCCTCCGGAATTCGCCCGGTTTTCTTTGTGGATAACGACGATTTTGTGGCCGTTACCTCCGAGCGACCGGTCTTACAAACCGCCTTTAACCTGCCCATTAGTGATGTCCAAGAATTACCTCCTGGGCATGCCATTATCACCAAGAAAAAAGGGGAAGTAAGCCTCAAGCAAATTCTGGAACCCACTGTTCAAAAATCCTGTTCTTTTGAACGCATTTATTTCTCTCGTGGGAGTGATGCCTCTATTTATAAGGAGCGTAAAAAGTTAGGGGCAACACTCTTTCCTCAGGTATATGAGGCCATTAGTGGAGACTTGGAACACACCGTTTTTTCATTTATTCCCAATACAGCAGAAACTTCTTTCTTTGGTCTATTCGAACGAGCGCAGGCCTACCTAAAAGAACAAATTCAAGAAGCCCTTCAACAGCAACCCCCCGCACTAACCAAGGCACAGGAGCTATTGGAAATTCGTCCACGGATGGAAAAAATTGCGATCAAAGATGCGAAGTTGAGAACTTTTATCACCGAAGACAGCAGTCGGGACGATTTGGTGGCCCATGTCTACGATGTCACTTATGGTATTATACGATCGCAAGACCATTTGGTGATCATAGACGATAGTATTGTACGAGGGACAACCCTTAAGAAAAGTATATTAAAGATGTTGGATCGCTTAGGTCCTAAGCAAATTATTGTCGTGTCTAGTGCTCCCCAGATCCGATATCCAGATTGTTATGGTATAGATATGGCACGTCTGGGCGACTTTGTCGCCTTCCGGGCAGCCTTAAGTCTTCATAAAAAACGGGGAACCTACGACGCAGTGACTGAGGAAGTATACCAAAGTTCTGTAGCCAGCTTGAACCAGGAAAAAAGTGAAGTAGTGAATCATGTGAAAAAGATTTACGATCCGTTCACCGATGAAGAACTTTCTTCGGAAATAGGCGTGCTTTTAAGCAATGATGAAATTCAAAGTCCGGTACAAGTAATCTTTCAAAAGGTGTCTGGTTTGCACCAAGCCTGTCCCCAGCATTTAGGAGATTGGTATTTTACTGGAGACTACCCTACACCCGGTGGAAATCAGGTAGTTAACAGGGCATTTATTCACTTTTATGAAGGAAAAAAATCAAGAGCCTATTAACCGATTATCGAAAAAAAATTCCTTTCAACGATATTTAAAGTACGGATCAACGCTTTGGTGCATCTTTACAAAACCAGAACATAAGTAGGTTAAGTTCATGGTAAGATTTGGGGCAAAAGGAGGAATTTATTCCTCCTTTTTTTTTGCTTAATAATATCGAGCAGCGACCTTAGCCCAATCCACCACATTAAAGAATGCTTCAATATAGTCCGGACGTCTGTTCTGATAGTTTAGGTAATAAGCATGTTCCCAAACATCTATCCCTAAAATAGGAGTACCATCACAGGCGATATTGGGCATCAGAGGGTTGTCTTGATTTGGAGTAGCACAGATTTCAAGTTTTCCGTCGTCATGTTTACACAACCATGCCCAGCCCGATCCGAATTGAGTGGCTGCAGCATTTGCAAATGCTGTTTTAAAGGCCTCAAATGAACCAAAATCCCGATCAATGGCCTCAGCAAGACTCCCTTGGGGACTTCCTCCACCATTGGGGCCCATGATATCCCAAAACAGACAGTGATTGTAGTAGCCTCCTCCATTGTTGCGAACTGCAGCATTGGTGACATCCAAGTTTTTTAAAATAGACTCAATTGAGGCATTTGCTAAATCGGTTCCTTCAATTGCAGCATTGAGTTTTGCAGTATATCCAGCATGGTGTTTTCCGTGATGTATTTCCATGGTTCTGGTATCGATGTGTGGTTCCAATGCATCGAAATCATAAGCGAGTTGTGGTAATTCAAAAGCCATAACAAATATTTTTATAAAGTTGCTAACAAAGGTAGCTTAATTTACTCTTGTCCATGAGGGACTCCCATAGATATTTTTTAATATTGAATAATGGAAGCTGCTTTTCAAATCATCAATGCTGCTGCGGGCTCAGGCAAAACATTTACGTTGGTTCGCCAATATTTAAAGCAGTTACTCGAGTCGTCCCAGTTGTCCGATTCGGAATCTTTTTTGGCTTTGACTTTTACCAACAAAGCTGTTCATGAAATGAAAGAGCGGCTATTGGAACACTTATATCAATTGACTTTGAAAGAGCCCGACGATCCTTCCATGCGTGAATACTTGATTGAGGACACTGGATTTTCCAACGCCCAAATTCAGGCCAAAGCCCAAAATATCCTCCAATACATATTGCATCACTACAGTCGTTTTGATGTGATTACTTTGGATGGTTTTACCCACAGGATTGTCAGAACCTTTGCCAACGATTTAGAATTACCCCCTCAATTCGAATTGATCTTGGATAGCGGTACTTTTCTGGATGAGATGATCGACGAAATCATTGAAGACCTGGGTGTCGACCCTTCATTTACAGAGCTGCTCATGGAGTATTCCCAAATGAAGATGCAAGAGGGGCATAGCGGAACTTTTGAGTTGAATCTAAAAGAAATTGCTCGGGTATTGATTCGAGAAAATGATTTAGAACCGTTTCAAGCGCTCATGAATTTGTCTCAAAAGCAGCTAGAAGAGGATCTGTTGCAGCTTAAAAAAATACGGTCTGAATCCAAAAACAATCTTGATCAACGGGCAAATGAACTTTGGACCGTTTTTCAGGAAAAAGGAATTCGGGCAGCAGATTGCAGCTGGGGAGAGCCCTTTAAATCTCTTCAAAAAATAAGAGCAGGAGCGTTTAAGGGCTTTGGCAAAAGGGTTCAAAATCAATTGGAAGGCAATTTAGCCATTCTTAAACCTAAAAACGCTGAGCAATTGGGAATCAATACTGCAGACTTTGATCCATGGGTATTGCAGCGATTGGAAAGTATTCAAAACCATTGGATCCGGAATCAGTTGACCAATCAAATGCTGTTCAGTGGAGTGCCGATGCTTTTGTTGAAGCAAATGGAGGTGCGATTGCAACGGAAGCAAGAACACCAACAACAACTATTATTGGCTCGTTTAAATACCGTTATTGCTGAAGTATTGGCGGAACAACCCACTCCATATATATATGAGCGTTTAGGAGTGCGTTACCGTCACTTTTTTTTAGATGAGTTTCAGGATACCTCTGCCTTGCAATGGCAAAACTTAATCCCATTAATCGACAACAGCTTAAACAGCCAGGAAACCGATCAACAAAAAGCCTCTGTTTTTTTGGTAGGTGATCCTAAGCAAGCGATTTATCGATGGCGTGGCGGGCATGTAGAGCAATATTTGGATTTGTTAGCACAAGAGACTTTTGGATTCACTTCAATCCATAAAAGAAACTTGCAAATCAACTACCGTTCGCATAGCACCATAGTGGACTTTAATAATGCATTATTCCGATATGCATCTCAACAGCTCAAAGAGCCCGATTTTCAGTCGATCTACCGGGAAACTGTAGTTCAGCAAGTATCCTCGAAAGCAGTTGGTTATGTACAAATAGACCGCTATAGCAAGGCTCATCAAAAATCACAGACCGAGGAAAACATTTTAAATTGGACTCTGGGAGTAGTCAATAAACTTAAGGCTGAACAAATTCCTCTGGGGCAAGTGGCGTGTTTGGTCCGAAATAATGCCCAAGCCCAACTGTTGGGAGAGTTTTTAGCAGCAAAAGGGATTAAGATTCAGGCATCGGAATCGCTTATTTTAGGAAAAAATCCCTTAGCCGTGTTGCTGATGGCACTATTGGAGTGGAGCCTTTATCCCCGACAGCAGGAAGCACAGCTCACTTTTATTGAACAGCTTTGGCAGCTGAATCATCAGCAAAATTCGTCTTATCATAGTTTTGTGGCACCATTGATCTGCAGTACAACAGTTCATGAATTTTTTCAGCGACTTCAACAGCATTGGCAATATGATTTTCATTTGCTCCAATTTGAGCAATTGCCTTTATATGAAGCTTTAGTATATGCATCAGAAGTATTTTTGGAACAGCACACCAATGAGGTAGGCCTTTTGTTTTTATGGGAAGACATTCATTTGTTTTCTCAACGGTATCACGCCACTAAGCAGGCGTATCTGAATCATTGGGGGCTCCAAGCTCAAAAAACCTATATTCCTGGGCAAAAAGCAAAAGATGCGGTACAGATTATGACCTTTCACAAAGCTAAGGGCTTGCAATTTTCTGCCGTAATTATTCCTTTTTTAGACGACAAAATCAACCATTCTAAAGACCGGATTTGGTTTCCAGTACCCGAAGAAATGGGGCTTAATTCATCTGCATACTGGATGAAACTTACCACAAAAATTGCTGATTTCGGTCCAATGGGAAAATTCCTATGGGAACAGCATGAACGAGAGAGTCAGTTCGATGCATTAAACCTTATTTATGTGGGTTGTACACGTGCAAAAAATGTTTTGTTTTTAAATGTTCCGAACCTCGAAGGAGAGGCTCATCAAAACACTGCCCATTGGATAAATCGTTTTCTGGATACCTGTTCCTCTAACCAAGTGGAGGACAATCGATGGGTTTGGGGGGAATTGCAAAGGGAAAAATCTGCCGACCAAACAGAATCGATTTCTGAAGTCTTCAAGGTGCAATTGAACCACGACTGGAAAAAACGCTTGTTGGTGCCTCGAGTACAAGAGCAGGATTCTATAGAGGCCATTGCCTATGGGGTTTTGATCCACGATCTGATGGGAAAAATATTTGACACTACCGATGTGACTTCTTCCCTAGAGGAGTGTGTCCAAAATCAAGAGTTGAGCTTGGAAGAAAGTGAGATTTTAGAACAAAAAATTAGGGGGATAGTGGAACACCCGCAATTGGCTTCTTATTTTCAACCGAATGCAGGAAATATTTTTAACGAAAGAGAACTCTTATTGCCAGACGGGTCTATTATTCGGCCGGATCGTTTGCAACAGACCTCGGAAGGGTGGGTATTGATCGATTATAAAACTGGAGTCAAACGATCTGAGCACCTAAGGCAGATGCATCACTACAGCTCAGCAGTAGAAGCCATGGGCTTGCCGGTGGCTGCAAAAATATTAGTCTACTGTGCTGAAAATATCACTCTGGAATGGGGTTAAAATCATTAAGAAACCTAAAGCCAAAGCTTACACTTTAATTTAAAATCGTAACAAAAAGCAATGCGTTCATTTATCGATTTGGCGGTACAAAAAATTCTGAAGAAAAAAATGCCTTTGGATAAAATTGCGGTGGTAGTTCCCAGTCAACGCGCCATTCGATATTTACAGAAAGCTTTGGGGGAACAATTGGAAACCCCCAGTTTTGCACCCACTTTTTTTCATATTGGAAGTTTTGTAGAATCGCTCTCCGGGCTCAAAAGAACTTCGACCCCTTTATTAATTGTTCAACTCTACGAAGCTTATTGTGCCCTAGTTCAGCCACAGGAACGCCAAAGTTTTGAACGTTTTCTTTCCTGGGGTCCTTCAGTACTCAAAATGTTTAATGATTTGGATGCCCATCTGGTTCCCGTGGAATCCTTTTTTAAGGATTTAAAGGAATATTACCGTCTGCAAAGTTGGGGAGAAGACCTTTCGAATAAATCGTTTATTGGAAAACAAATCACACTTTATCATCAACTGCCGAGTTTATATCAGGCCTATCAGCTTCGTCTTTCAGAACAGGGTTTGGCCTATATGGGTTTGCAATATCGACAAGGGGTGGATGCACTTGAAAGCTACATGAGTTCGAACGATCAATATCATTTATTCTTAGGGTTTAATGCTTTAAATCAGGCTGAACAAACCCTTATTCGAGAATTTATGAGCCAGGAAAGAGGGGAGGTATTGTGGAACTTAGATGCTTATTTTTTTAAGCAAAAACAACACAAGGCTGGACGTTACATCCGGCAATATCATCGGGAGTGGCCGGAACTAAGACGCAATGAAGCAGTTGATTTTCCGAAAGACTTTGAGCAGCCCAAAACCATAGAAACCCTTGGGGTTCAGGGAACTATTGGGCAGGTCATTGCCGCAGTTTCAATTATCGAAAAAGAGCAGTTGGACCCCTCGAAAACCGTTTTGGTTTTGGGAGATGAGGCCTATTTAAGTTCTTTGTTGTCTTTTCTAAATCCAACATTAGAATGGAACGTAACCATGGGGTATCCCATCGCTGAGCAAGCCTTCATTTTACTAAGTCTGGAATGGCTCAGTTTTATTCAAACTGAAACCGACGATTTTCTCTCGCTTAAAG
>JBMYNJ010000001.1:0-115166 GCA_049598145.1 Flavobacteriaceae bacterium | reverse complement strand
GCTCCAAATATTTGGATACCTACCGGGCGTTCTTTTTCATAAATATCGAGCTTCTGGACACTTTTCGCTGCATCTCTGATCAAGCCTTCACTGGAAATAAATTCCGTGTAAACCACATCAGCGCCGTTCTCTTTACACAAAGCCCTGAAAGGGGGATCACTCACATCTTCCATGGGAGCCAATAGTAAAGGAAATTCTCCCAACTCAATGGAGCCTATTCGTACCATGAAACAAAAGTACGATTTCTACTAAAATCAGGGCTGTAAGCCAAAAATTGAACTTAACGTTTCGCTAAAATCGGCATCAATTTTATGGGCAATCTTTCCATTCTTCAAATGATATAATCGAGGGGGGCTATTCCCAATTAAGTCAAAAAAAGTATCAACTTCAATCATCAGATATGGGTATTGGGTTTGGGTTAAACCCTCAAAATCCTCTGGGGTAGAAACACCTTCCTGGAAATACAACACATAGGTCTCCGGAAATTTATCCGGATTTTGCCGTTGTAGCTTCCCCATAGCTGTAGCCGCTTCTTGACAGTGTTCGCAATCCAGGTTAAAGATAGCCACCACCTTTTCTCCCGATAATAAATCGACTCTTGAGGCCCCCTCAAATGCATGAAAGGCTTGGAATTGCTCTGCCTCAGGTTTCTGAATAGGAAGGGCTATGAAAGTTCCTCCGATGCCTAGAGCAGAAATCCAAAAACCCTTTTTCCATTGAAAATATTCGCGCTTAGCACTGGGAAATAGCAAAAGGGTTATGATGATTAATCCTACATTCTTAAGAATAGATTCGGCAGGGCTCATGGCCAAGAGTTCCCCAAAACAACCACAATTTTCGGTATCGCCTATGGCCCATAAATACCCTAAATGCAAACTAAAGACCAACAACATGGCCAACACCACCCAAAGAGTTTTTCGCAAGGCAATTTTCCACAGCAACAGCAGACCCAAAACCACTTCAATCCCAATAATTAAACGTGTAAGCCATGCGGCAAAAACTCTGCTGGAAGCGATGTGTTGGTCAATCAAAGTCAATTCAAAAAAGCCCGGTCCTACAAACTTCGTATAGGCCGAGAAAAAAAAGGTTAAAGCAAGAAAGATTCTAAGGACGGTTCTCCACATAAGCTAGCAATTAAAAAGTTTCTTTATCAGGCCTCTAAAGGTAGCTATTATTTCTATTCGCAAATCTCCTGGATGCTGACAAAAAGCTATATTTGCAAGGCTATGTAAGGAGGAGCCGTTATGAAAAATATCCGAAATTTTTGCATTATCGCCCATATCGATCACGGGAAAAGCACCCTGGCCGATCGTCTGTTAGATGCCACCGGCGCCATTAGTGATCGTGAAAAACAGGATCAGCTTTTGGATGATATGGACTTGGAGCGCGAAAGAGGAATTACGATCAAATCGCACGCGATCCAGATGACCTATAAACACCAAGGAGAAACCTATGTTTTCAATTTAATCGACACCCCTGGTCATGTCGATTTTTCCTATGAGGTTTCACGTTCCATCGCTGCTTGTGAAGGAGCACTACTGGTGGTTGATGCCGCTCAGAGCATTCAGGCACAAACCATTTCAAATCTGTACTTGGCTCTAGAAAACGATCTGGAAATTATTCCGGTTTTGAACAAAGTAGACCTCCCCTCAGCCAATCCTGAAGAAGTCACAGACGATATCGTAGACCTCTTGGGCTGCGCCCCTGAAGAGGTCATTCCTGCCTCAGCTAAAACAGGCTTGGGGATTCAAGAAATACTTCATGCGATCATCGAACGAGTTCCAGCTCCGACAGGTGAACCAAATGCTCCCCTTCAGGCTCTTATCTTCGATTCGGTCTACAATCCTTTTCGTGGAGTCGAAACCTATTTCCGAGTCATGAATGGTTCCATTCGCAAAGGCGAAAAAATCCGATTTATGGCTACAGGGAACGATTATTTTGCGGATGAAATTGGAACGTTAAAACTCAATCAAGAGCCTAAAAAAGAAATTCTGACAGGAGATGTTGGCTATCTCATCACAGGGATAAAAGATGCCAAAGAAGTTCAAGTAGGTGATACGCTCACCTTAAGCCAAAACCCTACTGCTACCCCCATTGCCGGATTTGAATTAGTAAAACCTATGGTATTTGCTGGAATTTATCCGGTTGATACGGAAGACTATGAAGAACTCCGCTCCAGTATGGAAAAGCTGCAACTCAACGACGCATCTCTGGTGTTTCAGCCCGAAAGTTCGGCAGCACTTGGCTTTGGATTCCGCTGTGGATTTTTAGGGATGCTCCATCTGGAAATTATTCAGGAGCGCTTGGAACGGGAATTTAACATGACTGTGATCACCACAGTGCCGAACGTTTCTTATCATGCCTTTAGTAAAAAAGAGCCCACCGAAATAATTTTGGTAAACAACCCTTCGGACCTCCCCGATCCTTCTGTTTTGGATCGAGTGGAAGAACCTTATATCAAGGCCTCTATCATTACCAAAGCCGACTTCGTGGGGAATGTGATGACTCTTTGTATTGAAAAACGCGGGGAAATTAAAAACCAAACCTACCTCACCCCGGAACGAGTAGAACTCAGCTTTGATATGCCCTTATCGGAAATTGTTTTTGATTTTTATGATCGCTTAAAAACCGTTTCCAAAGGCTATGCTTCTTTCGACTATTCCCCTATTGGACTAAGGCCCTCCAAATTGGTTAAGGTAGATATCCTGCTCAATTCCAATCAGGTGGATGCTCTTTCGGCCCTTGTTCATGCGGATAATGCTTACACCATAGGCAAAAAGATGTGTGAAAAATTACGGGAACTCATTCCCAGACAACAATTCGATATTCCCATCCAGGCCGCCATTGGAGCTAAGATTATCTCCAGGGAAACCATCAAGGCTCTTCGAAAAGACGTTACCGCCAAATGTTATGGGGGAGATATCACCCGAAAACGAAAACTCCTTGAAAAGCAAAAGAAAGGGAAAAAGAAAATGCGCCAAGTGGGGAATGTAGAAATCCCCCAACAAGCATTTATGGCCGTTCTGAAGTTAAACGACTAAACCAAATTCCCCTTACAACGTTTTAATGGAGCAGCCTATGGCTTTGGTCTCTTGAACGTCTGGCTTTTGGCCTTTCAATAAGGCATTCACCGCATCGGCCACATAGGTTTCCGTTACTTCAGCTGCATTTCGAGAGCTGTTGTCTATAGCCCCGATATAAGCGACTGTATTTTTTCCGTCCTGTTTGTTTAAAACAAAAACGTGTGGGGTTCTTGTAGCCCCATATTGGGGATAAATCTTCTGGCCTACGTCTTGAAGATATGGAAAGCTAAACTCCTTTTCTTGGGCTCTTTTTTGCATCTTTTCCATTTCTTCCCCCGCCCGAGCAGCAGGATCGTTTGGATTGATCGCAATTACCGGAAAGCCTTGATCTTTAAATTGCTGATCGAGCGCGATAATTCGGTCTTCATAAGCCACAGAATAGGGACAGGTGTTGCAGGTAAACACCACAATAAATCCCTTGGCCGCAGGATAATCGGCTAAGGATACTTGCTTGCCATCGACATTAGGTAAAGAAAAATCGGTCGCTACATCGCCTACAGTGTAGCCCGGATTTGTTTCTACAGACGGTTGTATCTCGACGAAGAAATGAAACAGTATTAAAATAGCATACATCATAATAATTAGGGTTTTAAATAGGTTTCTATTAATTGACTTAATTCCTCTTGGGTAAAAGACTTTTCGTAAAAGCCGCGCTGGGTTGAGTTGTAAATTATAGTGGCCGGAAGTGCCCCACTCCAACTTGGAGAAATCTGATCGATCCAAAATTGCTCATTGGGATCATCCAGATGTACAACTTCAGATTGGATTCGATGCTGGTCTAGAAAAGGAAGTAATCGCGTTTGTTTGTGGTCTGGAAAATCCAGGCTTACCAGCAACACCTCGACGTTTTCCAACCGGTTAATCTCCTCAAAATAAGGGAGCTCTTTAACGCATGGAGCACACCATGTCGCCCAAAAGTTCACCACTTGTACCTTTTCGCTTTTTTGATTGATTAAAGGTTTTAGCCCTGCATAATTAAGGCTTTTCACTTTTTCATTCCCTGCTTTTTTCGGTTCCTCCTGACAGGAAATCCAAAAGCAACAACCAAAGGCAATTAAAAGCTTCAATGCATTCATCCCTCTAAAGGTAGAAAATTCGCCTCAGTTAGAATCTATTGGGTTTTAATTGCAATTATTGATAGACCCGAACATAATCAACTTCTAAGGTCCCGTGCTGGAAATTAGGGTCTATACTCCCGCCATAGCTGCCGCCCATAGCTACATTAAGAATTAAAAATTGATTCGCGTCAAAAGGCCAATTTTCTGGAGTTTTTGGGTAAGGACTATAGACATAAAAACGTTCGCCATCTACAAAAAAACGGATCATTTCTGCGTCCCATTCAATCGAATAGACATGAAATTCAGACGTTTCATTTTCCACAGATTTCGTTTGGGTGTTTTGGGTATTACCATAACTGGAGGCATTGTGAATGGCTGCACTAATCTGTCCGGGGCGGTTTCCCGAATATTCCATGATATCGATCTCTCCACACCGGGGCCAACCAACAGATGTAAAGTTTCGGCCCAACATCCAAATGGCTGGCCAAACACCTCTTCCACTGGGGAGTTTCGCCCGTACTTCTACTTTACCATAAGTGAACTGAAACAAGCCTTGTGATTTGATTCGAGCTGAGGTGTATCGAGCTCCTTGATAGTCTTCACGGCGGGCATGAATTTTTAACAGGCCCTCTTCCACTACTATGTTTTCGGGTCGGGCAGTATAGTATTGAGATTCACCATTGCCCCAACCGTTATTTCCTCTTCCGGTTTCGTAGCTCCAATTTTCCATTGAAATACTCCCGTCTTGTTCAAAATTATCTTCCCAAATCAATGTAGAATAAGGTTCAGGGTTTTCTTGAGCTGTGTTGGAACATGAAGTTAACACCCCCAAAGAAAAGAGTATAAGAAAGGGAAAACGATTCCTTTGAAATAGGTCATTAAACATGGAAAACTAAAATAAGTCCTGTAGGTGATACACACTAAAGATTGTAGGTTGTTTATTGGTAAACACGGATATAGTCTACCTGTAAGGTCCCAGACTCAAAAGTGGGATCGATAGCTCCGCCAAAGCCTCCCCCCATCGCTAAATTTATTAATAAATACTGGTCTTTGTCAAAAGGCCAGTTTCGAGGACTTTTATTACCGGGTTGGTAGGTGTAAAATTGATTGCCATCCATCTGGAAAACAATTTTGTCCTCTTGCCAGATAACCTCATAAATATGAAATTCTTGTGTCAGGTTTGTTGTTTGGAGTTTACGAGTATTCACCGTATTTCCGTGACTTGAATCGTTGTGAATCGATCCGTGAATGACGTCGGGCTGGTTTCCGACATACTCCATAATATCGATTTCCCCACAACTGGGCCAACCCACCTGGTTTATGTTGGCACCCAACATCCATATGGCAGGCCATACCCCTTTTCCTTGGGGAAGTTTCGCACGAACTTCCACACGCCCATAGGTGAATTCAAATTTGCCTTGGGTTTTAATTCGGGCTGACGTAAAATTTGCCCCTTGATAAACTTCCCGTTTCGCTGTGAGCTCCAAAAATCCATTCCTTACGCGTACGTTATCTGGGCGATTGGTATAAAATTGAGATTCTTGATTTCCCCAACCACAAAGATTTGGACACCCATCTCCTAATTCGTAACTCCATTTTTCCAATGTGGGTGCTCCGTCTTGGTTGAATTCGTCACTCCAAATCAAATGAGTATAAGACTTGGTTTTTTCCTCAACCATCGGCATGTTGAGAAATTGTACTCCTTGAAACAAAAGGGTCAACCATGAGATCATGTAAAGAGTCATGCTTTATATGTTTTTTTAAAATAATTAAGGTCTTTCTACGAATTGACCATGCCTATTAATTAGGCTCGGCTATTGATAAATCCGAACATAATCAATCTCCATTGTCTGATCTGGGAAATTAGTTGGAATAGCTCCTCCTAAAGTTCCCCCAACAGCTATGTTTAAGAGTAAAAAATGTGGATTATCGAAAGGTACATTTGCGTTATTATTCATTGTATGATACACGCTATTGTCATACATGATTTGAATTGTACTTGAAGTCCAAACGACCGAGTAGATATGAAATTCCTCATCTACATTTGAAACACTTCTAGAGCTCCCATAATCGGCATGCGATCCGGTTTGGGCGTTTGCCCAATGTAAAGTACCCATGATACGATCTTTCTCTCCACCGGTTTGTTCCATGATATCAATCTCACCACAACGCGGCCAATCGACATCTCCATACTGAGTTCCAAAATAGTTCCCAAGGGTACCAATATTAGCCCCTAAAGTCCAAATAGCGGGCCAGGTTCCACCTCCAGCCGGTAATTTAGCACGAACATCTACACGTCCGTATTGAAAAGCAAACTTGGAATTTAAACGGGCCGAAGTATAAAATTTGGTGGTTCCGTTAAACTCATATGTTTCTTTCTTGGCAACAATTTTTAAGGTTCCTTCACTGACAAAAGAATTGTCTGTTCGATCGGTGTAATGTTGACGTTCTCCATTAAACCAAGAATTGTTATTCGGGGGGATCACTTGGTGATGCCATTTTTCACTATTCACAACTCCATCGTAATTAAAATCGTCTTCAAAGATGAGCTCTTGAAAAGTTCTTGGCGTCTTGTAAACTTCAACCGCCTGAGTCCCTTCAAGATATTCCCCCGTTGCCGAATAGGCCCAGTAGTAAATATCATAGGTATGCAAGCCGTCGAAGGTAAACTGATGTTCAAAAACACCTGTCTCATTTTCCACGCGATCTTCACCTGCTACACGAAAGGCATAGGATACGGCATTGGAGGCCGTTACGTTGAAGGTCACTTCCCCTGAACCATCCCCATTAGGGGAATCCGAAGATTCCCCTTGGAGATTGATTTCAATAGCGATATTCGCTAATTCTGTTGAAGCTTCCGAATCGCCTCCACAGCTCCAGAAGAGTAACGGAAGGCATAAGAATCGTACGAAAAAATTCAGTACGTTATTCTTCATTAGTGGAAATAAATGTTATCGAAATAAATCGTTCCGTTTCCTTCTCCTAACTTCATCTGGAATACGTCAGCAAGGTTTACAGCAGTAAATGTTGATAAAGGGATATCTACACTAATCCACTGCCCAGTTGTGCTACAATCTAATGCATATGCTGTTTCAGCAGGGCCAGGGCTAATTAAATAGAAATTAACTGCTGTTGTATCTGCTATCCAGTAATCCAAATGCACGTTTGTCTTTCCAGAAACGTCAATAGAGGACTGGAAGGTAAATCCTTGATAGTTCAGGTTGGTATACTTCAATACAGAGTCTCCCGATACATAAGATTCTGTAGTCGCTACAGTAGACTGTCCCCAGTTCGGGTTGAAATCTGTCCCTGCTACATCAGTAAATGCATCACTAAAAATAGAGATCACATCAGCGTCTGCTTGACTTGGTGTTGGAGCTGAAGTCGAAGGTTGATTGGCAGAAGTTCCGCCACTGCTCCCTCCAGAGTTTCCTCCTGTGGTTCCTGAACTTGTTCCATGGAAATAAATATTATCCCAATACACAGTTACTCCACTTCCGTTGGCTCCAGTATCCACTTTAAACTGAATCACATCAGCGAGATCTACTACACTTGAGAACTCACTTAATGGGATATCTACACTTTGCCAGCTTCCCGCTTGGATCGGTAAAGCATAGGCGACTTCTGCAGGACCAGAACTAATCAAGAAGAAGTTAAGTTCTGAAGCATCCGCCGACCAGTAGTCTAAGTGAATATGTGATTTACCTGTTACATCAAGAGCTGCTCCAAATTGAGTCCCTTGATAGTTTAGGTTGGTGTATTTCATAGCAGAATTTCCAGCTGAAAGCTCTTCAAATTCTACAGTACCTGATTGTCCCCAGTCCGGGTTAAAGTTGGTTCCGGCTACATCTGTATAGGAATCACTAAAAATAGACATCACTTCAGATTCTGGATGTGTTGGTGCCGGAGCAGCAGCTCCTGGAGAAGCACTAGAACCATAGAAGTAAATGTTGTCAAAGAATACATTTCCGTTTCCTTCTACTTTGAATTGGATTACATCAGAGAGGGTTACGACATCTGAGAAACTGCTCAATGGAATGTCTATGCTCTGCCACTGACCAAGATTGTCTACATTTAAGGCTACTGAAGTTTCTGCAGGACCAGGACTAATCAAGTAGAAATTTAGGAAAGTTGCGTTAGGCGTCCAGTAATCGATATGTAAGGTTGTTTTACCCGATACATCTAAGGCTGGAGAAAACTCAGTTCCTTGATAGTTCAGGTTGCCATATTTCAGGGTGTTGTTCCCGTCGATAGAAACTTCTTCTACAACTGTAGATTGTCCCCAATCTGGGTTAAAGTTGGTTCCTTCTACGTTTGTGTATGCATCACTAAAGATGGATAGTACGCTAGACTCGTCTTGAGTTGGTGTAGGTGCAGCTGTTGTTGGGTCGTCTGGGACAACCACCTCAACTGGCTCAGAAAATGCGATATCATCCAAATAATAAATTCGCTCAGCATCATTTGAAGCACCCAAGTTCATGATGAATACGATACGGTCATACGTCCCGCTCATATCTTCGGAGATGTTAAAGACAACTTCTTCCCATTCCCCCGAGGCTGTAGTCAAAGCAGTACGGTCTCCTGTAGTAATATTCGCGTCTGTTTTGTCTTCAAGCTTTAAAAGTACATTTTGATCGGGAGCTTCGGAATAGACCTTGACCTTAATCGCTCCTTGACCTGCAGGAAAATTGATTTTCTCTTCCAAATCAAAAAAGAACCCGGACCAGTTTTCAACTCCAGCCTGTTCAGTTACTGCCAATACTCGTCCGGAAGTGTTGATCCCTCCAGAGTAAGGATTGTCTATGTAGTTTAAGGTTAAAAATTCGTCTCCTCCACTTCCAGGGCCAAAACGACCCCAGTTCCCATTGGGATTTTCGTCGTTTAGCTCATCTGCTGCAAGGAATGCATTTCCAGAGCATTCGAAATCGATGGTTCCACTATTGAGGTTGGGATTAACGTTTTCAAACTCACAGCCGCCATCACCGCCATCACCGCCATCACCACCATCGCCGCCATCACCACCATCGCCGCCGTTACCACCGTTACCACCGTTGTCATCATTGTTATCGACTACCACTGGTGGTGGTGCGTCATCGTCGTCATTCGAACATGAAATCTGACTAAAAGAAAGTAGCAGTGCTGTGAAAAGCATTGCAACTGTTTTGAAATTCTGAATAGTTGTTTTCATTTAGTTTCAGGTTTAGTTAAAAGATTACAGTATTAATAGCCCTCATTCTGAGGGTAATTATCCCCGAGCAAGTCTAATTGCTCTTGAGGGATTGGAAGGTTTTCCATATGTGCCCGATAGAGGTCCTTGGGATTTCCGTCGGGATAATAATATTCGTTCATATTATCGTTGTTCATATGATCCATTAAGTATTCATACATTTTTCCTGTACGCTTTAGGGTGTACCAGCGCTGGCCCTCGAAAGCCAATTCTCGGGCACGCTCATCCAAGATCACATCGATATCAATAGTACTGACCGGAGCTGCTCCTGCACGTGCACGGATATCGTTCAGGTATTGTAAGGCTCGTGTATTGTTCCCCAATTGCATATGCGCCTCCGCACCGATTAAATATGACTCTGCCAAACGATAAATCATCACATTGGTAAAGTGCTCCCGATCGGTAGGCTCGATGGAACTGTCAAAATATTTAAGGACCCCAGGGTTTTGACGTCTGTGATACGGGAAAAATTCATTTGGGTTTGTGGGATGATTGGAATATAAATCCAACGGTTGGCCCAATTGCTTCCCATTAGGAAGGGTATTTTCATCGTTGTACAAATACTCAAAGATGTAATAGGTATTGTCCTTACGACGATCGTTAGGGTCTTCGTTTAAGAGGTCAACCACATATTCGTTAAGACTGATAAAACCAAATCCGTTTCCTCCATTTTCGAGGGATTGCACGAGCCCGTCGGCATTCCAATAGGCCGACACAACACTCCAGTTGGTGATATTTGGCCCTCCTCCTCCGATGGTTTGCTTTTCGAAATTAATCGCAAACAGCGTTTCAGAATGGTTGAGCTCTCCATCAAAAACTTGGTCTACACCTACCAAACTATAAGGCCCATTGCTAATCAATTGATCGATAATATCGGCAGCTGCCTGATATTCGTTTTGCCACATTTCTACTTTGGCCCGCAAATGATCTACAGCTCCTTTGTTCCAACGGCCAAACTGTGTGCTCTGATACTGTAAATTTTGACTGGCATAACTGAGATCGGAACGGATTAACGCAAAAATATCTGCCTCAGAAGATTTGTCTTGAGCGCGATCAAATGCTGTTTCAGGATTTGTTGGCTCTGTTTTGATGTAAATGTTTTTAAACATTCGATAGAGCGTAAAATAGGATTGTGCTCGCATGGCTTTGGCTTCGGCCAAAGTCTGGGTTAATCCCACAGTGGTGTCACCTGCGTCAATTAAGGCTTCTGCTCCTTGAATAATTGCATTTGCCCGGTCAATAATCTTGTAGTTGAGAGACCAGAAAAGATTGTAGCCTGCAGTTACTCCAAAATCGCCTCGGGTAGCTCCCCAAGTTAAGCGACTGTAAAGTGATATTTCCCCATCAATCCCTACAGCAATATCACTTTTTGCCGTTAATATCAATGGAATCATTCCATTCCAGGTAACATTTTGCCAGGTGTAGAAATCATAGGGCTGCCGGTTAAGCGCATATAACCCTACTACAGCATTTTCTAGACCCTCAGGACTGGAATACAAAAAATCCACAGAGGTATTCGACAACAACTCGTCTTTTAGAAAATCTTCTTCACAAGATGTCCATAGAAATGAGGCCAAAAGGCCAATCGAAAAAATAAAACGTTTATTTCTCATGTCAATTCGTTAGTTTCTTTTAAAATTCAAACTTTACTCCTACCGTAAGGTTCATTGTCTCCGGGAAAACCCCGTTGAATAAATCCTGTTCCGGGGAATAGGATTTAAAATCTGTCAGGGTCACTAAGTTGGTCCCGGTAAAATAGATTCGGCCCGATTTTACATTAATATTGGATAACAGGCTTTTGGGAATATTGTAGCCCAAAGAAAGTGTTCTTAAACGGATATAAGACGCATCCCTCACGGCAAATGAATATAAATGCGCATGAGTGATCGGTTTAGGCCTTGGATATTCTGTAGAGGGATATTCAGGGGTATAATAAGGCGTTACAATACCATTGATCGATCCTTTCCAAAGTTCTCCGTTGGCCAAAACAGAGTTGATCCGGGTTGCTCCCTGAACCGTATAGAAGTCCATAAATAAATCGAAGTTTTTGTAGCGAATGGTGGACGTAAATGAGCCAAACCATTTGGGATCTGTATTCGTAAAAACATTGTCTCGGTTATCGATTTGCCCATCCTCGTTTTGGTCGATTACACGAACATCTCCCGGTTGGGCTGTTGGAATTCCGGAACCGGCGATGTCGTCTCCCTCTTGAAAAATCCCGTCGTATTGAGGGAGCCAAATGTTGTTGATCGACTGCCCTATGGACAATCGCCCTGAAGAAGAGGGGATGTCAATAAAGTTTCCTTCACTGTCGCGTTCTCCAGTCAGTGAAATAACCTCATTTTTATTGGAGGAGGCCATGAAACTCGCGTCCCAGCTGAAGTCATCAGTGGTGAATAGACTCCCGTTCAAGGTGAACTCAATTCCTCGGTTTTGCAGTTCTCCTACATTGAAACGAATCACATCATATCCGGTAGATGAAGCAATGGATCGGTCCAAAAGCAGATCCGTCGTATTGGCTTGATAAGCTTCTATGGTTCCCGTTAATCGATTGCGAAACAACCCAAAATCAAGACCAAGGTTGGCTGTAGTAGTCGTTTCCCATTTAAGGTCCGGGTTGGGTAGCCGTGAAGAAGCTGTTGAGCCTCCAACGACTTGAGTTCCGAAAACATAGGGGGTAAAATCGGCAACTCCCAGAGATTCCAAAGAATTGATCCCTTGGTTTCCAGTCGCCCCCATACTGACTCGAAGCTTCAGTTGGTTGACTATATCTGGATTAAGATTTAAATCCTTGTGCATTTTCCATGCCGTAGAAACAGCTGGGAAATAGCCCCATTTTTGATTTTCAGCAAACACAGACGACCCATCAGCACGCATAGTAGCTTCCAACAAATACTTGTCTTTGTAAGAATAACGCACTCGACTCATAAAGGAAAGGATCCGACGACGACTAACATATCGAACATTGTTGAGCAATTCCGTAGCCAGTCCGTTGTATAATAGGTTATCGTTAGTAAATCCGGATTTGTCCAATTGTGTGTACTGGGATTTTTGCTCGTCAACCGATTGTACAGCCGTCAAATCCAAACTGTGGTTGGCGCCCACGTTAGGGGTGTAGAATAAAATATTTTCCAACAAACTTTGGGTGTATTTACTGTCGATTAGTACCCCAACACCCTGGATTCCTTCATCTCCTTGCGAATGTTGAGAAGATCGATAAACCCCCTGGTTAAGGTGCCGATTCCGTTGAAAAGTTTTTAAGGTATACTTGAGATTTGGAAGTAAATCAATATTTAATCGCAGACTTAGATCAAATAAATTAGTACGGGATTTGTCAGTAGACTCTTCCTGATCCCAGAGCGGATTTATATAGGTCGTGTCGGTAGGTCCTAAATAATATTTTACGATGTTTCCTTCTTCGTCAAAAGGCTTGGCCAATGGGGTGATGGTCGTAAAATTTAATCCCCCGGTTTCTTTGTCTTGTTTAGAGTCCTGATAATTGATAATCGCATCTAAACCTATTTTATCGGTTAGTTGTTGAGTGAGGTTTAACTTAAAACTCAAGCGATCAAACTTTGAGTTGGGGATAATTCCGTCTTGTTTGAAATACGTCAAACTAGAATAATACTTGGTTTTTTCAGAGCCCTTACTCACGCTAAGGGTATGATTCTCGATTCGTGCATCGTTCAGTACTAAATCTTCCCAATCGATAAAAGAGTTGTCGTTGATCGCTTCTCTCTCGAATCGCGAGAAAATAATCCCATCACTTAAATATTCTCCTGTACGCCGGTTGCGATTGGCTTCTCGTCTAAGATTGACAAATTGCTGTCCGGTATAGAGATTAAAATTTCGTTGGATGGTTTGGCTGGTGAGGTAGCCGTGATAATTGAAACGGGCCTCTCCTTCTTTGGCCGACTTAGTCGTAATTAAAACGACTCCATTTGAGGCACGTGCTCCATAAATGGCCGTTGCGGAAGCATCCTTCAGGATTTCAATACTCGCTATATCGTCTGGAGAAATATCATTCAGGCTGTCGAAAGGAAGCCCATCGACAATAATAAGCGGATTGTTTCCGCCTGCAACGGAGACGTTCCCTCGTATAACAATGCTGGAGTTTCCTCCCGGGCGGGCATCTCCTAAGTTCACTTGTACCCCAGCAGCGCGCCCTCTTAAAAGTTCGGATACATTGGTGGTCGGCAATTTGTTCGCCTCCTCTACATCAACACTAACCACCGAACCAATTACATTGCTTTTTTTCTGACTTCCATAGCCCGTAATAATCACCTCATCCAAAGATTCAGCATCTCCGATAAGGACAACACTCAATTGGTCATAAGAATTTACGGTCAGTTCTTGAGTTTTAAACCCAATGGAACTAAATACTAAAGTTTCTCCCAGGTTGACTGCTATTTGAAAATTTCCATCAAAATCTGAGGTAACTCCATTAGCTGTTCCTTTAACAAAAATGTTGACCCCTAGCAAGGGGCTGTCGTTTTCATCCAAGACGACCCCTTCTATGGATTGTTGTTGAGCAAATGCTATCAAAGAAAAGGCTAACAAAAGGAAAGTGTTTAAATATTTCATTCGACAAAAAATTGAAACAATTTGGTTTTAAGGATCCCCAATATAGCAAAATGATGCTATGTAGGGTTTTTTGTGGAATGCAACAAATTAACTCTTAATTTTAATTTTAGTTATAGTTCTCTAATTAACAGCAAGTTATGTTAAAATCTTAAGTTAACTTAAATTTAATTTAGAGTGTTTTTGTAGAGTTTTTTTATTCCCCAATAGAAAGGATGTAGTCGCTTAATTTGTCTTCTTGTTTAAGATTGAGTTTTTTCTTTAAGCGATATCTTTTCATCTCTACACTTTTCGTTGTTATGTTTAAGAGCTCTGCAATTTCTTTACTATCTAAGTTTACTCGGATATAGGAAATCAAACGAATATCCTGAGGAGTTAAGCTCTTATGTTGTGTTTTTATTTTTACAATAAAATTATTGTCTAATTCATTAAATGATTTTTCAAAGTTTTGCCAATCGTCTTGGGAGTTTAAATTTTTATCAATCAATTGGAGAGTCTCCTGAAGTTTAGGATAATTGCTTTCCTCTCGTTCCAAATTCGCTTTTAACCGTGTAAGGATCGAATTATTTTTAAGGATATTTTGATGTGTAAATGTGAGTTCTCTCTTTTTTTGATGCAATTCCTGTCTCAATTGATCGTTCTCCCCTTGGATCAAATTGTTTTTTTGGTGAAGTAATTCCAATTGTTGAATCCGCTCGGCTTTCTCTTCCCTAAGGCGAATTTGAACCTTTCTGTAGCGATGCCCTAATCGGAAAATCAGAGAAACTGTTAGGGCAATCAACCCGATATACAAGATCACCATTAGATCAGTTAAATACCAGGGACGGGCAATATTAAATGCATAACGCAGCGTTTCTTCGCCTAGCTGCGCACCTTTTTTAAATCGCACCTCAAAAACATAATTCCCCGGTTTAAGTTTATAATATTCTTGGGTCGACTCTAAGCCCCAAGAACTCCATTGATCTTTGGCCCCCAGCAGCCTTGTTTGAAAAACTATTGGTTCGTGTTTTTGAAAACAAGGTACATGAAACGAAAAACGGATGGAATTCTTATCAAACGGAAATACCTCCGAGGCCTGTTGTAAAGCCACTGAAGTCCACTGATCGTCAACTAATAGAGAAACATCATTTAGAAAAGGTTCTTGAACGACAGGGCCAGGTTCATAAGTGCTTTGGGTCGTGATAAATCCATCGCTTAAGCCCACAATAAAATTGCCGGAAGCTAATGGATGCACATTTTCAAAACCCGGATTTCCTAAGTTTTGCATGACAAAAGGGGGGAGGTAGATTTCATCAACCAAAAGGGTTTGGTTGAGATCATGTGAGCGAATTCTTCGAAGTCCCTGTTCTGAAAACATCAATAAATACTCCTCCATTGGAGAATAAATATAACTTGACTTCAGCGTTTGTGGGTCTGTTTTAGCTGTCATTAGGCTATCAAAAACAAAGTTGTTTTCGGATTCTTGAAATGAAAACACCCCGTTGGAATTTAAGTAGTAGAGATTGTCTAAAAAGTGAAATAAATTAGACGTATCCCCAAAAGGTTTTTTGTGGTCAAGTCGAGTAATTCGATTGAACCCCTCATCCACTTCAAAAATATAGACCCCTAAAAACTCGTGGTTCACCAACCAATTTTGCGTGGACGCAAATTCGAAAAAACGACTGGAGATATTTAAGCCTTCCAACTGGTTGCGCAACTGCCAACGACCGTTCACTTGATGATAGATATATAAGCCTTCATAACCCCCTGAGATTAAAAGAGATTGGCCAGAAGAGTCTTTGTGAAGTTTAACTCTCCAACTCCCGTTTTGTTCTCCTAACCATTTTGCTGTGGTCCCTTCCACCTGGAAAAGGCCTCTGTTATGACTACAAAACAAATTTCCTGCTACTGCATCTAAACCCCACACCTGACCTGAGGTGCCTTTCACCAATTCAAAAGAGCGCCCTTTAGCTGTACTGCAAAACAGTCCTTGATTCGTGCCTAAGTACCAACGCCCCTCAAATTCAATAGATGCATAGACCGATCCTAAATCGTTCGGGTTGTTATTGTATTCTTGGATGTGGCTCAATAGATTAAGTTTCATGATGCCTCTATCTAAGCCGGCCCAAATGTTCCCCTCCTGATCTTCCAGCAGAGATAAAACGGTATTATTGATTCCTCCAGAATTTTTGTCAATTTGATAGCTTAACTCCTGTTGACTATTGAAACTAATAAGCCCTTTGTTTACCGTTCCTAGATATATTTCCCCCGAAGCCGATTGATAAATACGGTATATTTCATCGTATGCATTAAAATTGACGGAAGATAATTCCAGAGCGTCGTCTTCCAAAGCATAAAGGTCTCCTGTGGATGTCACAAAATGAGGGCTTTTATTCAGATAAATAAGGCCTACTACATCATTCTTTGTGGGGGATTGTTGTTTAATTGGTTGAATCAAACCCTCTTGGATTTTTCGAAGCCCCTTTCTACTATCGACAAAAAACAAAGTTCCATCAATTAAATATAATCCTGCTTTGGTGGTTTTATTTTTAATAATATCGTAGGTCTTTAACGACTGGTCAACAATATAAATTCGGGATAACGATTGAAAAACAAAAAGACCATCCACCTGTTGAATGTCCCAAAACTCTTCTCCATTCAGAATGGGAATATTTAATTGTTCTGTAAGGGAATGATATTTCATGGCCCCTTTAGCATCTCTTTCCCAATAGCCAAAAGTCATATAGCCTGCACTGTATACCCGATCCTCGAAAGCAAAAACTTTTCGAATCGGCTGATAACTTTCCGAACGGTAAGGTTTCCATTGATTCCCGTTAAACTCGAGTAAATAAATGTGGTTGGCAAAATAAATTGATCCGTTTTCTGCTTGGGTAATCGACCAGCTTTGGTTCTCACCTCCATAAACCTCCGGCAAATAGTTTTCAATGGGCGGCGTTAGTTGCGCCCAAGCAGATGCAACCGTATGGCTTAGCCAAGAGACGAACAAAATCCAATTTAAGAACGAGCGAAAAAACACCATCAGGGTCACATGAATTCGATTTTAGGTTCTAAAATTAGGGTTTTTAAGGGTTTCTTTAACGAACAATTGTAGTGGATGAATCCCAACTACAAATCAAAGTTTTTTCCTATTTTGGAGGAAGCCAATAAACTAACAAAGGCTCGAGGTGTCGTTACATCGGAGAAAAATATAGGAATGATTTATGTTACAGCCATTTAAAAGAATCCTGTTTGGTTTTGCTTTTTCCCCCTCTTTGGGGGCAAATTTGGCAGAAGCCATCCGCCTGAGTCAATTTTTTGGTTCAGAGCTTTTCTTGGTACATGTGGGTGAAAAAAATGAAGAGAAAGAACAACAACTCCAAGCGCATTTAGAAACCAATAAGGGACAGTATTCCAGTGGAGTACATGTGCACTGGAAACTCGGAAATCCGGTCGGTTCTCTCCTCGAAGCCATTGAAGAATATCAAATAGACTTGTTGTTGATCGGAGCCCTGAAACGGGAAAATGTTTTGCGCTATTATACAGGGTCGATCGCGCGAAAAATTACGCGTAAAGCCCCTTGTTCGGTCTTGCTAATTTCCAACCCCTCTATTGAAAGGAAAGCCTGCCAGCACATTGTCGTCAACGGATTAGAAAGCCCCAAAACGAAGCAAACCATCGAAACGGCTTTTGAAGTTTCGCAAGCACTAAGATGTGAACGAATTACCTTAGTTGAAGAAATCAGCCCTTCAGAGGTAAAAGTCAGTGTAGAAGATGATCGAAGTCTACGAAAAGCCAACATTAACAAAGAACGACTCAAACGTCGGGAAGATAGCCGTGTTCAAACCCTTATGGAAAAACTCCAAAGCACTTTAAAAAAGAACATCCAATGGAAAACCCAAAGTATTTTCGGGAGTCGTGGGTATTCTATTGGGCACTATGCTCGAGTGGTCAGAGCAGACCTATTGATCATGAATGCCGAAAATCGCAGTTCATTTTTTCGCCGACTGATTCCTCGTGACTTGGAACATATATTAGCGGAATTACCCACCGATGTTCTTATTGTAAATACACAAAGCCATGAATAAAACACAAAATCCATCTTTCATTATGGAATTGCCGAAAAATATTTTTTCGGGCTTTGTGGTTTCTCTGATTGCTTTACCCTTGGGCTTAGGACTAGCCATAGCTTCGGACGCTCCCCCAATAGCAGGAATTATAGCAGCCATCGTCGGCGGTTCCTTGTGTGCCCTCTTAGGAGGGTCTCAACTCACAATCACTGGCCCGGGGAACGGGCTCGTCATAGTTGTTTTAGCGGCCATTGTCGCTTTAGGGGATGGCGACTCCTATCAAGGATATCTTTACGCTCTGGCTGCCATCGTTGTTTCCGGTGGACTCCTTTTTTTGTTTGGACTACTTCGGTTGGGCGCCTTGAGTGAGTTTTTTCCAGCCACTGCCTTACAAGGGATGTTAGCAGCCATCGGACTGGGGATTTTGGCCAAACAGTTTCATGTGATGCTCGGCTTTGCAGGAGTTCAAGGCTCTACAGTAAGCCTCTTGATGGGAATCCCCGAAAGTCTCCAAAATTGGCTCTCCCTTTGGGGGAGCAGTTCGCTTTTGCCGGGCGCTATCGGAGTAGGGAGCTTAATCTTTTTATTTGTATATGCCCGAATTCGAAATCCATGGTTTCACTTGATTCCTGCCCCCATGTGGGTGGTGATGGCAACCGTTTGTGCAAGCTATTACTTTGAATTTGTTGCGGGAAGTCCCTTGAGTATTCCCGCGGAATTATTAATTCAATTACCAGCAGACTTACTGGGCGAGCTCCCGCAACCCAATTTTGGAAAATGGTCCCAAGGAGCCTTTTGGGGCGCAGTAGTTTCCATTACCCTGGTGGCCAGCATTGAGGCCCTTTTGAGCATCCGCGCTGTCGACAAACTCGATCCCAAAAAACGGCGATCGAATATCAATAAAGATCTAAGAGCTTTGGGACTTGCAACCATGGTTAGCGGCTTTTTGGGGGGGCTTAATGTAGTTACCGTAATCGCTCGAAGTTCCGTGAATGTAAACAATGGTGGAACCAATAGATCCGCCAACTTTTTTCACGCCTTTTTTCTGGTATTGTTTATCTTGTTGTTAAGCCCGCAAATTCAAAGAATTCCCATGCCTGCTTTGGCGGCAATTTTAGTGTTTACCGGATATCGTTTAGCGACCCCTGAAAATTTACTTCGGATTTATAACATTGGAAAAGAACAAGCCTTTATTTTCTTATTGACCTTAGTGGGAACCCTGTTCACCAATTTAATTACGGGGATTCTCTTGGGTATTTTGGGGACTTTTTTAGTACACTTATTCCTTAACCGAGATTTTGCCATTTTCAGCCGCAATTGGTTAAAACCCAATGTACTTATGTTTCAAGAAGCCGATAGTGGTAACTACTATGTGAGTGTCAAAAATTTCTGTAGTTTTTTAAACTTCTTTAAGCTGAAAGGCAAACTTGATGAAATTGCTATGAACAGTCACGTGATTGTGGATTTTTCGCTTTGCGACTTTGTGGACCATACCGTGATGGAAGGCATCCATAACTATCAGGAGGCTTTTGAGCGGCTAGGAGGGCAATTTGAGGTCATTGGCCTGGATGTCCATGAGGCCCCGACCAATCATCCTTTTGCTCTGCGAAAGGCTTTACCTCTAGGCAATGTTTTGTCGTTTAGTGATCGCTTGACGCGTCGGCAAACCCAACTTAAATCTTTTGCAGAAACGCTGAATTGGAATTTCGACCCCGCCATTAATAACGCACCTAAAGGGCTGGATTCTTTTGAATTGTTCAAATCGCGAATTATCAACTATCAATTCAACATTTTGCAAAGCCCGGATGCAAATACTCATATGTTTGATTTGTCCTTTTCTGAAGGTGCTTTTATCGCAAAGGAAGACTTAAGAGCCACTTTTTTAAACATACAGGCACCACAAAAGCTTCCGAAATTTACGCTTCAAAGAGAAGACCTGCTGTCTACAGTTTTTCATCCCGTTTCGGACTGGCAACACATCAACTTCAAAAAGTATCCCGAATTTTCCAAAAACTTCGTCTTGCGAGCTCCCTCCGAACGCAAAATCAAAACCTTCTTTACACCACAGCTGGTTTTATTCTTTGAAAGTCATCCCGTTTTTTACATTGAATCCGACGGGCAGTCGATCCTCATTAAAGGCAAACGACGTTTATCGTCTATTGAAGAAATTAAGCGAATGTGGGCCTTTGCAGAAGAATTAGAACGAATCCTCAAGCCTTAAACACTTGAACAATCGCCTATGAATCTCTACCCCATCGAAGCCGGAAATTTTAAACTCGACGGCGGGGCCATGTTTGGTGTGGTTCCCAAAACGATCTGGAATAAAACCAATCCCTCTGATCTCAATAATCGAATTGAAATGGCCAGCCGCTGTCTTTTGGTGGAAATGGAAAACCGTCTGGTTTTGATCGATTCCGGCATGGGAAACAAACAAAGTGATAAGTTCTTTAGTTACTACGATCGTTGGGGAGACTTCACTCTAGAAAATTCGATTCGTGATGCCGGTTTTCACCTCGATGAGGTTACCGATGTCTTGTTTACGCATCTTCATTTCGATCATTGCGGGGGTGCTTTTAAACGCAATTCCGCTGGAGAAGTATACCCCTTGTTTAAGAATGCACACTATTGGGTGCATCAAGACCATTGGTCTTGGGCAACGGCGGCCCCCAACCCAAGAGAAAAAGCCTCCTTTTTAAACGAAAACTTGCAGCCTATACAAGCCAGCGGACAATTGCGACTGATTTCTGAAACCGGGGAAAGAATCTCTACTCCATTAGGTTTTGATGTCTTTTTAATGGATGGGCATACAGAAAAACAAATGTTGCCGGTTTTTGATTACCGGGAAAAAACCGTTGTTTATGTTGCCGACCTGATCCCTACTGTCGGGCATATTCCTGTTCCGTATTTAATGGGTTATGACGTTCGACCCCTGCAAACCATGAAAGAAAAGCAGCTGTTTTTAGAACAAGCCATTCAAGAAAACTATCTGCTGCTGCTGGAACACGACCCTCACCACGAATTGGTCTCAGTTCAGGCAACTGATCGAGGTCCTCGCCTAAGTGAGTATAGCCGTTTTCAGGATTATTTTCAACACTAAGACAGTTCCTGCTCAGTTCCGCGGTTTTTTAGATTCCTGACTATTGAGTATTAGGGAGTTTTTGTAGTTTCACTCTTTAGATTCTAAACTTAACCTTATGCGACTTTATTTATGTGCTCTATTATTGGTGTTTTCATTGAAGGTGACCCATGCTCAAGAATATTGGCAACAAGCCGTAGACTATACCATGGAGGTAGAGGTCGATGCTCAAAATTTCCAATACCAAGGAACACAGAAACTCATCTACACCAATAATTCCCCTGAAACTTTACACAAAGTTTTTTATCATCTCTACTACAATGCCTTTCAGCCGGGAAGTGAAATGGCCATTCGCGTTAAAAAAGGTTTAGATACCAACACACGGATTCGTGTAGATATAGATGCTTTAAAGCCGAATGAAATTGGATATCTGAAGGTGCAAAACCTCAAACAAGACGGGGTTTCAATTGTCCCGGAGCTGTCAGGAACGATTCTCGAAGTCCCCCTCAATAGACCCTTAGGGCCCGGAGACCAGACCATTCTGACTCTGGACTTTCAAGGACAGGTCCCTAAGATGGTTCGGCGGGCAGGCCGCGAATCGGCTGAAGGTGTCGCGCTATCAATGGCCCAATGGTATCCTAAAATGGCGGAATATGACTATGAAGGCTGGAATGCAGAACCCTATTTAGGAAGAGAGTTTCACGGCGTCTGGGGGAATTTTGACGTCACTCTACTTATTGACAAGGACTACACTGTTGCCGCTAGTGGATATCTTCAAGAACCCGAAAAGGTAGGACACGGGTATGCCGAAAATGCCAAACCCAAGGTCCGGAAAGGAAAAATTAAATGGCGGTTTATCGCTCCTCGGGTACACGACTTCACCTGGGCTGCCGATCCCGAATATATTCACGACCGCTATCCCGGTCCTAATGGTGTGCAACTCCATTTTTTCTATAAAAACGATCCGAAGATTAAAAAGAATTGGAAAAAGTTACAGCCGAAAACTGCCGAGCTTATGCAGTTTTACAATGAAAACATTGGGCCTTATCCTTATAAACAATACAGTGTCGTTCAAGGCGGAGATGGCGGGATGGAATATGCCATGCTGACTCTGATCACTGGAACTCGAAAATTTGGAAGCCTTTTCGGTGTGACTGCTCACGAACTTGCCCACTCTTGGTTTCAACACGTTTTGGCGACTAACGAAATGAAACACGAATGGATGGATGAAGGTTTTACTTCCTATATCTCTACCATAGCCGAAGATATCATTCTTGAAGAAAACAAACGCTTTCCCTTGGAGGGCTCCTACCGGGGGTATTACTACTTGGCAACCTCTGGCGTAGAAGAACCCATGGCAACCAACGCGAATCGTTATGCTTATAACTTAGCTTATGAGCGTGCTGCTTACAGTAAAGGTGCCGTATTCTTGGGGCAATTGGGGTATGTGATTGGTCAAAAACAATTGACAGAAACGTTAAAAGCATATTATGATCAATTCAAATTTAAACACCCTTCTCCTAATGACTTCCGCCGCGTCGCCGAACGGGTCTCAGGGCTTCAATTGCGATGGTATTTAACCGATTGGACCCAAACCACTAATAGAATTGATTATGGAATTGAAAAGGTTGTCGCTGCAGAACAAGGGACCCAAGTTCAACTGAAAAGATACGGTGACATGCCCATGCCGTTAGACATTTTAGTTGTGCTGAAAGATGGGTCGCAACAAATTCATCACATCTCAATTCCTCTATTACGGGGAACCAAAGAAAACCCTTATGCAATTAACTGGAAAATACATCCCGACTGGTCTTGGGCCAATCCGGATTATACCCTTGAATTAGACACCCCAAAAGAGGCTATCGATACAATCATTATCGATCCAAGCATGTATATGGCCGATCTGAATCGGGAAAACAACAGTTATTCGGCAACGTCCTCTAGTCCATGAAGCTGAAGCGACTCAAAGGGGAAAAGCGAATTGTCGCACTTTTCGAGCAAAAGGGGGTTAAAACACTTCAAAGCGAAAAGCTGCTCATAGTCCGCTATTTTTCTTCCGAGGGAACTGCCGGAGATATGGGTCGCTTATATGCCGGAATTAGTGTTTCGAAACGAAAATTTTCTAAAGCTGTTGACCGGAACCGGATCAAAAGACAAATCCGAGCGGCATTAAAAGAAAACACCATTGAAAGCAAAACGAGTAAGTGTAATATTCATTCCATGTGGGTCTATAAAAGCCATCTATTCCCGGAATATGAAACTTTAAAAAAAGAATGTGCACAAATTTTATCTCGCATAGAAATGGATCCGCCCAATTAATCCGGCTGTCGAATCATGGCAATATGAGGAATACCGTCCTCTAAATAACTTTCGCCCACAGCTTTAAAATCATGTGTATTGTAAAACTTTTCCAAATGCAATTGTGCTGATATTTTAACGGGCTTTGGTGGGCATTCGTTAGTTATATAACCTAAAGCGGCAGCTATCAAAGCGTGTCCCAGACCTTTGCTCCGTTCCTTTTCGCGTATCAACACTCGTCCTAAAATATGATATTCATTTCCTTGAAATAATCGTGCATAGCCGACTAAGCGATTTCCGGAAAGTTGTTGCAAATGGATGGCTTTTTCATCTTGCCCGTCCGGGTCTTGGTAAGGACAATTTTGTTCTACCACAAAAACCTCGGCACGAAAAGCTAAAATTTCATAGAGCTCTTCGTTGCTGAGCAGGTGAAATGTGGAGAATCGGTATTGTATTGGTTCAGAAGCAGTCAATTTTTACAACGCGTTTTTGATGTCTGCCGCCTTCAAAAGGGGTTTGTAAAAATGTATCTACCATTTCCAATGCCTGTGGCAAGGCTACAAAACGTGCGGGAATACTCATGATATTGGCATTATTGTGTTGGCGTGCCAATGCTGTGATCTCTTTAGTCCAACATAAGGCCGCACGAATTTTTGGGTACTTGTTCGCAGTCATTGCTGCCCCATTCCCGCTTCCGCATATGATGATACCCAGAGTGTCTTCTTCCTCTACCGCTTGGGCGACAGGGTGAATAAAATCAGGATAATCGACACTGCTATCGCCATCGGTTCCGAAATTGTGGACAGTATGCCCGTTCTGTTTCAAATACTCACAAATGGCCTGTTTGTAGCTTGTACCGGCGTGGTCGTTCCCGATGAATATTTTCATAATAATTGAGCTCCTTAAACGTGTCAATAAAGGTATTTAAACCGTGTATAAGTTTAACTTTTATCGGGATAAATTGTGAATAACTATGCATAAATATCTGGTGTCTGTTACAATACCTTTTTGCTTAATAAAAAATTATTCTTTTGTCTTCTTTTCTATGATTTTCTATTGACACGTTTTTCCCAGAATTTCCTGATTTACCCACAGGTTTTAGTTAAATAAATGCTTTTTTTTATCACCTATATAAGAAGTTAACAGTTGTGTATAACATTTCTATCTCCTTATAAATCAGATAAAAAATATAATTTATAGTGTTTAAATCATGTGAGTCTATTTCTATTTAGGAATAAATTAAACCCGTAATAAAAAACTTATTACCCTTATTCACACCCTATAATTATCATCATTAAGACAGAAAATAAAATAAAAAAAAGATGATAATATGATTTAAAAAAAGTTTATATCACTTTTGGAGTACCTTTGTCGGAGTCTTTCGGACCATGACAAAAAAAAAGAAACTTGAAAAGAAATTAGAAAAACAGTGTTTCCAGTTTCTTCAATCCCAACCAACTCTCGCATTTAATTATAAGCAAATAACTGCTGCACTTCAACTTCGTGATACACAAAGTAGAAATTTAGTGATTCGGATCTTAAAGAAAGCATCAGCTAAAAAAGAGGTTAAAGAAGTATCACGCGGAAAATATCAATGGCTAAAAGACCCCAAAAAGTCGTATACCGGCATCGTTCAGATTACGTCGAATGGCAATGCTTATATTCTCGTAGATGATTTGGACAACGACGTTTTTGTACATCGAAAAAACATCAATAGAGCTTTGGATGGTGACACCGTTCGTATTTATGTTTTTAATCGTTCCCGCTCGGGACAAATGGAAGGCGAAGTAGTAGAAATCCTAGAACGCTTCAAAACCGAATTTGTTGGAATTCTGCAAAGGCATAAGAAATTTGCTTTTGTCCTTACACGAAGCTCACGATTACATACCGATTTTTTTATACCCAAGCCCCCACCAGAGCGTTTTACCGCTGGTGAAAAAGTTCTTGTGGTACTAAAAGATTGGCCACGAAATGCGGATTCACCTTACGGAACAATTTTAAGGTCTTTAGGAACCCCAGGAGAGACCCAAACGGAGATGCACGCGATTCTACACGAGTATAACCTTCCGTATGAATTTCCAGAAGCTGTTGAGGCAGCAGCCCAGCAGATCGATCGAGAAATCAGATCAGAGGAAATTCAAAAAAGAAGAGATTTTCGCGATACGCTCACTTTTACAATCGACCCCGTAACAGCAAAAGATTTCGATGATGCCTTATCTTTTAAAAAGCTAACCAATGGTCGATTTGAGGTTGGGATTCATATTGCTGACGTCTCTTTTTATATGCCTGAAAACTCTATATTAGATCAGGAAGCTGCTGAACGAGCGACCTCAGTTTATTTGGTTGATCGGGTGGTTCCGATGCTTCCCGAAATTTTGTCTAATGGGGTTTGTTCATTACGTCCTCAAGAAGAAAAATATACCTATGCAGCGGTATTCGAAATGGATGAGCAAGGCAAGATTTACTCGGAATGGTTTGGAAGAACGGTGATATGTTCCGATTATCGTTTCGCTTATCATGAGGTTCAACACATACTGGATACCCAAGACAAGAACATCCCAGAAGATGTCTCATTAAGCAAAAAGAAATACAGCGTCGACGATCAAACCTTCGTTGCTCTGCAGCAACTCAATATCATCGCCAAAATTCTACGTCAAAAACGCATGAGTTCCGGAGCAATTTCATTTGATCGTGTGGAAGTACAATTCATGCTCAATCAAGAAAACGAACCAGAATCTGTTTTCTTTAAAACGTCCCAAGATGCGCATAAATTAATTGAAGAATTTATGTTGTTGGCCAATAAGCAAGTGGCCCGATTTATTGGTAAGCAAAACCCCAAAAAGACATTTGTGTATCGTGTCCACGACGAACCGGATTATGATAAATTATTCAACCTCCAAAGCATTGTCACAAAACTGGGGTACCCGTTAAATTTGAATTCTAAAAAATTAAATCAAAGTATAAATCAGCTCTTACAGGATTCTCATAACACCCCGGAACAACAACTGATAGATACCTTGACCGTACGTTGTATGAGCAAAGCTGCTTATACCACCGAAAATATAGGACACTATGGATTAGCATTTGATTATTACACTCATTTTACTTCCCCTATACGGCGCTATCCGGATGTTATGGTTCATCGGCTTTTAACCCATTATTTAGATCAAGGGAATTCCGTTGCTACAGAAGCGATAGAAGAAAGTTGTTGGCATGCGACACAAAAAGAAATTATTGCGACCAAAGCCGAACGGGATTCTGTCAAGTTTATGCAAGTAAAATTTATGGAAGATAAGGTGGGACAGTGTTTTGCCGGGGTGATTTCAGGTGTCACAGAACGGGGTCTATATGTAGAGTTAGAAGCGAACAAATGTGAAGGATTTATTCGCATTAAAGACCTTCCTGGTGATTTCTTTCATTTCGACCTGGATCAACATTTATTGATGGGCGAGCAAACGGGAAAAGTATTTAGGCTAGGAGATTCCTTAAGCGTTGAGATCATAAAAACAGACCTAAACAAACGACAAATCGATTTAGGTATTGCCGATGAATGATTAATTGTTAATTTTAAACATGCATATTCGAAAATGGTATCTCCTGTTTTGTTTTCTCTCTTTTATCGGGTGGGGTCAAACCTCGGTTCTCTCTGATACTATTGTAGCGAAAAGCCCCACAAAAACCCTGGTGTTAGGACCATTTATGAATCTGAAAATCTATTCAGGGATTCAAATAAAAGCAATACCGGCTCAAGAAAATAAAATCGTGATTCATGGCGACCATACTGAGGAAGTCGTTGCCACATTAAAAAATAATACCCTCAAATTACGGTATAAACTCAAAGAAATTTTTAAGACGAAATACTCATATATCGAGTTGTATTACAACCAGCCCCTAGATCGAATCGGGCTGCATCAAGGCAGCAAACTGGACTTTCAAGAACCCTTAGAACAAACGAGCATTCGCTTTGAAGTCCAAGAAGGGGCCAAGCTCAATGTCCATTTTACAGGTAAACGCATCACCTCTCGAATTTCTACAGGAGGACAGGTCAACATCCAAGGAAAAAGTTCTTTTCACACCCTCAATGTTACTGGTGGGGGCTACTGTGAAGCAGAAACACTGATTACCGAGCAAACAGATGTCAAAGTCACTGCCGGTGGGGTGGCCTACGTCTATGCCACAGACCTTTTAAATGCACATGTAACCGCAGGGGGAACAATACGTGTGCATGGAAAACCAAAAAAATTGGTGACTCAAAAAAGAATCGGAGGTCAAATCATTGAAATGCAATAAGTGAGGTGAATGAATTTCTTTCGGCCATTCCCTTTGCATTTTTATATGCTTTAGCGACGGGTCCTGTTTTTTTTATTGTGATACAAATGGCTCTCGAAGGCAGAGGGAAAGAGGCATTTATCCTCGATATTGGATGCGTAATAGCCGATATTGTAATTTTGTCTCTCGGCTATCTTGGACTCCGATCTTTTATGACAGATTTCACCCAACGAACAGATATATTTCTCTTAGGGGGTTTTTTATTTATATGCTTTGGTCTCTATTTTTTTATAAAAAAAAGAACACCAAAAAAACCGCAGCCTATCGAAGCAAAAACCGTGTTGAAGTCCCTAATCAAAGGATTTTTATTGAATATTTTTAATATCGGAGGGATTAGCTATTGGTTGACACTTTTGGTTTTATTCAGTCAAAAAGCAACTCAAGATACGAGAGCCTATATTATTTTTTTTGGAACCATTCTTGTTTTCTATCTCGGGATCTCATTGGCCAAAATACGTCTGGCGACCAATGTGCAGGGCTTCATGATTCCTAGCCGATTGGCGTTTTTGGATAAAATCGTGGGATTTGTTTTAATCGTTTTTGGTTTGTTTATCGGTTGCAAACCATTCTTATGATTAAAAAAGAGGCACCGAGCGGATTCGAACCGCTGTACAAGCTTTTGCAGAGCTCTGCCTAGCCACTCGGCCACGGTGCCATTGCTTAGACAAAAGTAATAAATTATGTCTAAGACCGCTGGCTTTCCTCTAGTGCGACAGCCACATATTCTACATCCCCATCAATAGGAGGGTTTTCTTTTGCGACCCGAACTTTCACTTGCAAAACCCCATTTAAGTTTTTAATCCTATCAAGTATACGCTTAACCACATGTTCCAAAAGCTTTGAGGGAATTTTCATTTCTTCACAAACGATTTTATGCACAGTAACATAGTCAACAGTGTCCTGCAACTGATCACTTTCCACTGACTTGTTCAGATCAGCCTCCAACCGTACATCTACACGATAGTTACTGCCGATTTCTGTTTCTTCCGGCAAGCAGCCGTGATAAGCGTATAACCGAATATTTTCAACTTCAATTACTCCCATAGCGGCCCAAAGATACACCCTATTGTTATACAAAATGTTTGCATTGTATATCTTTGCCAAAATTATCGATCGTGGAGCAAAAGTCATTGAATTTCATTGAGCATATCATCGAAGAAGACCTTAAATTAGGGATGAGCCCCAAGGCTTTGCGTTTCCGTTTTCCACCAGAGCCCAATGGATTTCTTCACATCGGTCATGTTAAAGCTATTTGTCTCAATTTCAACTTGGGCGTTCGGTATCAGGCCCCTGTTAATCTTCGGTTTGACGATACCAATCCTGCAACAGAGGAGTCGCAATTTGTCCAGGCAATCCAAGAGGATATTCAATGGTTGGGGTATCAATGGGACTCCATTTGCTACGCCTCCGATTATTTTGATCAACTCTATCAATGGGCAGAACAACTAATCCAAAAAAACCTTGCATATGTAGATAGTCAAGGCTCTGAGAATATAGCCCAACAAAAAGGATCTCCAACTCAAGCAGGCACAGCAAGCCCCTTTAGGGATCGATCTGTTGAAGAAAACCTTTCTCTTTTTCGTGAAATGCGAGCGGGGAAACACCCGGAAGGGAGTCACGTACTACGCGCAAAAATCGACATGAGTTCTCCCAATATGCTTCTTCGAGATCCGATCATGTATCGTATCATGTTTAAGACCCACCATCGCACTGGGGACGATTGGTGCATATACCCCATGTATGATTGGACACACGGACAATCCGATTACAAAGAGCAAATATCACACTCTTTATGTTCTTTAGAATTCAAACCACATAGAGACCTCTATGAATGGTTTTTAGAAGCTCTACAATTAGAGCAGGGTATGTTACCCAAACAACGAGAATTTGCACGTTTAAACCTCGCTTATACAGTAACCAGTAAAAGAAAGCTCAAAGAACTTATCGATAAAAATTTGGTTACTGGATGGGACGATCCACGAATGCCTACAATTGCAGGCCTTCGTCGGCGGGGTTATACTCCCGAATCTCTTCGTAATTTCGTTGATACAGTTGGTGTCGCTAAACGCGAAAACCTAATTGATATGGCCCTGTTAGAACACTCCGTCCGGGAAGACCTTAACTATGTAGCCCCAAGGGTAAATGCGGTGCTCAACCCTGTTAAGTTGACCATTGCAAACTATCCCGAAAACCAAAAGGAAAGCCTTCAAGGCGAAATCAACCCTGAACAACCCGATTTGGGCACTCGTGAAATTCCTTTTTCGAGAACACTTTATATCGAAAGAGAAGATTTTAAGGAAGAAGTGAACCGAAAATTTTTCCGCCTTACTTTAGGTAAAGAAGTTCGCTTAAAAAATGCGTATATCATTAAGGGTGAAAGAGTTATAAAGAATTCTTCCGGAGAAATCACCGAAATCATATGTTCTTATGATCCCGATAGTAAGAGCGGTTCCGGGACAGAAGCCAGTCAACGCAAGGTCAAAGGAACGCTACATTGGGTTAGTGCGGCAGATTCACTAACTGCCGAGGTTCATCTATACGATCGTTTATACTCCGCGCCTTCACCCGATAAGGGAGAGGGGTCTCATTTGGATCACTTCAATCACAATTCACACCAAGTAGTCACCGCTTTTGTTGAACCCAGTTTAAATCATGTCAAACCCGGAACCTGTTTTCAATTTCAACGGTTAGGGTACTTTACGGTAGATTCTAATTCCACCGACGAAAAGCTTGTTTTTAATAAAACTGTAGGCCTTCGGGATTCTTGGGCCAAATTACAACAGGATTAGTCCTTTTTAGGAGGATTTTCTTGTTGTTGTTTCTTCATCGCTTCACCAATTTGGTTACTTGCAGTAAATGAGGCAACCATATTATTAAGCATATCACTTCCCGCTTGTGGTGAATTTGGAAGAAGTATCAGGTTTGTATTGGTTTCCTCCCCTATCGACTGTAAGGTGTCATAATGCTGAGTGACAACAATCAATGCAGAGGCTTCCTGAGAGTTAATCCCTACTTTGTTTAAAACATCAACAGACTCTTCTAAACCGCGAGCGATTTCCCGTCTTTGATCTGCAATTCCTTGTCCTTGCAAACGTTTGCTCTCCGCTTCGGCTTTAGCTTTTTCAACGATCAGAATCCTTTCGGCATCCCCTTCAAACTGAGCTGCTACTTTTTTCCTTTCGGCTGCATTAATTCGGTTCATGGCGGCCTTAACTTCGGCATCGGGATCAATGTCTGTCACCAAAGCTTTTATGATATCATAGCCATAATTATTCATAGCATCGTTCAGCTCTCCTTTAACGGCATTGGCAATTTCATCCTTTTTTTCAAAAACATCGTCTAAGATCATCTTGGGGACTACTGCTCGAACGACGTCAAACACATAGGAAGTTATTTGATCCTGAGGAAAATCCAATTTGTAAAAGGCATCGTATACCTTATCCGGGATCACCTTGTATTGAACAGACACCTTCAATTTTACAAAAACATTGTCTTTTGTCTTGGTATCTACAATGACGTCCAACTGCTGAATCCTCAAACTAATGCGACCGGGGATTCGGTCGATCAATGGGATCTTAAAGTGTAACCCGGATTTGCGTTCCGCCACAAATTTTCCAAAGCGTTCTACTACAGCTGCCGTTTGTTGTTTGACCACAAAAAGGCCAGATAAGAGTAATAGTACAAGAAGTACAATCCAAATAATACTGCTAAAGTCCATAGGGTTATGAGATTTGTGATTTAAAGAGGTTTAGTCTTGTAAAAATTACGTCTTTTTCAAGGAACCTCAAAATATCAAAAACATCGGGGCCTTTTAAGCTCCCTACCAATATTAATCGTAAGGTTTGCATTGCAACACCAAAGCCTATCCCCTGTTCTTTACAATAATTACTCAGAACATCCTTATCATAATTCTCGTGGAGCCAGGTCTCTTCTAAAAAATTCAATATTCCCTCCATTCCTTTCGCTTTCGCTTTCCTGATTGCCTTTTGATCATAACTATCAGGAGCTTCAAAAAAACAATGGATTTCGTTTTCGAGATCCTGTAGTAACACTAATCGATCTTTGACATAGGATGCTGCTCGGACCAAACGCTCCTCAGTAAATTTATCCAAGAGAGGACTAAAAAAGGGATTATGAACGAGCTGATCAGCACTCAAACCCCTGATATACTGTTGGTTAAGCCATTTTGATTTTTCAAAATTAAAACGGGCACCTCCTTTTTGCACTCTGGAGAGCTCAAAGGCTTCTACAAATTTTTCTAACGTGAAGATTTCTTCATCTCCCCCAGAGTTCCAGCCCAGCAACATCATAGTATTGACCATTGCATCTCTAAGAAAGCCTATTTCTTTAAACCCAAGTCCACCATCCCAGCTTAAAGGAAAAACGGGAAATCCACCGGCATCCCCATCCCTTTTTGAGAGTTTCCCCTTCCCGTTTGGTTTTAAGATCAATGGCAAGTGAGCGAATTTTGGAGGGTCCCATCCAAAAGCCTGATATAACAATATATGTACAGGCAAGGAGGATAACCATTCCTCTCCCCGAATAACCGTTGTAATTTCCATCAAATGATCGTCCACAACATTAGCCAAATGATAGGTGGGATATCCATCGGCTTTCATTAATATTTTATCCTCCAGTTCCTCGTTGTTAAACTTTATACTCCCACGAATTTCGTCCCTGCATAAGGTTGTTCCGTTTTCAATTTTCAGACGAACCACATAGGGATCTTCAAGACGCTTGTCTAAGGTTTCGGAATCCATATGCAAACTGTTGTCCAGACCCCTTCGTGTATTGAAGTTGTATTTAAAGGCCTCCCCCCTGGCCTCAGAAGATTTTCGTTTTTCGTCTAACGATTCTGGTGTATCGAATGCGTAATATGCATCACCATTATTAATTAATGTCTGCACGGCTTCCTGATATATCTCCAATCGTTCACTTTGTCTATAGGGGCCATATTTTCCCCCCTTAAATGGATCTTCATCAGCCTCTATCCCGCACCATTCCAGGCTTTCACGAATATATTCTTCTGCACCGTCGACCCAACGGTTTTGATCTGTATCCTCTATGCGTAAGATAAATTTTCCCTTGTGCTTTTTCGCATAGGCATAATTAAACAGTGCTGTTCTTAACCCTCCTATATGTAAAGGTCCAGTCGGACTGGGTGCAAAGCGAACTCTTTCCATATCATTCCTTTTTTGCAAAATTCGGCTTTTTCAGGCATGCCCAGTATATTTGCAACAAAAAGATGATTCTTTTTCAAGGCTTTGATGTCCCGAATATGGCTGAGGTTGAAAAGAACATTTATCTGTTTTGCAACCGTCATTCTTATGGGATTCACCGCGCAGAGTTCAATTTTGTTGATCAAGATTATATGTTAGAATTGAACCAAAACTCTTTGAAACACGACACGCACACAGACATTATAACCTTCGATTATTCAGAGGACAAGAATATTGCGATACAGGTATTTATCTCCAAACCGGCCCTAAAGCAAAACGCATTGAAGTATGGTGTGGAGGAACGAAATGAGCTCTATCGATTGATAGCCCACGGTCTTTTGCATTGTATGGGCTTTCAGGATAAGCGCACAGAAGACAAACGACAAATGACCTTAGAAGAAAATTTTTTTCTGTCATGTTTCACGTGGAACACTTGATTTATGTTTAAGGATATTTATGACGTTATTGTAGTGGGTGGTGGACATGCAGGGGCAGAAGCGGCCGCTGCAGCCGCAAACTTGGGCTCCAAGACCCTTTTGGTAACAATGAATCTTCAAACTTTAGGGCAGATGTCTTGTAACCCCGCTATGGGGGGAATTGCTAAAGGTCAAATCATACGTGAGATCGATGCCATGGGGGGTTATTCAGGGCTGATCTCCGATTCTTCAGCCATTCAATTCAAAATGCTTAACCGTTCTAAAGGACCGGCTATGTGGAGTCCCAGAGTACAGTCGGATCGTATGCTATTTGCCCAACATTGGCGTGAATCTTTGGAACAAACTAAAAACTTAGATTTCTATCAAGAAATGGTAACCTCCCTTTTAATTGAGGCCAACCGAGTTACAGGTGTAAAAACCTCATTAGGAATATCGATCCGGTCCAAGTCTGTTGTCCTAACCAATGGGACCTTCCTTAATGGCCTGATACATATTGGAGACAAAAATTTTGGTGGAGGTCGTGCAGGTGAACCTGCTTCCACTGGGATCACCCATCAATTGGAAACTTTAGGTTTCGTGTCCGGCCGTATGAAAACAGGAACTCCCCCGAGGGTAGACGGCCGCTCTTTGGATTACAGCCTGATGGAAGAACAGGCTGGAGATACCAACCCCGATCAATTTTCGTATATGGGCAGAAAAGAGCCGCTCAATGAACAGAGGAGTTGTTTTATCACCTACACCAGTACTCATGTACACGATACGTTACGCACAGGTTTTGATCGTTCACCTATGTTTAATGGTTCTATTCAAAGTACAGGCCCCCGATATTGTCCTTCGATTGAAGACAAGATCAATCGATTCGCCGATAAGGACCGTCATCAAATTTTTGTCGAACCGGAAGGATGGAATACTGTTGAGGTCTATGTTAATGGATTTTCCACTTCTTTACCCGAAGACATCCAATACGAAGCCCTCCGAAAAGTAAAAGGCTTCGAACAAGTTAAATTCTTCCGTCCCGGCTATGCTATCGAATACGATTATTTTCCTCCAACACAACTCAAACACAGTCTTCAGACCAAATTATTTCAAAATCTATTTTTTGCTGGACAGATCAATGGGACCACCGGTTATGAAGAAGCCGCCGCACAAGGGCTTATGGCAGGGATTAATGCCCATCAATGGGTGAATGACAAAGACCCGGTTGTTTTGGGCAGAGATGAGGCCTACATAGGGGTTTTGATTGATGATCTTATCTTAAAAGGGACTGAAGAACCTTATCGAATGTTCACTTCCAGGGCAGAATATCGCACCCTGCTTCGCCAAGATAATGCCGACATACGATTGACTCGTAGATCCTATGATATCGGCCTGGCTTCGGAGGCGCGTTTACGAAAACTAGACCAAAAGATGGAACAGACGGAGCGTTTGCTTCATTACTTTAATAAAGAGAGCTTTCCCTTGCAGGAAGTCAACGATTTATATACCAGTAAAGGTGTTCCTACGGTCAAGCAAACCGATAAGTGGCACAAAGTACTTTCCCGTCCACAAGTGCGGATTTCTGATTTATCCCGCCTGCCTTCTTTCAATAAATATCTTACCGATGAACCGGTTTCACAAGATGCCCTTCATCAAGTGGAAACCCAAATTAAATACTCAGGATATATCGAGAAAGAAAAACAACAGGCAGCGAAACTCCAACGCCTGGACCATATTAAAATCCCGACAGGTTTTGATTATACACCTTTGGCTTCCCTTTCGCACGAGGCTAAAGAAAAACTTATAGCTCAGAATCCTGAGAATTTGGGTCAAGCCTCCCGAATTTCCGGGATCAATCCTTCTGATATCAGTGTGTTGTTGGTACACTTGGGGCGATAAGTGTTCCACGTGAAACATCCATCATTTATGAAACGCAGGCCCTCTAACATTACAGATCATTTTCTTTCCCAGGATTCTTTCCCTTTGGCTTGGTCAAAAGAGGGCGGATGGGCGCAAACGGTGATATCAAAGGGCACCGACCTACAGGGCTATTACGCCTCAACAAATTATATTTCCCATCAAGAAAAAAAGGGGACTTTACTTCATCGAGTTTATGCACAAGTGCAGGGGAGGATGTTTCGGCACAAATGGAATAAGATCCAATCAGTTTTCAATAAAGACATATCCGTCTTTGATTTTGGTTGCGGCACTGGGGATTTTCTCCGATATCTTAAACACCAGGGTATGAGTACGCTCAACGGACTTGAGCCCAACCCCTTAGCAAAACAAAAGGCGAAAGACTACGGCTTTGCGATTTATTCCAATCTTACAGAACTTTCTTCCAACCATCGCTGGGATTGTTTTACTTTTTGGCATGTGTTGGAACACCTGGAGCAACCAGCGGATACTTTACGGAAGGTTAAAAAGCACTTAACCCCTAATGCTAGGGTAATCGTTGCTCTTCCCAACATGGATTCATTCGACGCCAAGCATTATGGCACTCATTGGGCGGCTTGGGATGTTCCCCGACATTTGTGGCATTTCTCCAAAACTGGATTTGTAGAATGGGCCAGTAAAGAAGGATGGCAAACAGAAGCGATCTATCCGCTGTGGTTCGATGCCTTTTATGTTTCGCTTTTGTCGGAAAAATACCGAAAGAATTCATGGCCCTGGTTAAGGGCGCTGTTTATTGGGTTACTCTCAAATTTGAAGGCCCTCTTCAGCGGAAATTATTCTTCACACTTCTTTATTCTACGACCGATTCCTTCAAATGAAGCAAACGCGTCAGTTTAAACGCTAAATCCGTAAACAACATTTTTGGATTGGCATTTCGCTCCAGTTGATAGCTATACCTTTCGAGGAGGGAGACAATATCCAGAATATTTTCGCCATGAATAAATGGAGCCAGCTTTTCGATATTAAATCCAGTGCCCGACACGAAATTTGCAAGGCCCCCCATCCCATAATTGTGCATTAAAGCCGCACGAAATAAGCGAAGACCATAGCTTATAAATGCTTTTTGGGTTTCCCGGTTGAGTTGAGCCAATTGTTCTGCCCATTGCAAGAGCTCTAAAACGATGGCTTTATTTCCCCGAGCCATAAACGCTGCTCGTAGTCCGCTTACCCAAAAACCTTCAAATTCCTCTTGTCCACTATTATTTTGAATCAGTTGTAAAGCTTTCCCGATGCTCCCTTCCGCTTGAAAAGTCAAATTGGGAATCAGCTGAGCTTCTACGCCGAATTGCGTCAGTTGTTGTTTTAGTAATTCCTCCGATTGTGGATTGAATTGAGTTTGCTGACAGCGAGAGAGTACTGTAGGCAAGATTTTAGAGGGATCTTCGGCAATCAAAATAAAATAGGTGCTTTCAGGAGGCTCCTCCAGCAGTTTTAAAAGCTTATTCGCAGCACTTGGGTTTAACTGATCGGCTCCCCAGAGAATACACACCTTATTTCCCCCTCCAAAAGATTTTAAGGTCATTTTCCTTTGCAATTCCCCAATGGCATGCACCGGAATAATTAATTGCTTGTTCCCACTTGCTAAAAAATGGGTCCAATCCCACTGGTTGCCGTAAGGAAAGGTCTGAACAAACTCACGCCATTCTTCTAGATGGTCTTCATGGGTTTCATTGCCCGAGGAATGTTTAATAAAAGGAAACATCATGTAGAGGTCTGCCCAAAGGGTCCAATCCGAATTCGTTTGTTTTAAAAGACCTTTGGCACAAGACAAGGCCATCGGTAGGGCACCATACTGATCGGGATCGATGAATAATGAAGTATGCGGGAAACTCCCTGCCTCAATGCTGTGATGCAGGTCTTTGTACAAAACAGTATTTTCAATCAGTGTCGCAGGATTCATGCCTTAAAGATAATTCGTCGGTTGAGAAACTTTAAAAAAGACAAATGATTTCTTAAGTGACCTTTCGGATTGTTTAATTTTGCAAAAATTTTATTCATGAAGCTTCTAGAACAGATTGACTTTGCAGGAAAACGAGCGGTAATCCGCGTGGACTTTAATGTCCCTTTAAATGAAAATCAAGTCGTGACGGATCAGACCCGACTCAAGGCGTCATTACCGACAATTCAATACATTCTGGAACACGGCGGAAGCTGTGTGCTGTTGTCTCATCTGGGTCGTCCGAAAGGAATCCAAGCCGATTTGTCATTGAAACATGTCGTGTCTAGCCTAGAAGATTTATTGGGGAGCTCAGTTCAATTTTCTCAAACCACTGTTGGAGCCGCAGCTGAAGCAGAGGCCCAAGCCCTTAAGCCCGGTGAGGTCCTACTGATGGAAAATTTACGCTTCCATACAGAAGAAACCGCAGGTGACTTTGACTTTGCAAAGCAATTAGCCGCTTTAGGAGAGGTATATGTAAACGACGCCTTTGGAACGGCCCACCGGGCACATGCTTCTACTACAACCATGGCGCAATTTTTTAAAGGCCAAGTCTGTGCAGGAAGGCTACTGGCTTCTGAAATTGATGCCATTGATAAGGTATTAAAAACCGGCCAGAAACCCGTACTCGCGATACTGGGAGGCGCGAAAGTGTCTTCTAAAATTACCATCATTGAAAAGATGTTGGACGTGATTGACGATCTGATCATTGGCGGGGGGATGGTATATACCTTTGTAAAAGCCCAAGGCGGAACAGTTGGGAATTCAATTTGTGAAGACGATTATCAGGAGACTGCCCTTCGAATTTTGGAACAAGCCAAAGCCAAAAATGTGAATCTCCATTTGCCTGTGGATGTAGTGGCAGCTCAGGACTTTAACAATGAAGCTGCTCAAAAAGTGTTTTCCGTAAATGCCATTGATGAGGGATGGGAAGGCTTGGACGCTGGGCCCAAAACACTTGAAAAATTTAAAACCGTAGTTGCTCGATCCAAAACCATTTTATGGAACGGACCTTTAGGGGTGTTCGAATTTTCTAACTTTGCCAAAGGAACCATCCAATTAGGCGAAGCCATTGGAGCAGCCACCCAAAACGGGGCTTTTTCCTTAGTCGGTGGCGGAGATTCTGTAGCGGCAGCCAAGCAATTCGGTTTGGATGCACAGATGAGTTATGTCTCTACTGGAGGCGGAGCGATGCTGGAAAGCCTAGAAGGAAAAGAACTTCCAGGAATTAAAGCCTTAAAAAATTGAAAGCCAACAACTTATTATTATTTATTGCCTTGGTTTGGGGGTGTAAACAACGACCCCAAAAGGCTTTTGTTCCCGATTCCAGCGGTAATATTCACACGGTTACTGTAGTGATGCCTGAAAACGATTGGCAAGGGAAGTTGGGAGACGCGGTACGTGAAAAGTTTTGGCAGCCCTATGAAGGATTGCCTTATGATGAACCTCAATTCGATTTGAAATTTATTCCACCAAAAGCCTTTACGGGCTTTGCCAAACAAAGCCGTAATCTTTTGTGGTTTGTGCAGGATAGCACAGAAAAGTTCTCCGTGTCACAGAATTATTTTGCCAAACCACAAATTGTTGGAATTTTCCAAGGACGAGACCCTGAAACGCATCAGTTCTTTTGGGAAGAAAATCATGAGGTTTTAAACCGGTTGTTCGTTGAGCATGAACGCAAGGAAAAAATCCGCCGAATGCAGAAATCTCTTTCTACAGAAACGATTTTAAGCGAACGCTTTGGCTTTAGTTTGGATTATCCTTCGGCATACAAAACCGTTAAAGACACTGCAAATTTTGTTTGGATCGAAAAACCAACTTCCAAGGGGCACAACAATATTTTGGTCTATACTCTCCCAAACGGCACTTTTAATTTTAAAGATCCTAAACAGGTTTTAGATATTCGAGATTCGATCGGAAAACAATACATTCCCGGACGATTGCTGAAAAGTTATCAGATCTCAGAAAGGGCCTATCGTCCCTATTACTACCAAACCCAACTGGCTGGAAATCAAGCACAATTGACCAAAGCGACCTGGGAAGTAAAGAACGACTTTATGGCTGGGCCTTATGTGCATTTTATTTTTAAGGACCCCAAAAAAGAACAGTGGATTTGTATAGAAGGATTTGCATTTGCACCCAACAGTCCCAAGCGTCCAGCGATGTTTGAGCTGGAAACCATTCTTCGAACCTTTCGTTGGGCGGACTAAGAGGGGATTAAGAGTCGAGCTTTGGGTCGTCCTCCTTTTCTTCGTCCTTAGTCGCTTTTTTAAACTCTTTTATCCCGCTACCCAATCCGCGCATCAATTCCGGAATTTTGCGCCCGCCAAAGAGTAAAAGAATAACCACGACGACTAAAATAATTTGTGGTCCACCGGGAATACCTAAAGCAATCATAATCTCCAATTGAAATTTAAAGCAAATGTAACCATTTCTGGGCCATCCTGCTTTTTCAATTTCCAAACACAGCAAATAATATCCTTTAGTGTTCCCTATCTTTGCCCTATGCAGCCGAAAGAAACCCGAAAAAAACGGTGGATCCGTAAACTTCTCAATCGCTATCGTTTGGTGATTTTAAACGAGGATACCTTTGAGGAGCAACTTTATTTTCGCCTGTCCCGCCTGAATGTTCTTATTATTCTCATTCTATTGGTCAGCCTTATAGCCGTCGGGGTTTTTTCATTAATTGCTTATACCCCGATTAAGGAATATATTCCGGGTTATGCCTCTTCTCAAATTCGCCAACAAGCCATACAAAACTACTTGGAAGTGGACTCCTTGCAGTTCGAATACGAACAAAATTTGCGCTACCTAAATTCCATTAAGAGTGCTCTAAGAGGAGAGATTGATTTTAATGAACTGAATCGAGAAAGCATCGCAAGAGATACCTTTGAACGCAAATTTCCTGAAACCGTAAAAATAATTCAAGATTCCGTCTTACGTGCCGAAGTTGCACGAGAGGACAAATACAATTATTTTCAGGAAGAGAACCAGGCCGCACCCAACACATTTTTTCCGCCAGTACAAGGAATTATAACCAATGGCTTTGATGCCGAAAGTCGCCATTTTGCCGTTGATATAGCCGTAGAGGAGGGAACTCCAATCAAAGCGATTGCAACGGCCACTGTAATTTTAGCGGAATGGACGGCCCAGACAGGCTATGTATTGATCCTGAAACATCCGAATGATCTATTGTCGGTCTATAAACACAACCAAGAATTATATGTCGAACAAGGGGATGTGATTAAAGCCGGCCAGGTGATCGCTGCAGCGGGAAATACAGGGGAATTTTCTACAGGCTGGCATCTACATTTTGAACTTTGGGTGGAGGGATATCCGATTAATCCAGAGGATGTTATTGATTTTACAGAGTAATTTTTTATGAAAAAATTTGCTGCCAAGCTCTTTGCCGCTTACGTCCATCGTAAAAATCAAAAATGGATTCAAAGCCCCATTAAAACCCAAGAGGAGACACGCATATATCTGCAGCAAAAGGCGCAAAACACCGCTTTTGGCAAGGATCACAAATTCAAGGAAATTCAGGATTATGAAGGATTTAAGGCTCAAGTCCCTGTGGTTGACTATGAAGGAATAAAAGCCTATGTAGAACGCGTGGTTGCAGGGGAAATCGATGTGCTTTGGCCGGGAAAACCGCTCTATTTTGCCAAGACGAGCGGAACGACCTCTGGCGCTAAATACATTCCGATCACCCCCGAGTCTATGCCCAAACACATCAGCGCTGCCCGCAATGCTATTTTAAATTATATTCACCAAAGCGGAAATACCGATTTTGTAACGGGCAAACAAATTTTTCTTCAGGGCAGCCCCGAAATGGAGGAAGTTAACGGGATACAACTCGGCCGTCTGTCTGGGATTGCAGCACATTATGTCCCTAGTTATTTGTTGAAAAATCGGATGCCCTCTTGGGAAACCAACTGCATTGAAGACTGGGAAAACAAAGTCGATGCGATTGTGGAAGAAACACTCCCCGAAAATATGAGTGTTATTGCCGGTATACCTTCTTGGGTACAGATGTATTTCGAACGCTTAGTCGCCAAGGAAGAAAAGCCCGTAGGAACCATCTTTCCCAATTTTCAATTGTTTATTCACGGAGGGGTGAACTACAAGCCTTATGTTCCTGTTTTTGAAGAGTTGATTGGCCGTCCGGTGGACCAAATCGAACTATTTCCAGCTTCAGAAGGCTTTTTCGCCTACCAAGACCGTCTAAACGAAGAAGGATTGCTTTTGCTCTTGAATCAAGGGATCTTTTACGAATTTATCCCAGTAGACTCTTTTGGGGAGCCCAATCCCAAACGTATCTGGTTAAGCGAAGTGGAACTCGGGGTGAATTATGTACTTATTCTGAATACAACCGCAGGGTTATGGGGCTATAATATTGGAGATACCGTTCGTTTTGTGTCCAAGGACCCCTATCGGATTGTGGTCACGGGCCGACTCAAACACTACATTTCTGCTTTTGGGGAACATGTGATTGGAAAAGAAGTCGAAACGGCTATGGAGAAAGCACTCCAAAAATTCCCAGCTCGAGTTAAGGAGTTTACTGTAGCTCCTCAGATTCAACCCAAGGAAGGCTTACCTTATCACGAATGGTTGGTCGAATTTGACGCTCCGCCCACAGATATGAAAGCGTTTGAGCAGTTTATTGACTCCGAAATGCAACAGCAAAACGTCTACTATCAAGACCTCATTGAAGGGAAAGTACTCCGACCCGTGAAAATAACAGCAGTCGCACCGCAAGGGTTTCAGCAGTATATGAAGTCTATTGGAAAATTAGGAGGGCAAAACAAAGTCCCACGATTGTCGAATGACCGCAAAATTGCAGATGCACTTCAAACCCTTTAAGGGATGAAAAAACCTCAAATTTTAATGGTTTATCTTTTGCGAAACAGCTTTGTTCGCAGAGATATAGAGGCCCTGAAACATCTAGGATTTTCTGTACAGGAATGGCATGCCCCACCTTATAAAGGTATAGGTTTTTTGGTCAATCGCATAAAAGAAATGATCTGGGGTTTCTTTCAGGTCTATCGAGCGACCCATGTGATCAGTTGGTTTTCCGATTACCACAGTTTTTGGCTTTTGTTTTGGGCCCGCTATTTGGGCCGCCCCTCTTTGGTGATCGTTGGAGGATTTGATGCGGTGGCAGCCCCCCATTTGAATTATGGCGCTTTTTTAAAAAAGAACTTACGTCAAAAAATTATTCGGGCGAATTATCGTAGAGCCCATGAAATTTGGGTGGTCGATGCATCTTTAGCCACAGGCTGTGAAGGAGCTTTGGCCCAAAAAGGGGTGCAATCCGGCTTGCTTCAATGGATGCCCGAGTTGGCCAATAAAATAAAAACAGTTCCTACCGGCTATGATCCGGAGTATTGGAAACCTGCTGGGCCTAAAACCCCAAAAACTGTTCTTACAGTGGGTTTATTTACGGAACCCCGTGTGATGGAACGTAAAGGCATCCCGAATTTTTTGGAGTTGGCTCGGCAATGGCCCGATTTTCAATTTGTAATCGTTGGTGATGCCCATGGGATCATTTCTCAACAGGATTGTCTCCCCGAAAATGTGAAAATCAAAGGTCTTGTTTCAGAGCAGGAAGTTCTTCATTATTTCCAAAAAAGCACCTATTACGCTCAATTTTCAGCGATTGAAGGCTTGCCTAATGTGCTTTGCGAAGCCATGTTGTGTGGTTGTATCCCTTTGGGGAATCCTGTCTTTGGAATTCCTACAGCAATCGGGGATACCGGCCTATTGTTTGATCCTACTAAAATCCCAGAAAAAGCAGCCTCTTTAAAAAAGCAATTACTCGCCTTAAACCCACAAGCCCCAAGAGAGCGAATTTTAGCAAATTTTCATCAAAGCAAGAGAGTAAATAGTATTAAAAGTTTTATTCAATAAAAATTAATTAAAGAGCTTAAAGTAAATGATATGAAAATAAAAAAAGCCGTATTGGATTATCCTTTTTCCGATAACTTAGGGGATTATATTCAAAGCATAGCAGCGGCTTCTTTTATGGGGGAAAACCCCGATTTTTTGGATCGGGAGCAACTAGATCGAGGGGCGCAAACACCCACTCAGTTGCTTCTAAATGGGTGGTTTATGGAAAATCCTAAAAACTGGCCCCCCGGCCCGGAAATTGACCCTTTGTTTATTTCTTTTCATATGAATCCTACAGTGGAAAAACAAATGCTTAATCCCAAGGGGATTCACTATTTGCAACAACATGCCCCGATTGGCTGTCGGGATCATTATACCCTTCGTGTGTTGGAAAAACATCAGATCCCCGCTTATTTTTCAGGATGTTTGACGTTGAGCCTAGAGAAGAATTTCTTTGCTCCTATGCCAGGGGCACCTGATGAACCCTACCTTTTTTGGTGCAGCACTTTGGAACGCTTAAATCCTCAAAATAATCCGACGAGCTTAACGGGAAAGGGGTTAATCAACGCGTTTAAGAATCCTTTTCGCAAACGAAAATACAATCGGGCGGTTAAAGCTTTGGCCCATTTTGTGGAGCAGACTCAGCTGCCAAACATCCGTCGATCGCAAATCGCTCCAATTGCTCAATTTTCCAAAACGCAACGATTGCAAATGGCGGAGGAACAATTGCGCTGGATTGCCCATGCGCGATTGGTGGTGACCTCAAGAATCCACACGGCATTGCCGGCAGTAGCCATGGGGGTTCCTGTCGTTTTTGTCTCAGACGGATTAGAACATCCCAATCAGTTCAGCCGCCTGGAAGGTCTTTTGGAGCTCTTTTACACTTGCAAGGCACAAGAATTGTCTCAATGCGATTGGCAGGCCATTCAGCCAACCGAACAGCACCTCCCTTGGGTGGAAAACATGCAAACAAAAATTTCGGAATTTTTAAAAAAGTAATGGAAATCAAGCCCTAAGGGATTAAATTCGCAGCAAAGCTTTTCGTATGCGAATTTTAATAGTCGGCGGTGGCGGTCGCGAACATACCTTTTGTTGGAAACTCACCCAAAGTGCATTAGTCAGCGAGATTTTTGTGGCACCCGGAAATGCGGGGACGGCAGCAATTGCACAAAACTTAGCCATTGGGGTGAGCGATTTTCCAGCCTTAAAGGCAGCCGTGATGGAACACGGAATTGAAATGGTGGTTGCCGGGCCAGAAGCCCCTTTAGTGGATGGCTTAGCCGATTTCTTTTTAGCGGATGACGATCTGAAAAATATTCCGGTGATTGGGCCTCAGCAAGCCGCAGCTCAATTAGAAGGCAGTAAAAGTTTCGCCAAAAAATTTATGCAAAAGCATCAAATCCCCACAGCGGCTTATGGGGAGTTTACCGCCAAAACCTTAGCGGAGGGGGAAGCCTTTTTAGAACAAATGCAAGCCCCCTATGTATTAAAAGCCGATGGTCTGGCGGCCGGAAAAGGGGTATTGATTTTGGAAGACCTCAAGCAGGCCAAGACTGCTTTGCGAAAAATGCTGGTAGAAGAGCAGTTCGGGGCGGCTTCTCAAACTGTGGTCATCGAAGAGTTCCTCAAAGGAATCGAGGCCTCTTGCTTTGTGTGGACCGATGGGAAAAATTACAAAGTCCTCCCCTATGCCAAGGATTACAAGCGGATAGGAGAAGGAGACACGGGCTTAAACACTGGTGGAATGGGTGCCATCTCACCGGTTCCATTTTTAACGGCTGAGCTTCAGAAAACCATTGAAGATCAGATTGTAATTCCTACGGTAGAAGGCTTACAAAAAGATAACATGCCCTATGTTGGCTTTATTTTTATTGGGCTTATGCTTGTAGGGGAACAGCCCAATGTAATCGAATACAATGTACGGATGGGAGATCCCGAAACGGAAGTGGTTTTACCACGAATCCAGTCCGATTTAGGGGCTTTGTTAGTGGCGATGGCTCAAGGGACTTTAAAAGAAGAGACTTTAGTCATTGATCCTCGAGTGGCCACCACAGTAATGGCGGTTTCTAAAGGCTATCCGGAGGCCTATGAAAAAGGTAAAATCATCCGAGGGATCGATCAGGTGCAAGAGGCCACTATTTTTCACGCGGGAACTCAACTTGAAGCAGACGAGGTGGTGACTTCTGGCGGGCGTGTACTGGCGGCAACTGCGCTAGGCGACACTATGGCAGAAGCACTGAAAAAATCCTATAACGCCCTGGCTCAAATCGAGTTCGAGGGGATCCACTACCGAAAAGATATCGGCTTCGATTTATAAAAATGAATGAGCAGAAGGGTCTTTGTCTTCTTCCCCACGCTGATTAAAGAGTTGCAACTGGCGAATCCAGTATAAAGCCGCAACAAAACCCACCAATAGAAAAACCCAGTTGATGACATTGGCCAAAACCCAGCTTTCCAATTCCAATTGACGCAAGAGGTGTAAGGGGAGAAACAATACTTCTTCAAATAACCAGGCGATTCCTTCAAAAAAATTTTTCATGTCTAAGTCAAAATCTTTTACAAAAGTAAGGGAATGAATTGGCTTGGGCAAAGCGGAATTGAAATTCAAGTTCAGATTTAGGGGCCTTCTTTTTAAAAGGATGTAAACTCAACTTATTGTACCGCAAATATTTTCTGCATCAGTTGCTGGTCGTTGACGAGTTTCCCGACTTTTTCCGGATAGTCCAGGGATATATCTTTCGGGATTCCGGGCTCGATTTTTACGGCCTTAAAATTTCCAACTTCCAAAATTAAACCCAGCCCCAGCCCGAGGAAATTAGCCCCTCCTTTAACCCCCAGGACTGTGGTATACCAGACCTCCATTGGCCCCATAGGACAGTCGACCTTTGCTTTGTGGCAGAGGTACCCCAAAATTTCTTTGGTTGCTTCGCCGGGGGTTTTAGATTTCTGTTCAAAAGATTGTTCGACACTTAGAGTATCTCCATCCTGGAAATAATGTAGGGCAATGGTTTTCTTTTGTTTCCAGTCAAAATAAATATGTTCATCGAAAACAGGTTTGGGGATAAGAATTCCTTCAGGGCTTTTTACGGCTTTAGACAAACTTAATCCAGAGGAGGGAGAAGTATATAAGACTTTTTTGGCATAGGCAATTGTTTCACCTGTTTCCGGGTGTGGGCCTTGCATTTCGTAGTGGATGGTGTAGGCTTTCTCAACGGGGGGCTTTTGAGCCATCAACGGAAAAACGGCAGCTAATAGAATGGTAAAAAGAAAAAGGAGATTCAGAGATCGGGAACATGGGCTAACAGCACCAGCTGATTTTAAGTGCATGATTTTTAGATTTGGGATTATTTCTTTAAAAGTACAAAAATCCGCCAGAAAGTGAAGCTGAGCAGAGCCACTTATCGGATTGTTTTATCTTTGACCTATGTTTATGGAATCCATCAGCCCTTTAGCCATTGAAATTTTCACCCAAAGCGTCGAGACCTATCACGTGCTGGACCGGGTAGACCAAGCCTTTAAAAATCCTTATTCTAAAGATTCGCTCGAACATTTGTTGTATCGGAAAAATTGGATCGATACCGTTCAGTGGCATTATGAGGATTTGATCCGGGACCCTGCCATTGATCCGGTAGCCGGGATGGCACTCAAACGAAAAATTGATGCCTCCAACCAGGATCGAACGGATATGGTGGAATTTATTGACAGTTATTTTCTTCAGCATTTTCGGTCGGTCCAGGTGCAAGAACACGCCAGTTTCAATACGGAAAGCCCTGCATGGGCGTTGGATCGGTTGTCTATTTTGATTTTAAAAATCTACCACATGCGAGAAGAGGCCCAACGAAGCTCGGCCTCAGAAGCACATCGCCAGCAATGCCAAACCAAACTGGAGGTGCTACTCACTCAGCAGCAGGATTTGAGTACCGCGATCGATCAGTTGTTGACCGACCTGGCCGCCGGAGCTAAATACATGAAGGTCTATAAACAGATGAAAATGTATAACGACGAAGAGCTGAATCCAATCTTGTATCAACCCAAAGCATAGTATGGCAAAAACACCCAGAATTTTGGTGTTTCGCTTTTCTGCCTTAGGGGATGTGGCCATGATCGTGCCTGTTTTTCGCGCCCTTTTTCAAAAGTATCCCAACTTACAACTGGTTTTGGTCAGCCGTTCGTTTGTACAGCCGCTTTTTCAGGAATTTGAGCAGGTGAAATTTATCGCCATGGAGCCTCAACAGTTAAAAGGATTTGTAGGCTTATACCGATTTTTTAAGCAATTGCGCCAACTTCAGCCGGAGGCTATTGCCGACCTTCACGGAGTGCTGCGTACGCATGTATTAAATTTCTTTTTTCGGGTAACGGGGATGAGAGTGCAACAAATCCGAAAAGGACGAGCGGAAAAGAAGCAGTTGACCCGTCCTAAAAAAAAACGTTGGGTTCCTCTGGAACATACGGTTTATCGCTATGCAGATGTTTTTTTTCGCTTGGGCTTTCCGGTGGAAATTCCTACTGAACAGCAACGTCTGAATCGGCCTCTACCGGAGCATTTACCGGAATCCTTGCAACTCAGCAAAACACCTTGGGTAGGGATCGCTCCCTTTGCTTCTTTTCCCGGCAAGCGATATCCCTTAGATGCCATGCAAAAAGTGATCGCTTATTTGTCGCAAAAACATTTTGTTTTGCTGTTCGGCGCCGGAACCGAAGAATTGTCACAAATGGCGGTTTGGGCACAAGCTTACCCCAATGTTTTTAATATTTGTAAAGAATTAGATTTCAGACAACAGCTGGACTTGATATCACATTTAGATTTAATGATTGCTATGGACTCCGCAAACGGACATTTTGCCGCCAATGCCGGGGTGCAGGTTTTAACGCTTTGGGGGCTCACCCATCCTTTTGCTGGCTTTGCCCCTTTTGGGAGCGGGCACGAAAATTTAGGGGTCGACCGGGAGCAATACCCCCAAGTGCCGACCTCCGTTTATGGCCACAAAATGCCTCAGGGTTATGAAAAGGCTTTTCGGAGTTTGCCGCCCGAGGCAGTTTTGGAAAAAGCTCTGGAAATGATCGCTCGTTAAACGTCGTCGTAATCCACTACGATCTTCGAACTTTCCGCATAGGCCTGACAGGTGAGGACTAAGCCCTCGGCTACTTCTCCATCCGTGAGGATTTGGTTGTTTTCCATTCGGGCCTTGCCTTCGGTTAACTTAGCAATACAGCTACTGCAAACGCCCCCCTGGCAGGAGTAGGGGACATCTATTTTATGCTTTAGAGCCGCATCTAATATACTTTCCCCAGAAAGTTGCAGCTGATGAGTTTCTCCATCACAAATCAATTCGAGTTGGGTGGTTCCTGCTTCCGCATCAGTCTTCTTTTCAGTGTTTTCACTGTAAAACAATTCATATAGAATCTCCTCTTTGGAGAACCCTAAAGACTCTAAAACCTGTTGGCCGGTTTGGATCATGGCTTCGGGGCCACAGAGATAGGAAGGTTGAGAGTCGAATCCTTTAAGGACGTGTTTTAAATATCCAGCGTCGATTCGGCCAAAGGCAGCCTGTTTTTCAGAAGCCCGACTAAAGACCCAATGAATTGTTAAGCGCCCCTCCATTTGCTGTTCCAAAGCGCCCAACTCCTCATAAAACATGGCGGTTTCAGGAGATTTATTCCCATAAATTAAAGTAAACCGGTGTTGACTGCTTTGGTCTAAATGCGTTTTTAATAGGGACATAATGGGCGTTATACCACTTCCTGCGGCGATTCCAAGCTGATGCATATGGGTCTCGCGATAGACAAAACGGCCTTCCGGGAAGCCCACCACCAAGGAGTCTCCTGCCTTTAGTTTTTGTGCGTGGTTGGAAAAAACACCTTTTGGAATGGCTTTAATGCCCACCGCCAAGTCGTCTTCATAAGGGGCCGAGCAAATGGAATAGGATCGGCGAACCGTTTCGCCGGAAATGATGGTTTCGAGCGTTACATATTGTCCGGCAACATATCCATACTGCTTTTGGGATGCTTCGGGGATCTCAAAACTGAGCTGGACCGCTTCGGGTGTGAGTTGACTCACTTCTTTGATCTGTAGTGTTTCTTTTTTCATGCAATTGGAATTAAACCCACACAAAAATACGCTTCTTTAGTTGGCTAGAAAAACGATATATTTGATTACCTAAAACCAAGTCATGTTGTTTTTTTTACGTTTGATGTGGAAGGCCTTTTTTCGGGCACCCCAATGGGAAACGAAGTTGGTGGTTCGGATACTCATCGGATTTTTTGGGTTGTATATGCTTGTTTCCTTCCTGTTTTTGGGCGTGGGGCTTTATTTTATTTTAGAAGAACAACTTCCCGATCAAAGTCCTATGGAGAGTTTGCAACCTTGGCTATTGCCTTATTTTACCACAGAATTTTTGATCCGATATTTTATCCAACAAATACCCTCCACCCAATTGCAACAACTGTTGCTTTTGCCCATCAAACGATCGCGAATTATTGCGCAAATGCTCATGCGATCGACCCTTTCTTTTTACAACAGTACGCCTTGGATTATTGGCCTTCCCTTTGTCGTGATTTGCTCCATTAAAGAGGGCTTTCAATGGGGCTTTCTGGCTTGGTGGCTGGGCGTTTTATGTACGATTTTAGCGATCAATCTGCTGAACTTTATGATCAACAAGAGCAATCGCCACTTTTGGATTTTCGCCGGGCTAGCAGCAGTTTTTATTGGCCTGCGTCAATGGGAGGTCTTTGCTATGGAGTCCTGGGTAGGGGATGCTTTTTATCGGTTGTTGGAACATCCATGGGAGGTGGGGATTAACGTCCTAATTCTGCTGCTGCTCTATCAACGCACCTATGTCTATCTGCGCAAGCAAATTTATTTAGATAAGGGATTAAAAAAGAAAGACTATATGGTCCAAAATTTGGACCTTCCCTTTTTAAACCGTTTAGGGAAACTCAGTATTTTCTTGCGGAACGATATACGATTAATCATCCGTAATGTGAGAACCCGACAAGTTATTTTTGCCTCGATCTTATTTTTGTTTTACGGGCTCATTTTCGTTTCACAAGAGATTTATCGGGAAATGCCGGCCACCTTGGTGTTTGCCGGTTTATTTGTGACGGGAGGGTTCCTGATGACTTTTGGACAAAATATCCCCGCATGGGATAGCGAATATTATCCTCTTTTGATGTCTCAAAACTTATCTTACCGGGAATATCTACTCTCCAAATGGTGGCTGATGGTGGTGATCACCGCTGTGAGTACCCTTGTAGCAGCTCCTTATCTACTGTTGAGTACCCGGATGTATGGGATCATTGTTGCGGGAGCCTTTTTTAATATGGGAGTGGGCAGCTTATTGAACCTGTATTCAGGGGTTTACAACCAGACCCGCTTGTCTCTCAATGTAAAAGCGAAAGCTTTTGAAAACTCGAAGGCCTTTAGTTTGCTCCAGTTCGCCTTTGTTATTCCGAAAATTTTAGTGCCCATGCTGCTGTTTTATATCGGATACAAATTGCTGCATTTTAATGCTGGAATTTTAATTTTAGCCGGAACAGGACTTTTAGGGTTCTTGTTAAGAGACCGTATGTTGTTGGCTTTGACCAAACTTTATATGCAACAGAAATACAAAGCCCTTTCGGCATTTAGAAAACAATAATTTATGATTGAGGTTAAAGAATTAATCAAAAAATACGGAACGAATGTCGTGCTGAACATTCCCGAATTGGATATCCCAAAAGCCCAAAGTTTTGGTTTAGTGGGGAACAATGGGGCTGGAAAAACCACCTTGTTTAGTTTGCTCTTGGATTTAGTGGAACCCACCCAAGGCGAAATCACCATTGGTCAAGAACAAGTGCAAAAAAACGATCGTTGGAAATCGTTTACTGCGGCCTACATCGATCAGGATTTTCTGATAGGATACCTAACCCCGGAGGAATATTTCGAATTGATTGCTCAATTAAGACAGGTAGACCTAGGAGAATTGCACAGTTGGTTACAGGGATTTGAATCTTTTTTTAAAGGGGAAATTTTGGGTCGGAAACGCTACATCCGAGACCTTTCTAAGGGAAACCAAAAAAAAGTAGGCCTGATCGCTTGTTTGATTGGCGACCCGGAAGTGGTGATTTTAGACGAGCCCTTTGCTAACTTAGACCCCAGTTCCCAAATGCAGCTCAAAGAACTCCTGAAAAGTTTAAGTGAAGAATCTCAAACGACCCTTTTGATTTCCAGCCACGACCTGAACCACATTACCGAAGTTTGTGAGCGTATTGTGCTTTTGGATCGCGGAGAGATTCAAAAAGATACCATAACCACTCCGGAGACCCTGTCTGCATTAGAGAGCTATTTCAAGTCGATTTCAGAGCATTGACATACTAAATGCTTAAAAAAGAAGTTATTCAAAATGGCAGTTATTGAATTGGCCACTGATGAATTTTCGACCCTTTATTTTTAGCCTTATTTCGTTCAGTCTTTTGTGGAGTTGCTCCACTCAAAAGAATCGTATGCTCAATCGGGGCTATCACGAACTGAACTCTCAATACAATGTTTTGTTTAATGGGGAAGAAGCCTTTAAGATTGGGCTACAGATTCTGGAAGAAACCTACGAAGACAACTTCTACGAGCTATTGGCCATAGAGCCAATTATGCTAAGAGGGGAACAAGCTGAAAGCAGTACCATTGTTCCCGGGTTTGAACGAGCAGAAGAAAAAGCGGTAAAAACGATCCAAAAGCACTCGATGAATATCGAAGGGGAACAACGAAATTCGGTCATCGATCAGGCCTATCTGCTTTTGGGGAAAGCTCGCTATTATGATCGGCGCTATTTTCCCGCTTTGGAGACCTTTAATTATTTAATGAAAAATGCGGTCGATCCTACGGCCTATCCTCAAATCCGAATCTGGCGAGAAAAAACCCAAATTCGCCTAAATAACAATGAACTGGCGATAGACAACCTTCGTGCTTTGGCCGAAAATCTTACCCCAAAAAGCCCTGACAAGGGCCCTGCTAATGCCACCTTGGCTGCGGCTCATTTAAATATTGCCCAAAAAGATTCAGCACTGATCTATATCAAAACGGCTGCATTAGCGGAATACAACAAAAGGCTACGCGCCCGGTATCTGTTCATCACGGGTCAATTATTTGAGGAGTTTCAGCAGCGGGATTCTGCCCGATGGGCATATGCTCAAATTGTAGAGATGAACCGTCGCATCCCACGTAAATTTTGGATGCAAGCCAAAATCCGTTCTTTGCAGTTGAGTACCGAAGGCACTACGGCAGACTTTCAAAAGGCCTTAGATAAATATTTAAAATTGTATGAGAATCGCATCTACGCCCATTGGCTGCACATGGCCAAAGCCGAAAGGTGGCTCGCCGAAGATCAGGACAGCCTTTCTTTGGAAGCGTTTCAAAGAGCTTTAAAATCCCCTGCGGTAGATGCCTTTACTCGTCAAAAGATTTACCGTCAACTTTCCGATTGGAACTATGAACAGGGCGCTTATCTCGACAGTGGAAAATATTTAGACAGCCTCCTAGCCCTGATGCCTGCCGATACTCGAGAAAAGCGAAAACTTCAACGCCAACGCGAAGGCATGGAGACCCTGTTTCAGGTGGAACAATCCATTCAAGAAACCGATAGTGTATTGACTTTGTTAAGGATGACTCCTGAAGAGCAAAAGCAATATTTTGCCGATTATATCCAAAAAATTAAAGAGGCAGAAGCGGCAAAAACTCCGCAAGAAAAAAGCAGATTCAATCTTTTTGGGAATCGGGACAATCAATTCTATTTCTACAACGAGTTTTTAAAAGAACAAGGCAAACTTCAATTTGCCGAACGCTGGGGCGATCGTCCCAATGTCGATAACTGGCGATGGAGCTCGGCTAGTTCGTTAAAGCAAGATCTCAATGCCTTAGCCGAGACCCAATCCACAGAGCTAAATAAGAAACCCCAACTTACCGTGGACGGGCTTTTAGCCACCTTGCCCCCAGCGGAAAGTCAAGACAGTATTCTTAAGGTCAACCATCGGGTGCGCCTTCAAGCCGCCATTCTTTACAAAGAGAAATTTAATGACATACAGCTATCCCAGCAACGACTTGCATCCTTATTAAAGGAACCCTTACAGCCCGAAACAGAAGTTCAAGTGTTATATCACAGTTGTAAAAACGGAGATGCGCTTGGAGAATTGACTCGCCCCTTACGCCAAGAATTACAGGAAAAATATCCGGAAAGCCCCTACACTAAGGTCTTATTGGACCCCAACTTAGCTGATATTGGAACAATCAACACGCCCGAAAAGAAAATAAACGCACTGCGGGCAGCCTTTGAAAAGGGAGACTATGAGGAGTTGATCAATAACTATGGAGCATTGGAGGTCTTTTTTAGCGGATCCCCTTATTTGCCTGCCTTGGAACTTTTAAAAGTGCATGTGGAGGGTCGCCTGCAGGGGAAGACGCATTGGAAAAAACGATTGGGGGACTTTATCCGGAAATATCCGGAGGACCCTTTGGCAAAAGCGGTCGAAAAACAATTGAATTTACTCAATAGAGAAAGTCCCGTAAAAATTCGCAAACTTCAAAGTTGGAAATGGGTTTTCCCACTGGTGTCCGATGAACGGTCGCAAATCGATACGTTGAGCCAATTGTTTAACAAGTGGATTTTGGAGCAAAAGTTGCCCTGGACTTTATCCCGAGATCGCTACGATCCCGAAACTTTATTTATCGTTTTACATCAAGTGAGAAACCGATTGGAGACCGATAGCTTGCGACCCTATTTCCCCGAATCTGCAGTGTCTAAGCTCACTTCAAATAATTTTGTAGTTTTATCAGACGAATATCAAAAAACCCTTCAGGAAAAAACCTGGAATAAATCATTAGAAAGTACAGATGAAAAACAATGAAATTAATGGGCAATACAGTCGAATTGAAAAGTCGACCACCATCAAAGGAGAAATCCATTCGGATGCAGATATTCGTATCGATGGAATCTTAGAAGGAAGCGTTAAAACCAAAGGAAAAGTAGTTATTGGGAAAGACGGAAGGGTCAAAGGACAAGTCGAATGTACCAATGCCGATATCGAAGGTAGCCTAAAAGGAAACCTTTTGGTGATCGAAACCTTGGCTCTAAAATCGACCAGTAATATCGAAGGCGATTTAATTATCGGAAAGCTCGTAGTAGACGCTGGCGCAATTTTCAATGCGAAGGTTTCGATGCGCGGAGCTGCTGGAGACAAGATCAAACCTCTTGGAAAATTCGGAAAATCCCAGGAAAAAACGGCCTAAAAGCTGGTTGATTTTTTCAACCCTTGCTTTTCAAATGGCTATTATTATGTGGGCGTGTGTTCGGGCCGGGCACTGGCTCGATACCCAATATCCTTCTGCCGTCAATTGGACTCTTTGGATGTCTATTGGTGGGGTAGTATTGGTGATTTGGCGGATTATACAAACCACCAAGCGCTTATAATTTAAACTTTTCCAGCAATGAACAATTGCTGTAGTTAGGGGATGGCTTGAGATAGGACTTCTATATTCGGCACAATTTTGTTTATCGAATGACAAAGATTAGCTTTTTGCCATTTAAATTTTAGAAAAATAATTTAGGAGAACTTTTTTCTATTGGATTAAACCTGATAAATTTGCAGCGCTAAAACGAAGAAGCTTGAAGACTCCATCTGGCTCCACTAATTTAATTTTATCCCTTTTTTGTCTGTCGTTAGGACTTCATGGGTTTGCGAAAGACACCCAAGATACACATGCCGCAGAGGGGGATTTAAAATCCGAAATTAAGGCCTATATTCAACATCACTTACAAGACTCTTACGATTTTAATCTGCTGAGTTATACCGATGAAACCACCCATGAAAAAGTACATATTGGCCTGCCTTTGCCGGTCATTTTATGGGATAACGGTCTCGTGGTATTTTCCTCTTCAAAATTACATCACGGCGAAACGGTTGCCCATGTGGGAGACCAGTACTATAAACTCTATCACGGTAAAATTTATAAAACCAATGCGGCGGGAGAGATCACCTATGATGCCGATCATCACCCCACTAATTTGAAACCGTTGGACTTTTCGATCACAAAAAGTGTGGTATCTATTCTTTTCACCGCAGTTTTAATGCTGCTATTGTTTCAGAGTTTGGCGCGTTCCTATGCCAGGAATGGATTGATTGCTGAGGGGATTGGTCGCTTTTTTGAACCCATAGTGATTTATATCCGTGACGAAATTGCCATTCCCAATATCGGAGAAAAGCATTACCGACGCTATATGAGCTTTTTGCTCACCCTATTTTTCTTTGTTTGGTTTTTAAATATACTGGGCTTAACCCCATTAGGAATTAATGTTACCGGAAACATTGCTATAACATTCTGCTTGGCTTTGTTAACGTTTTTAATCACCAACCTTACCGCTAAAAAAGATTATTGGATGCACATTTTCTGGATGCCAGGCGTTCCCAAACTCATGCGTCCCATTCTAGCACCCATTGAACTTTTAGGGGTGTTTATTAAACCCTTTTCACTCATGATTCGTTTGTATGCCAATATTTCGGCAGGACATATCGTATTGATGAGCTTAATCTCCTTGATTTTTATCTTCAAGAATTGGCTGGGGTCCAGTTTATCATTTATGCTGGCCTTTGCAATTTCTTTGATTGAAATTTTGGTAGCCTTATTACAGGCGTATATTTTCACGATGCTTTCCGCCCTGTATTTCGGAATGGCCGTGGAAGAACACGATCATGAACATCATTAAATTTTTAATTATTAATTTTTAAACTTTAGAATATGGAAATTCCAGCAATTGTAGGAGCAGGTCTTGTAGTAATCGGTGTAGGTTACGGGATTGGTCAAATCGGTGGTTCCGCTATGGAAGCGATAGGACGCCAGCCTGAGGCTACCGGAAAAATTCAAACAGCGATGTTGATCGCCGCTGCATTGATCGAAGGGATTGGATTTGCTGCATTGTTTGCGGTTTAATGAAATATATCGGTAGGGATGTGGCGTTCATATCCCTGCCTTAATTTAACCCTTAGGACATGGAAAAATTAATTGGTGAATTCTCATTTGGCCTTTTCTTTTGGCAACTGTTCATCTTTGTGGGCTTATTGCTCTTGTTGCGCAAGTTTGCCTGGAAACCCATTTTAGATTCGGTCGATGCTCGTGAAAGCTCCATCAAAGATGCTTTACAAGCTGCCGAGGACGCCCGAAAAGAAATGGCACAGTTGCAGTCAGACAACGACCGTATTTTAAAAGAAGCTCGTGCGGAGCGCGAAACCTTACTCAAGGAAGCCAAAACGACTTCCAATGCCTTAATCGCTGAAGCCAAAGAGGAAGCGAAAGCCCAAGCGGATAAAATCCTGGCACAAGCTCAAGAAGAGATTGCTGCGGAAAAACGCAACGCCATCAGTGATCTCAAAAAACAAATTGCAGGAATTTCGATTGATATTGCGGAAACCTTGCTTGAAGACCAATTACAGGACCAGGAAAAGCAATTGGAAATGATTGCCAAACGGGTGGAATCCGCCGAAATCCAATAATCCATGAAATCAACTCGAGCAGCCATCCGATACGCCAAAGCTCTTGTCGAATTATCGATACAGGAAAAGGCTTTGGATCAGGTATGGGATCAACTCCAAAACATGAGTGAAGTATTGGCTGAAAACGATTCTCTAGTAAGTGCTTTGGAAGCCCCGACTTTAGCCAACGACAAAAAGCGTAAGCTATTGGAAAGTGTTTTCCCGAAAGTGCACCCGCTCGTAGGAAAACTTTTTGCGCTCTTAGAACAAAATAAACGGATGGGCTTGTTGCCGTCCATTCTTCCAGCCTTTCAACATTTGGTGAATGCTCATAGGGGGGAGGTGGTCGCTCGAGTATCCACTGCAGTTCCCCTAAATGACGGACTAAAGGCACAAATTTTAGAAAAAGCTCAAAGTTTGGCGGGGAACGCTCAGGTAATCCTTAAAAATGAGGTGAACCCTGAAATTCAAGGAGGATTTATTCTTCGTGTGGGAGACCTCCAATACGACGCGAGTATACAAACACACAAAAATCGCTTGAAACAAGCATTATTGAACGAATAAAGGACCTAAACAAATCATCATGGCAGATGTTAAACCGGCTGAGGTTTCAGCAATATTAAAACAACAATTAGAAGGTTTCGATACCGGAATTCAACTCGACGAGGTAGGAACGGTATTGGAAGTGGGGGATGGGATTGCCCGTGTGCACGGCCTGACCAATGCTCAATACGGAGAATTGGTCGCTTTTGATGGAGGACTCAACGGAATGGTCCTCAACTTAGAAGAAGACAATGTAGGGGTCGTACTTTTAGGCCCCTCCAAAGAAATTAAAGAAGGAGATACCGTAAAACGAACCCAACGCATTGCTTCCATCAATGTCGGAGAAGGCATTGTAGGGCGTGTGGTCGATACTCTTGGAAATCCAATCGATGGAAAAGGCGCTATCGAAGGGGAAACCTTCGAAATGCCTTTGGAGCGAAAGGCCCCCGGAGTGATTTATCGGCAGCCAGTAAATGAACCCCTACAAACGGGAATCAAGTCGATCGATGCCATGATCCCTGTGGGTCGAGGTCAGCGGGAATTAGTGATTGGAGATCGTCAAACGGGAAAAACCACCGTTTGTATTGATACCATCCTCAACCAAAAAGAATTTTTTGATGCTGGAGAGCCCGTCTATTGTATTTATGTAGCCATTGGACAAAAAGCTTCAACTGTTGCGGCAATTGCCAAAACTCTAGAAGATAAAGGCGCTTTGCAATACACGACTATTGTAGCAGCAAATGCCTCTGACCCTGCACCTATGCAGGTATACGCCCCCTTCGCTGGAGCAGCCATTGGAGAGTACTTCCGTGATACGGGTCGTCCGGCACTGATTATTTACGATGATTTATCCAAGCAGGCGGTTGCCTATCGAGAGGTGTCTCTATTGCTTCGTCGTCCTCCAGGACGAGAGGCTTACCCTGGAGACGTGTTCTATTTGCACTCCCGTTTGTTGGAGCGTGCGGCCAAAGTTATTGACGACGATTCTATTGCCCAGCAAATGAACGACCTCCCGACAGCTCTCAAAGGCAAAGTCAAAGGAGGGGGATCTTTAACCGCCCTTCCGATTATTGAAACTCAAGCGGGAGATGTATCTGCCTATATCCCCACCAACGTAATTTCGATTACAGACGGGCAAATCTTTTTGGAGTCAGATTTGTTTAATTCCGGAGTTCGTCCGGCGATTAACGTAGGAATCTCAGTATCTCGAGTAGGGGGATCGGCACAAATCAAGTCCATGAAAAAAGTTTCGGGGACTTTAAAGCTGGATCAAGCCCAATATCGGGAATTAGAAGCCTTTGCCAAATTTGGTTCCGATTTGGATGCAGCGACCTTAAACGTGATCGAAAAAGGGAAGCGCAATGTGGAGATTTTAAAACAAGCTCAAAACGATCCCTTTACGGTGGAAGACCAAATCGCGATTATCTATGCGGGGTCCAAGAATTTATTACGTCAGGTCCCTGTAAATCAAGTTAAAGCTTTTGAACAAACCTATTTAGAGACGCTTCGCAACAAGCACAGCGATACTTTAGCTACTCTTAAATCAGGAAAGCTCACCGATGAAGTGATCGATGTGCTCAATGCGGTAGCTCAACAAACCTCAAAGCTTTTTGCATAAGAACAGATGGCGAATCTAAAAGAAATACGCAACCGGATTAGTTCTGTTAGCTCAACGATGCAAATCACGAGCGCTATGAAAATGGTTTCTGCCGCGAAACTCAAAAAAGCACAGGACGCCATTACGGCTATGCGTCCTTATGCGAACAAGCTCACCGAGTTGATTCAGAATTTAAGTCAGTCTTTGGAGGCAGATGAACCCAATCCCTTCACCCAACAGCGCCCCGTAGAACGAGTTTTATTGGTGGCCCTAACCTCGAATCGAGGGCTTTGTGGGGGGTTTAATTCTAATATTTTAAAAGAGGTGAAACGCCTCCAAGCCGAAACCTATGCGGGCAAAGAAGTGAGTTTGTTTTCTATTGGGAAAAAAGGTTCTGACCTTTTTCAAAAAAACAATACTATGATGGATACCGCCGACCATCTTTACGATGATTTGAGTTATGCCCGAGTAAGTGCCGTTGCCCAGCAAATCATGGAAAGCTTTACGGAGGCTCGTTTCGACGAAGTAGTATTGGTGTATAATCGTTTTAAAAATGCAGCAACACAGTTGGTGACTACCGAAGCCTTTTTGCCATTAGTGGCCCAAGGAGACGATCAAAATACGGGAGCTAATGAATATATTTTTGAGCCTACACAAGAAGAAATAGTAAGTGAGTTGCTCCCCAAAGCGTTGAAGTTACAATTGTTTAAGGCTTTAAGAGATTCCTTTGCCAGTGAGCACGGGGCTCGAATGACTGCCATGCACAAAGCTACCGACAATGCTAAAGACTTGAGAGATCAGTTAAAATTAACCTATAACAAAGCCCGTCAGGCAGCAATTACCAACGAAATTTTGGAAATTGTTGGAGGAGCAGAAGCTTTAAACAGTTAGACAAATTTTTAAACATTTAACATTTTATAGGTCTTTAGGACCTCTTTTTTTTGAGTAATTTTGAAGGAATAACCCCAAATATTCCCATGAAAAATCTCGTTTTATGCAGTTTGTTTTTCGTGCTATTTGTCGCTGCAAGCTATTGGTGGCTGCCCGAAATTTATCACCGATGGATACAAGAAGACGGCCCCATAGAATACCTTACCGCTTGGGTGCTATTGGCCATGTGTGTTTTTGTCCTTATTCAAATTCGCAAGACTTTCTATAAGCGCCCGAAACCTTTGATACTTTGGAGTACGATTGCCTTAGGGTGTTTTTTGGGTTTTGGAGAAGAACTTTCCTGGGGACAGCGAATTTTTGAATGGGAAAGCCCTCCATTTTTTGAAAACCACAACGCTCAAAAAGAAATCAACCTCCACAACCTCATCTGGAAAAACGTTAAATTCAATAAATGGTTTTCAAAGGGAGCCACTTTGGCAATTGGTGCTTATTTTTTGATTTCCCCCCTGGCAATAAGACACTTAGCGTGGTTTAATTGGTGCAAAAGACGATGGGCCATTCCGGTTCCGCAATGGGAGCACAGCGCGATTTTGGTAGTTGCTACGGGAGCAATTTTGATTTTACCAGATCCCAAAAAATGGGAATTGTGGGAAGCCTGTTTGGTATTGACGTTCTTTCTTGTTCTTTTAAATCAAGTCAAGCCCAAACCCCACTGATATGGATTTTAGCAATCTAATTTTTTTAGTGATGGGCCTCACCGGAGCCATTGTTTGGACCGCAGGGTATTTTTTTGCGCGATATCCTCCGAAGAAAATTAACTTTTGGTACGGCTATCGCACCTCGACTTCGATGCGTAACCCCGAAATTTGGACCTTTGCTCAAACTTATGCGGCCCAAGAAATGCAGAATACGGGGAAGATCCTTTCAGCCATAGGGCTTGTGGCCGGGATTTTTGAGATTGAGTTTTCCTGGGATATTGGATTTGCATTATTTATGACGACCATTCTTCCTCTGTTTATGATTGCTAAGATTGAACGGGTCTTGCAGCAAAAATTCCCTAAGAATTAATCGAATCCCGGTTGATAAACTGCCGATATCTCTTGTTTGAATTGTTTAAGTGACCGGGGGCATTTTGTATTTTTATGGGGCAAAAGAAGCATCTATGATACAAGTACCCATTGTAAATGAAAGTCCTTTTGATTTGCCCGCATATGCAACCCCGGGCTCCGCAGGAGTAGATTTACGTGCCAATCTTACTTCGGCAGTAGTACTTGAGCCTTTGGAGCGAAAAATCATCGGTACCGGCTTAAAAATCGCTTTACCGGAGGGTTTTGAAGCACAGGTTCGCCCAAGAAGCGGCTTGGCAGCTAAACACGGGATTTCCGTTTTAAATGCCCCGGGAACCGTTGATGCAGACTATCGAGGAGACATCGGCGTGATTTTGGTCAATCTGTCCAATACTCCTTTTCGAATTGAACCTGGAGAACGCATTGCCCAACTGGTGGTGGCTGCGGTTTCACAGGTGGAGTGGTTGTCCACCACCGATTTAGACGAAACCCAACGAGGCGGCGGCGGCTTTGGCAGTACCGGAACCTCTTAAGCATAAATTAAATACGTACTACCCTTGAAGATAATTGTTCCCATGGCCGGTCGAGGCTCCCGATTAAGGCCGCACAGCCTTACAGTTCCCAAACCTTTAATTCCGGTTGCGGGCGTTCCTATCGTAGAACAATTGGTGACTGAAATTGCTCGGGTAGTCGAAGCCCCGATTGAAGAAATTGCCTTTATATTGGGCGATCCCGCTTTTTTCGATAGTGCTGTGGAAACCTATCTGACAGGTGTTGCCGAGAAATTAGGGGCACGGGCATCCATCTATCGTCAGTTGGAGCCCTTAGGGACCGGGCATGCCATTATGTGTGCAGAGTCTTCTTTAGAAGGCCCGGCTGTCGTGGCCTATGCCGACACCCTGATCCGAGCAGACCTCCAATTAGACCCCGAGGCCGATGCGGTGATCTGGGTCAAACAAGTGGATCGTCCCGAAGCTTATGGAGTTGTGCAGCTAAACGAGGCTGGAGAAATTGTGGAATTGGTCGAAAAACCTCAGGAATTTGTTTCGGATCAGGCCGTGATAGGCATCTATTATTTCAAAGATATTGGCGGACTACGAGCGGCTCTAAAAGAGGTGATTGCCAAGCAATTAAAGACCGGAAAAGAATATCAAATAAACGATGGAATTAAAGCCCTGATGGCTCAAGGGAAACGTTTTGTTTCCGGGGCGGTCCGGGAATGGTTGGACTGTGGAAACCCAAAAATTACGCTGGAAACCAATCGCCGTATGCTGGAACTTCTCACCGAGGAAGGGCATTCACTGCAAGCCGAGGATACGGTTTTGGAAAACAGTCGGATCATTCCGCCCTGTTATATTGGCCCGGGGGTCGTTATAAAGAACAGTACAGTAGGTCCTTTTGTAAGCCTTGGGAGAAGAACCCAACTCAACAATGTTCAAATTCAAGATAGCTTGGTGCAAAACCACAGCCAATTGGAAGATGCTCAACTCCAAAACGCCATGATTGGAAACCATGTACACTACCGGGGGGAACGCCCGGAGCTCATCAGTATTGGCGACTATACAACGATTGCTTAAGCCATGAAAAAGGTTGTCTTTTATACCCTCCTTTTAAGCACCCTGATTCTCCAGGGATGTAAATCGGTTCCGGTTTTGCCGAGTCGGGCACCTTTAAGCAATTTAGCAGCCAAAGAACTCATCCGCACGATAGACGATCGGCAACCCAAAGTCCGCCAGATCCGGGCACGACTCAAAGCGGTTTACAACGATGGCAACCGCAAGCAAACGGTGATTTTGCAATTGCGGATGACGCACGAATCCAAACTTTGGCTCAGTGCCAGTATGCTGATTCCCATTGCCAAGGCTTTAGTTACTCCCGAAGAAATTCAGTTTTATGAAAAATTTCAAAAAACCTATTTCACAGGAGATTTTAATGGCTTAAATGCCTTTTTTCAGACCAATTTTGGATTTTCCGAACTGGAAAGGCTCTTTTTGGGATCCCCTGTTTTAGACCTGAAGCAGGGGCGGTGGAAACGCATTAAACACCCCAAATATTATGTGCTTACTCCAGTGGTGAAAGATGCGCAGTTTACGCCGAGTTTTTTCTTTGACCCCACCACCTTTATGCTACAAGAGCAACGGGTCGTTTTTCCGGGGGGTGCTACCTTGACGATGCGTTACCCGGCCCGACAAAAAATCGAAGACGAGTCGCTGCCCTCGTTGGTTCAACTCTCTTTTTACGACGGGGAAAAATTTCAAACCCTGGACTTGGAATACACCCGGATCGATTTCCCCAAAAAGTTGACGTTCCCTTTTCAAATCCCGGAAGGCTATAAGGCGATACAAGCTCTATGAGTATTCGAAACATTCGATTGCGACGGCTTTTCTGTTGGGGACTTATCCTCCTCAGCACAGCGGTTTTAGGCCAACGACAGCAAGAGTTAGAAGCCCAGCGCAAACGCTTGCAACAAGAAATTAAACAGATCAACACACTTTTATTTCAAAACAAAAAACAACAAAAAAATACCCTGGGAGCAGCCGAAGATTTACAGGTTCGGATTCAGGTTCGGGAGCGCCTGATTCGGGTGACCCACGAAGAAATCAACTGGTTGGGAAAACGCATTTTAAACAACGAGCGCGATATTGATCGCACCCGTAAAGAACTTCAACAACTCCGAGACGATTACGAGCAAATTATCCGCAAAAGCTATGCAGCCCGTGCTCAGCAAAACAAGCTCTTATTTATCTTTTCCTCAGAAAGTTTTTTACAGGCCTATAAACGGATTCAGTACTTAAAACAATACGCCAACTTTCGCCGGCAACAAGGGCTTAAAATTGAAGAAAAAACAGTGCTCCTGCAGCAGTTAAACACAGAACTTCGAGAGCAGCGCAAGAACAAAGAACGTCTGTTAACCGCCAACAATCAGGTGAAAGCGACTTTGGAAAAAGAGCGTCAACAAAAGAACGCTTTACAATTGAGTTTGAAGCGAAAAGCCAAAGTCTATACTCAACAAATCCAAACCAAGCAAAAGCAAGCCGACGCTTTAAATAAGGCGATTCAAAAATTGATTAGAGAAGCGATTGCAGCATCCAATCAGTCGGCCGGAAAAAAGAAAGGAGATGCCTTTAGTTTAACGCCAGAGGCCAAAGAACTGGCGGCCAATTTTGTTTCGAACAAAGGACGTTTGCCTTGGCCTGTAGCCGAGGGGGTAGTGATTCAGGGTTTTGGAACACAACCGCATCCGGTGGTGAAAACAACGATGATTAAGAGTAACGGGGTGAGTATTGCTTGTCCTAAAGGCAGCCAGGCTCGGGCGATTTTTAAAGGGGAGGTGATGTCTATCCTCAGTTTTAAAGGGAGTAACCCCACGGTATTAGTCCGCCATGGGAATTATATCACGGCCTATAAAAATTTGGCAGAGGTATATGTGGAAAAAGGCGATCGGGTAGAGCCCAAACAAGCTTTAGGAATGGTTTTTTCCAATCCTCAAACGGGCAAAACCGTTTTGCAGTTCAGTGTCTTTCGAGAGCTCAAACCTCAAAACCCCAAATCTTGGCTTTACCGTTTGTAACCTCTCTTTAGTTTTCTTCTAAATACCAGGCCTCTTCTTCCAGCGTAAAGCGGATGTAGTACAGCATATTGATGGCTTCGCGTTTATTTTCATAACGGCCATAGGCTACCCGGTGCATTCCTTCGGGATTGAGTTCTGTAAAGGCGGCATCAAATCCGTCGCTTTTAAGTTCAGAAAGTTTGCGTTCGGCATTGGCATAGTCCCGATAGCTTCCGGCAATAATGCTAAAGCGCGGTTCTACAATGCCCATAGCCGCTTCTTCTTCAAGGGCAGCGGGATCGGCATTCAAATTGAGTTCTACGGCGGCTAGGCTTCCTAAGTTAAAGGAGGCCTGCTGCACATTTTGTTCAATTTTTTGTTGGGCCAATTCCATGTTTTTAACTTTCTGATCGGTTACATATTGGTCGCTGAAGTAGTATCCAGCGCCTAAGAGACCGACGGTTAACACACCGATCAGGGCATAACGCCAAATCGGGGTTTTTGTGTTTTCCTCCTCTTGTTCGGGAGTAAACATCAAATCGTTGTTTTCATTTTCAGACATGATCGGTATTATTTTAGGTTGTTCTACAATTTTTGTACGGATGGGCGATCGATGGAAGGTGGCTAATCCAAAGGCGGCCGGGTCGAAATTTACACCTGAAGCCGGCTGAAATTGAATTTTTTTTTCAGGATTTAAGCGCAATTCTCCAATCCCTTCTAAGGTAATCACCTGTGTTTGCAGTCGCTTGCGCCAAGTGCTGACTTCTTTTTCGATGGCACGAAGGGCTGCTTCATAGCTACACTCTTGTGCGGCCGCCAAATGGGTCGCTAAGATCCCGTCGTTGGTGATTAGAAGCCCATTAAAGCTCAACTGTCGCTGGGGAGGCATAAAGCGATCGCCTGCAATGGCTTCCCCTACCGGGTGGGTTAAAAAAGCCCCAAACTGCGGCAGCGTTACACATTCGTAACGATATAGAAGTTCGCGAAGGAGTTCTGTAATCGGCATACTCAAATGTACATAAAAATACGACTGGTGAATTTGCTTGAAAAAGTGTAAATTCAAGCCTATCCCCAAAGTCTTGTTTATAATAACGTCAGATACGGCCTGTTTATTGTTGCATTTCCTCCCTCAAATGGGCCCCATTCGTGCTCAGCGCTTATTGCGCCAGTTTCCTGTTCCTGAGAAAATTTTTGAGGCCGATTCCAAATCCCTTTTGCAGGTTCGAGGGATGGGCCTAAAACAGATTGAAATTTTACAACAATGGGAGGATTTCCTGCCTCAGGTGATCGAAGAAGAACGCTTAATGGCCCAAGAAGAGATCCAGATGTTAAGTGCGGTACACCCCAATTATCCAAAGCGTTTATTGCAATGTCCTGATGCTCCAGTAGTCTTGTTTTATCAGGGCAATTGTGCTTTTGACAACAAAAGAGTGGTCAGTGTGGTGGGCACCCGAAACCCAAGCCCTCACGGGCGCGAGGCCACTCAAAAGCTCCTTGAACAACTGACGCTTTTTCAACCTACTTTGGTTTCCGGTTTTGCCTATGGGATCGATATCGCGGTGCATCGACTGGCTTTGGAAAGGAATTTACCGATTATCGCCTGTTTGGCGCATGGACTCAATCGGATGTACCCGGAAGCTCATCAGGCCTATATTCCGCAAACGTTAAAACAGGGCGGCTTTGTTTCGGACTTCAGTTGTCAGGCGCCTTTCGATCGGTTTAATTTTTTTCAACGCAATCGCATCATCGCCGGTTTGGCAGATCTCACCATTGTTATTCAATCCGATTTGCGGGGTGGGAGCATGAATACAGCACAATACGCCTGGGAATACGATCGCGATTTGTGGGTGGTTCCCGGACGTTTAGGGGATGCTAAAAGCCGAGTGCTTGCACTTAGCGGCGTCTAACAAAGCGCAGCTTATTTGCGATTGGGATAGTTTTATCGGGCAGTTGGGCTGGGATGAAACCACTTCTCCACATACGGGGGTTCAGCATCAATTGCCTTTGGATTTAAATGCCCAGGAAAATCGGGTGCGGGAAGCCCTTAAAAGTCAGGGGAAGACCCATTTAGATGCCTTGGCTTTAAACCTTCGAATGGAGATCCGGCAGTTGTCTTCTGTCTTGTTTCAGTTGGAAATGAAATCCTGTATCCGAGCCTTGCCCGGCAAGTTTTTTGAAGCGCTTTAGTAACCGATTTTCTGGCGGACCCGCAAGAGGGTTTCCGCAGCCACTTCTTTGGCTTTTTGCGCTCCTTTGGTCAGTGCAATTTGAACTTCTCTGGGATGCTCCTGATAAAAGTCAAAGCGTTCGCGTTCTTGGGCAAAGCGTTCAAGGATCATTTCAAAAAGGGCTTGTTTGGCGGTTCCATAACCCATCCCTCCTTGGGTATAAAGACTTCGGAGCTCGGCAACTTTTTCGGGAGAAGCGAGCAATTGGTAGAGCGCGAACACATTGCATTGATCTGGATTTTTGGGGTCTTCCATTGGGGTGCTGTCCGTCTGGATTTTCATGATCTGCTTCCGCAGTTTTTTTTCTTCTAAAAACACATTGATGGTGTTGTTTTTAGACTTACTCATTTTTTCGCCATCCGTTCCGGGAATGTATTGGGTGTCTTCCTGAATTTTGGCCTGGGGCATTACAAAGGTCTCGCCCATTTGGTGATTGAAACGCGAAGCGACATCTCGGGTCATTTCCAGATGTTGCAGTTGGTCTTTTCCGACGGGCACGATGTCAGCATCATAGAGTAAGATATCGGCGGCCATCAGCATGGGATAGGAAAATAATCCGGCATTGATATCGCTTAAATTTTCGGCTTTATCTTTAAAGGAGTGGGCTAGCGTGAGGCGCTGGTATGGGAAATAGCAATTCAGATACCAGGCCAGTTCGGTGACTTCGCTCACGTCGCTTTGGCGGTAGAAAACGGTCGTGTCCGGATTTAAACCACAGGCCAGCCAGGCAGCTGCAGTATTCAGGGTATTGTTGCGGAGTTGTGCTCCATCTTTGATCTGGGTGAGCGAATGCAGGTCGGCAATAAATAGAAAGGAATCGTTTTCAATATCCTTGGCCATTTCTATGGCGGGCATCACTGCACCCAAAAGGTTTCCCAGATGTGGGGTACCGGTGGACTGAACGCCGGTTAAAATACGAGCCATGGGTCTGTCTAATTTGAGGATAAAGATACTTTTTTTCTCGGGCTTGATTTTCCTTTAAAATCCTTTTGTCAGAACTTCCGGGAAGTGCTATTTTCACCGGATGAGTTTGATACGAAAGTTTTTATTGGTGTTGTGGCGGATTTGGTTCTACACCCTGGCGGGCATACCCGTTCTTTTCTTATTCCCCTTTTTGGCGGTGGCTTTAATGTTTCCCAACGGCTATAAGTTTGTCTATTGGGTCGCTCGGAACATTTGGGCCCCCATTATTCTTTTCGGGATGGGTTTTTACGTCCGAAAGAAATTTTTTCATCCGCCTTTGGGACCGCAAAGCCATTTGTATATTGCCAATCACGCCAGCTATATCGATCCCTTTGTGATGCTGCGCTTGTGGAAGCGTCCCAGCGTTTTTGTGGGAAAAAAGGAATTGGTCAAAATTCCGGTTTTCGGATATTTATACAAGCGTGCGGCAATCATGGTCGATCGCAGCGATCCTAAGAGTCGAAAAGCGGTCTATGGATTTGCCAATCGGGCTTTAAAAGAAGGCTATGGTGTGATTATTTTTCCGGAGCGTAACTACGATCATGAAGAAGTATTGCTGAACGATTTTAAACGCGGAGCCTTTAAGCTGGCCATCGATCATCAGTTGCCGATTGTTCCGATGGTGTTCTACGATTGCAAGCGCAAGTTTCCGTGGTATACCTCCTACGGCTATCCGGGGGAACTTCGCGCCTATAGCTATCCGGCCATTCCGACGGAAGGACTCACGGAGGAAGACATTCCTAAACTCCAAAAGAAAACCCACGCCTTTATCGAACAAAAGCTGTTAAAGGACCCTAAACAAATGGTAGAGAAAGCTGTTCAGAAATGGCTGGACTACAGCGCTTCAGCATAAATTAAATTAAGCATCTACGGCTTTTAGTGCCTCCATGATTTTGGTCTCGAGTTCTTCCATCAGGTCGGGATTGTCGAGCAACAAAGTTTTGACGGCATCGCGCCCTTGCCCCAATTTGGTATCTCCATAACTGAACCAGGAACCGCTCTTTTTGATGATCTCATAATTGACTCCCAAATCGATGATTTCTCCAATTTTGGAAATTCCTTCGCCATACATGATATCGAATTCCGTAGTGCGGAAGGGAGGCGCAACTTTGTTTTTTACCACTTTTACTCGGGTTTTGTTCCCCAATACTTCGGCATCGGCTCCTTTGATTTGGGTGGATTTGCGAATATCCAAACGAACCGAAGCGTAGAATTTTAAGGCATTTCCCCCGGTGGTGGTTTCGGGATTCCCGAACATCACTCCAATTTTTTCCCGCAATTGGTTGATAAAAAAGACCGTACACTGGGTTTTGCTGATCGAACCGGTGAGTTTCCGCAGGGCTTGCGACATCAATCGGGCGTGAAGGCCCATTTTGGAGTCGCCCATTTCTCCTTCGATTTCACTTTTGGGGGTCAGGGCTGCCACGGAGTCGATCACTACGATATCTACCGCACCGGAACGGATCAAGTTATCGGCAATTTCAAGGGCTTGCTCTCCGTGGTCGGGTTGGGAGATGATGAGTTCGCCGAGGTCTACTCCTAATTTTTCGGCATAAAAGCGATCAAAAGCGTGTTCTGCATCGATAAAAGCAGCAATTCCGCCTTGTTTTTGGCATTCGGCAATGGCGTGTAAGGTCAGGGTGGTTTTCCCGGAAGATTCGGGGCCGTAGATTTCGATGACCCGCCCTTTGGGATATCCGCCCACGCCCAAGGCGATGTTTAATCCTAATGAACCCGAAGGGATCACTTCCACCTCTTCGATCTGGGCATCCCCCAATTTCATTACAGAACCTTTGCCATAGGTCTTATCGAGCTTGTCTAAGGTGAGTTGGAGGGCTTTTAATTTTGCGGCTTTATCGTCGGACATGATGGTACAGTTTAAGCAATTTTAAACGAAGGTATTAAATTCTTTGGTGCAGGGCTGGGATCCCTAATTTGGATTATTCACAATTAGTAAAATTTTTATACTTTCGGATCCCTAAGCCCAGTAAACACGGATCTTTTAAGCCTACTTTATGAAAAATTATCAGCTGTATCGCGGCGATTCTTCCCGACTTTTAAAAAGTATTCCGCCACAGGAATTTCAATTGATAATTGCCTCGCCTCCCTACAATTTGGGCAAGGCCTATGAATCCCAAACCACTCTTTCGAAATATCTGAACCAACAGGCGCAAACCTTGGCGCTTTTGGTGGAGCGCTTGGCCCCTCAGGGCAGCCTGTGCTGGCAGGTGGGGAATTGTGTTTTAGACAAGGAGATCTATCCCTTAGATATCTATTATTATGAAATGTTTAAAAAGTTAGGCTTAAAGCTTCGCAACCGGATCATCTGGCATTTTCGCCACGGCTTGCACAGCCAAAGACGCTTTTCGGGGCGGTATGAAACGATTTTGTGGTTTACCAAGTCCGATGACTATATTTTTAATTTGGACGATGTACGCGTCCCGGCACGCTACCCCAAAAAACGCCATTTTAAAGGCCCTAAAAAGGGGCAACTTTCCGGAAACCCTCTGGGAAAAAACCCGAGCGATCTGTGGGAAGTCCTACAAACCAACTGGGAACAGGAGGTGTGGGACATCCCCAATGTAAAGTCGAACCATGTGGAAAAAACGATTCATCCCTGCCAATTTCCGGTGGAATTGGTGGAGCGCTGTGTGTTGGCATTGACCCATCCGGGCGACTGGGTTTTGGACCCCTATGCCGGGGTAGGTTCCAGCCTGATTGCGGCCCTTAAGCAGGGGCGAAAAGCTGTAGGGATCGAAAAGAAAGCGACCTATGTTCGTTTGGCGGAGCTGCGCCTTCAAGCTTTTTAAAACGGGGAATTGAAACTCCGCCCGATGACCCAACCGGTCTACGACTATACCCAGTCCAGCCTTTCCGCCGGACCCCAACAACCCGAATTTTTTTGCCATGCATGTCGAAGTTTACTTTAGCCAACGATGGAGCTGGGACACGCTGCCCACCGACCTTTTAAGAGAAATGCGCGATCTGCTTTTAGGAACAGAATTTAAGCTGAACAAAGGCAGTGCCACGTACTTACGGGAAAAGTTGTTACCTGCCTTAAGGAAGCAAGGCTGGTCTTCAGAAATGCAATTTTGTCCCGATTCTCGAATGACGATTACCTCCATCCGAGAAAACTGTGGCTTCTGTTTGCAAACCGGAAATATGAGCCGCTTTTATGCGGACTTGATTAAGCTGGAATATCTCTATCTCAACGGGGTGATTGTGGGCGGGATCTATGTGCTCCCAACCAAAAATGCCGCGAAAAAAATGGGGTCCAATATTGCCAATTTTGAACGGATGTGTTCGGAACTTCAAATTTTTCATCAAGTGATCCGTTTGCCTTTGGTGGTATTTGGGTTCGAATAGTTTCAATCAGGCGAATCTTCCAAATAAAGCCTCTTTTCCCTGGGGATTGATTACTTTAGAGAAAATCGAGAACACACAAGCTCTATGAAAATTCCGCTTTATCAGGTCGATGCGTTTACCAATCGTTTATTTTGCGGGAATCCGGCGGCGGTTTGTGTGTTAGAGCATTGGCTGGAGGATGCGGCCTTACTCCAGATTGCTCAGGAAAACAATCTGGCAGAAACCGCTTTTATCGTCCCGTTGTCGAATGAACGTTTTCACTTGAGATGGTTTACCCCGGAACTGGAAATGGACCTTTGCGGGCACGCGACCTTGGCGGCGGCCTATGTATTATTTCAGAAACGGGGTTTTCTCGGAACCCCGCTTATTTTTGAAACACAAAGTGGACCATTGTCGGTCAAAAAAGCAGCGGATCGATTGGTGCTCGACTTTCCTTCCCGGCCGCCCGAAAAAGTCCCTTTACCGGAGGTGTTAAAAGAGGGGCTGAACCTCCTCCCCAAAGAAGTCTGGAAAGCCCGGGATTATCTCTTGGTATATGCAAACGAAACACAAATCCGAGAGTTGTCCCCCAATAAAGCGGTGCTTAACCAACTGGACTTGGGCACCGGAGGGATTATTGTAACAGCCCCGGGGGAAGCGGGCGAGGTGGATTTTGTTTCTCGATTTTTTACCCCCGGAGCCACTATTTTTGAAGACCCGGTGACGGGTTCTGCTCATTGTAGCTTAGTTCCCTACTGGGCCCAACGCCTCCATCAAAACCGATTCAAAGCACACCAACTTTCCCCTAGGGGCGGAGAACTTTGGTGTAGCCTGCAGGGCGACCGGGTGGAACTCCAAGGGCAAGCAGTGCTTTATCTACAGGGTTGGATAGAAATTTAAGAACCGTTGGGCTGTGAAAACTCAGTAGACTCTTTAGAAAAAACCATAAATCCGGAGACTGCTTTTTTAAAAATTAAATTTTTTCCGTCTTGTTTGCTAGGCTAAAGATCTGTATGTTAGGCCATCACCTTAAATCTATCCGCCATGCAACGACTTCTTTTTCCTTTGTCCTTCCGACTCTTATTTTTCAGTGTGCTGAGTGTAGCGCTGCTGAGTTGTAAACCTGTTTGGGTAGCCACCTACGATGGTACATTGGCCCAAGCCACTACCGAAACTGCCGCAGCGGTGGATCGGTTTTACCTGAATTTAGTCGAGGCCCCTCCACAATCTGTGGGGCGAACTTACGCTGCGGTGAGTAAAGATTATATCGAAATTGAAGTTGCTTTGGGGAGTTTGCTAAAAAGAAACCAACTCCGCTCCTTAAACACCCATTCCATCCGGATTGGTGAAATCATTTTGGAAGTTTGGCGCGACTACAAAGCGGAACACAAACAAGACACCCTTATTTCAGATGGGATTATCCAACTGAACCGCATCCGGATGAACGATTTTTTCCACGCCATGTTGGTGGCCGAAAAAGCTAAAAACATGAATCTCCCCAATTAAAACCCTCTCGCTTATGTCATTTGAATTTAACGAAGTAATCGCCCAAATGTTAGCTGCTGTTAAAGGAACGGTAGCAGGCGACTGGCAGGAGCTCAAAGCTACCGCCCACGATTTTTTTGAACGCAAAAAAGACCGCCTAGAACTTCTGGCCCAACTGCGGCTGGAGGGTGAGCTGACCGACGCGCAATGGAAGCTCCGCCTCAAACACGAAAAGCTTTCGACTGAAGCAGAATTTCACGCCTTGGCCGTTATTTCCAAGGCCGCTGCCCAACGGGCGGCACAGGCCGCTTTTGGCGTGTTGGAAAAAGCCGTTAAGGCTGCCTTAGGCGCACTATTGTAATCTCCATCCCTATGAAACGGTTAAACCTTCTTTCTATTTGTTTACTTATCTGTTGTTTGAGTGCCTGTGTTTCGACCCAAAAATATAAGTCTCTCCAATCTTCCTTGGCGCAATTGCAGGATGAAAAAAAGGACAGCGATGGCGACGGCGTTCCCGACCGAATAGACCCCTGTCCCGAAAGTCCAGGCCCCAGCAGTGGAGGCTGTCCGGATTCGGATGGCGATCGAGTGCCCGATTCGGAAGACCTGTGCCCCTCAATTCCCGGCCCGGCGACCAATAACGGCTGCCCCTTGGCCGATGCAGATTCCGATGGGGTTCCGGACGTTTATGATCCGCTTCCCGATCAGGAAGGCGTATATGAATCTCCGCCACCGCCACCGCCGATGCCTCTTCCAGAACCCATAACGATTGTTCAAAAAGAGTTCGTTGTCCAAACCGAACACACCAGTTCCGTTGGTCTAGTTTCGAATTTATCGGCCAATATTCAGGTCCCTCCACACTTTTATGAGCACGAGAAAAAGCCTCAAGATGTATTTTTTGCGCTGTCTCACGACAGTTTTTTAACGAAGAAACTTATTCAAGAACGGTGGGAGGCCTTGCACCAACACCAATCCTCGGGGGTTGTTTCAAGCCCTGTATGGGAAGAAGAGATTCCGTTGCATCAATGGGCAGCTTTTGTCGAAGTGCGTTTGCCCGAAGCCCGAAACTCCCAGTTTGTGATTGATGTGGTGGCTCCGGATCACCAGCGCAAAGCTTTAGACGATCTCAAGTTGCTGTGGCAGTGGGAGGTATCCCTAAAAAAAGCTCCTTCCGGAACCCCGGATGCCGACAGCAATTTAATCTTTGAAGTTTATTTTTTCGATACACTGGTGGCGGTTCAGGCCTTGGAAGTTCCCTCCGAAAGCAGAGCTCCTACACGGCTGTATTACGACTCCTGGTGGACCCACAAATGGAAACATTATTTCCACGAGACTGAAGACGGCCCTTACATCATAGGCGTTTATTTACTCCTACCGATCTATAACCTCGTCCGGAAACGATTGTTAGGCTAACCCATAAAACAATCCAGAGAAGGATAACTATATTTTTAACACCTCTTAACCATGCAAAAACTCCATACTTCTCAATACCGCCTTCGCCGGGCCGTCGGGCTTTTGGGCTTGGCCTTACCGGTGTTGCTCTTACTCCATCACGACCATTTGTTGGCCTCGATGAGCCATTATTACTACACGACTGCTGCGGTCTTTTTTATTGGAATTTTGGTCGCTTTTGGCCTGATTTTAATTACTTATGAAGGCTATCCGCTCGCGCCCGACTCCCGAGAACTGATGAGCGACCAAACGGCCACCACCCTGGCAGGGGTCTGTATTTTCCTTACAGTGCTGATCCCCACCCGCTGGGCAGATGCCCTGGGGCCGATCGCTTTTGAACAGAATTGCAATTATCTCTTTGGGCACAACCACCCCATCCGGGGGGCGATCCATCTGTTGAGTGCCGGGCTGTTTTTGGCGTTGTTGGGCTATATGTGTTATGCCAAATTTCCCTGCAGCCCCCGAATTTCCCAAACCAAAAAACGTTTTTACCAAAGCTGTGGGATCACCATCTGGGCCGCCATTGCCCTTTTGGTTCTGCTGTTTGCCGCCGAAGCCCTTTGGGGAATCGACTGGAACAAAACCCTCCCCGCCTATACCTTTTGGTTGGAAATGGTCGCCGTTTGGGCCTTTGGAATCGCTTGGTTGGTCAAAGGCAAAGTCGAACACTATTGGCAAGGAAGGGGATAATAATGGAGCTTTAAATTAAGGGCAGATTTCCTCCCCAGCCTTAAAATTGTTTGGGTCGATAGCACCTACAAGAAAATATGTGTAGCTTCCGTCCGAATATCGTACTGCATAGAGAGAAGTATACTCTCTCTCGGGATCGATGGTTCCGGTAATACTAACAATGGTTTTGCAGTTGCTGATTTCGTCTGTATCATCTTTGCTGCACCCTACCAGTAATATAAGGCAAAAAAATAGGATTAAAATTTTCATAGTGGGGGCGGGTTAATTTAGTTGGTAAGCTGTTTAAGGGGAGATTGATTTTTATGGGCACTCCCTAAAATTGTAAGCGTATAGGTTTGGTTTTGATCCACTTCCTTGACATAAATTCGATAGTTAATAAAGTTATGTGCCACGCTCCATCCTTTACTAAAGCGCATATTAGGCGCGGTATTGCCCAGGCGAATATTAGTAATGTCTGTAAAGGAATAATCGGACACAGGATTTGCTACAAGGTCGATAAACACCTCTTCATCGGGGTTTACCATCAACATAAAGGAACTTTGGGAGAGGGTTATGTTTTGGGCTTGGTTATCGATCTGGATGTTTAGCTGATAGGCCCCTTGTTCCTCTTTCTGGCAGGAACTCCAAAAGATCAGAAACAACAGTAAAACGGTTTTTTTCATGGGGTAAGTAAGATTTGGAATCATTAAAATACAGATCATTAGGGAAACGACAAGGGGTATTTTTCCCATCATTTTTTCGGTTCCTTGGATAGTTTAAAGGGGGGTTTTTCGCTAAATTTTTTAAAAGGCTTTAAGCTCCTTAACATCAATCGCTGCTCCAATGCCCATTTTTTCAGATTTCCCCTACCTTTGTGGGACACTTAAGTCGTTTATAGCATGCAACTGTATAACCAATTAAGTGCTGAAGAACGGAAAGAACTGATTGCCCAGGCCGGGACCGAACGGCTCACGCTTTCGTTTTATCAGTACGCCCATTTGGGGAATCCACAACTGTTTCGGGATCATTTGTTTTTGGCTTGGGAGCCTTTGGGAGTTCTGGGTCGGATCTATGTGGCCCAGGAAGGGATCAACGGCCAACTGTCGGTTCCTGCACCTCAATTCGATCATTTTAAAGCGCATTTAGACAGTATTTCGTTTTTAAAAGACGTCCGCCTCAACATCGCTGTCGAACAGGACCAATTTTCTTTTTTAAAACTAACGATCAAGGTTCGGCCCAAGATTGTAGCCGACGGGTTAGACGATTCTACCTTTGATGTAACCCAAAAAGGAACGCATGTCAACGCACAGGATTTCAATCAGTTATTGGCAGACGAAAACACCATTTGTGTGGATATGCGCAACCACTACGAAAGTGAGATCGGTCATTTTAAAGGGGCCATCACTCCGGATGTAGACACCTTCCGAGATTCGCTGCCCATCATCGAAAAACAGCTCGCGGGATACAAGGAAGATAAAAACCTTTTGATGTATTGTACCGGGGGGATTCGTTGCGAAAAGGCTTCGGCCTATTTTAAGCACAAAGGCTTTAAAAACGTTTACCAATTGGAGGGGGGCATCATCGAATATACCCGTCAGGTGAAGACCCAGGAATTGGAAAACGCCTTTATCGGGAAAAACTTTGTCTTTGACGAACGCCGGGCGGAACGGATTTCAGACGATGTGATCGCCCGCTGCCACCAATGCGGGGAACCAGCCGATACCCACGTGAACTGCGCCAACCAAGCTTGTCATCTGTTGTTTATCCAATGCGAAAAATGCCAGCAACAAATGGATAGCTGCTGTTCCGAAGCCTGCCAGGAGGTGATTCACCTGCCCGAGGCGGAGCAAAAACGCCTGCGGAAAGGGGTGCATAACAGCAACAAAATCTTTAAAAAAGGCCGTTCGGAACGCTTAAAATTTAAATCATAAAAAAAACCTAAGAAGTGGCAAGCCCCTGCATTTTGCCCTATCTTTAAAACTTGAATCTAAAGGAATGAGTTGTGGCTCTTGTGGAAAATCGGTAAACGGCGCCCCCCGGGGGTGCAAAAGCAACGGCAGTTGCGCCCTCAACGGCTGTAACAAACTGACCGTTTTCGACTGGTTGGCCCATATGCAGCCCGCCCAGGGCGAGGCGCCATTTCCCTATGTGGAGGTCCGCTTTAAAAACAGCCGAAAGCAGTATTATATTGCTCCTTCCGACCTGCAATTGTCGGTCGGGGATGTGGTAGTCACCACGGCCGAAATGGGGCACGACGTAGGTATGGTAACCCTTACAGGGAATTTGGTTCAGCTCCAAATGCAACGTAAAAAAGTGGCTTTGTCTGAAGCAGACGAAGAAGTGTCTAAAATCCTCCGCAAAGCTTCCGAACGGGATATCGAACGCTGGAAAGCGGCCCGCGATCGGGAAGAACAAGTTCAGGTCCGGGCACGAGAATTAGCCCTTTCCCTCAAACTTCAGATGAAAATTTCGGATGTGGAATTTCAGGGGGATGGCAAAAAAGCGACCTTCTACTATACGGCCGAGTCTCGGGTAGATTTCCGCCAACTGATCAAAGATATGGCACAGGCGTTTTCGATCCGGATCGAAATGCGACAGATCGGCCTCCGCCAGGAAGCCTCCCGTCTGGGGGGTGTGGGTTCTTGCGGTCGAGAGCTCTGTTGTTCCACCTGGCTCACCGACTTCCGCTCGGTTTCTACGGCAGCCGCCCGCTACCAACAACTTTCGCTGAATCCCCAAAAATTGGCCGGGCAGTGCGGCAAGCTCAAATGCTGCCTCAACTTTGAACTGGACAGCTATCGGGCAGCGCTTAAAGAATTCCCCCGGATGGATACCAAGCTCCACACCCAAAAGGGCACGGCTGCCTGCCAAAAGATCGATATTTTTAAGGGCTTAATGTGGTTCAGCTATAAAGACGAACCCATGACCTGGCACAAACTGGAGGTAGAACAAGTACATGAAATTATTGCTCTAAACAAGGCCAAAACCCCGGTGGCCGCCTTAGACGAATTTACGGTAGACGACACCGAAACCAACGAGAACATCAGTTTCGACAGTGGCGAAGGTGCCGAAAGCCTTACCCGTTTCGACCGTCCCAAAAAGCGGCGTAAAAACCGCAACGGCAACCGGAACCGCAATCGCAAACCACACTCCAAACAGAATGGTTAAAAAACATGGGCTTGTGGTGTTGGCTCTAGGTGTGCTCTCGGCTTGCCAACCCAACTATGATACTCGCCAATACTGGGACTACCCCAACGGATGGCCCAAAGAAAATCCAGCGGAGTTCGATTTTCAACTTCCAGACGACCAGCCGCGAAACGTTTACCTCCATCTGCGCAACAACAACGACTATCCTTTTTCGAATATATTTTTAATTACCGAACTGGAAAGCCCTTTTGGGAAAGTGCTGGAAGACACCCTGGAATTTGCGATGGCCAATCCGCAAGGAGCCTGGTTGGGCAAAGGCTTTTTCGATTTAAAAGAAAGCCGCCTCTGGTGGTTGGAAGCCGCCGAACTCCCTGCCCAAACCCCACTGCGGATCAAAATCCGCCAGGCGGTTCGCCAAAACGGGCAACAACACGGGCTGGATACCTTGCCGGGAATTGTAACTGTGGGCTTTTCTGTAGAACCTATGAAGACGACTGACTGATGGCCCAAACCAAGAAAAAAAAGAAACGCAAACCCTCATTAATCCGAGAGTTTAAAAAGCCCTTAAAGGTTTTTTGGGGCCTTTTTCTGCTGGGAGTTTTGGCGGTGGCCGGAATTTTTGGGGCAGCCGCTTTGGGAATCATGGGCCCGATGCCCCCCTTCGAACAACTCGAAAATCCCAATACCAATCTGGCGACCGAAGTCCTCTCGGCAGACGGGCAAATTTTAGGAAAATACTACTTTAACGACAATCGGACGCCTATCACCTTTGAGGAATTGCCCGAAAATTTGGTCGATGCTCTGGTGGCGACCGAAGACGAACGCTTTTACAAGCATGCCGGGATCGATTGGCGCGGGACCCTTCGAGCGCTGGTCTATCTGGGCAAAAGAGGGGGGGCCAGCACCATCACCCAACAGTTGGCCCGCCAGTTGTTTGTCGGGGTGCGCTCCCGCAACAAAACCCAGGCGGTCATGCAAAAAATTAAGGAGTGGGTGTTGTCGGTCCAGTTGGAACGTCGCTACACCAAGCAAGAGCTCATCGCCATGTATCTGAACATCTACGACTTTGGCTACAATGCCGATGGGGTGCGTTCGGCTGCCAAAATCTACTTCAATACAACTCCGGAGCAACTCAGCCTCCCGCAAGCAGCCACTTTGGTGGGGATGCTTAAAAATTCTTCTTTGTTTAATCCCATCCGCCGACCCGAACAGGTGCGCGAACGCCGCAATGTGGTATTCCAGCAGATGTATCGGAACGAGATGCTAACAGAAGCTGCCCGCGATTCCCTAAGTCAATTGCCCTTAACGATTGATTTCACCCCCGAATCGCACCGAGAAGGATTGGCCACCTATTTTCGGGCCTACCTACAGGGTTTTATGCGCCAATGGATCCGGGAAAACCCCAAAGAAGACGGGAGCACCTTTAATATTTATCGGGACGGCTTACGAATTTATACCACTTTAGACGCCCGAATGCAGGCCCTGGCCGAAGAAGCCGTTTCTGCCCATATGAAAAACCTTCAAAAGGAATTCTTTTTACAAAATCAACCCGCTTTAAATCCCACGGCTCCCTTTGTAGACCTGCGCCCGGGAGAGATCGATACTTTGATGCTCCGCACGGCCTTCCGCTCCGAACGCTGGCGCAATGGCAAAAATGCGGGTTTAAGCGATGAAGCCCTAAAGGCTCAGTTTCAAGAAAAAATCCCGATGCGCGTCTTTAGCTGGAATGGGGAACGGGATACGGTGATGTCGCCGATGGATTCCATCCGCTACTACAAGCACTTCCTTCGGGCCTCACTGATGGCGATGGAACCCCAAACCGGCCATGTGAAAGCTTGGGTGGGGGGCTTTAATTACAAGCATTTCCAGTACGACCAAGTCAAGCAAGGCCGCCGACAAATCGGGTCGACCTTTAAGCCCTTTTTATACGCCACAGCCATCGATCAGTTAAAAGTTTCTCCCTGTGACGAATATCCGGATGCGCTCTACTGTATCGAAGCGATGAAACACGGCAATGTAGAGCCTTGGTGTCCTAAAAATTCGGGAGACCGCTACGGCCAAATCCGAACTTTAAAAAATGCTTTGGCCAATTCGGTGAATACGATCTCAGCACGGCTGATGGACCAAGTGGGCCCGAAGCCCGTAGTTCGCTTGGCCAAAAAAATGGGGGTGAGTTCCTACCTGCCGTCGGTACCCTCCATCGCTTTGGGGACTCCAGACATCAGTCTTTATGAAATGGTGGCGGCCTATGGCACCTTTGTCAATAAAGGCATTTATGTGAAACCCCAAATTGTCACCCGGATCGAGGATAAAAACGGCCGGATTTTATACCAAATGGTGCCCGAAACTCAAGATGTGTTAAGCGAAGAAGTCGCCTATGTGACCCTAAATCTGATGGAGGGAGTCACCAAATTCGGTTCGGGAGCCCGTCTCCGCCATGCCGGGCTTGAAAAGGACAATTACATCTATAAAAATGTAGTGACCGGATATCCCTATGTATTTGAAAATCCTATTGCTGGAAAAACAGGAACTACACAAAATCAAAGCGACGGCTGGTTTATGGGCATGGTCCCTAATCTGGCCACAGGGGTATGGGTCGGGGGGGAAGACCGTTCGATTCACTTTCAGGAAATTGCCGAAGGACAAGGCGCTACCATGGCACTCCCGATCTGGGGGATATTTATGAAATCGCTCTACAAAAACCCCGAACTGGGGGTATCTTCAGCCACTTTTGAAATACCTGAAACCGTAAATATCCGTTTGGATTGCGAGGCCGAAAAAGAAGAAATGACCCAAGACCTCCCCATTAAGGAAGACAATTTAGACGATCTGGGCTTTTAGTGGTCGTCTGCGTACCACTCGGCATAGGCCGTGGCGGTTTCCCGGAGTTTTATGGAGGCTAATTTCAAATGTTCCGGCAAGCGCTTTTGAATTTTTTCCACAAAATCGAATAACATCATTTCGCTGGTCGGCTGGTAGGTGACTCGGATCACTTTATGCCCTTGGGCTTCCATGGTATCGGCCAAGGCTTTGTGTTCGGAATCGACGTTTAAGACCGTGGCGTGATCAAAGGGATCGACAATCTCTTCGTTGACGATTTTTTTAAGGTCCGAAAAGTCGATCACCATGCCGTATTTGACGTGGGAAGGATCACTGATTGGCTGGCCGATCAAGGTCACGGAAAGGTGGTAACTGTGCCCGTGTACATTGCGGCAAAGACCGTCGTAACCGGGGAGAGCATGGCCGGTTTCAAACCTAAATTCTTTGGTTAAACGGATAGTCTTATTCATTTATTTTTCAATTTTTTAAGAAAATTCTGAGTAAAGTCTGAACAGGCCAATTCGCCGGTGATGGCTGCGTTTTTTGGCAGCAGTTCGTCCCAATGATCGGTGTCTTTCCAATGCAGTTTTTTAAGGGCTGCCATAGCTTTGGGGTCGTATTGCGCCCATTGTGTGGCTTGGGAATGGAGGGCATCATCTAAAGCTTCGATATCGGGATAGAGCTGAGCATACAGCCCCTTGTCTAAGGCCCATTGGGCGTCTTTCCAACGGGTGGCTTCAAAGGAGAGTTGTGCAAAAGCGGGGGTTCCTATTTTTCGGCTAACGGCCGGCTCAATCACATAAGGGCCCAAGCCTATAGAAAGCTCTGAAAGTTTTACACTCGCCGCCCGGGTGGCTAGGGCAAAGTCGCATGCCGCAGTCAGTCCCACGCCTCCACCGACAATTTTTCCGTGGATACGACCAATCACAAATTTGGGACATTTCCGAAGGGCATTGATCAGTCGAGCAAAACCCATAAAGAAATCTTTTCCGGCCTCCGGGTCGCGCACTTCCATCAGTTCGTTGAGATAGGCACCGCCACAAAAAGCACCGTTTCCCTGACTTTCTAAAAGGAGGATCCGAGCCGAATCGTCTGCACCAAAAGCATTGATTTGCGCCGTGATTTGCTGGAGTAATTCAGCGGGTAGCGCATTCCCGGCAGGAGAGCCGAAACGCAGACGGGCGATCTGATCTGCAACCGAATAGTGTAGGGTTCCTTTCATAGGGCTAAGGTAGCTAACTTTTACAAGGTTTTTCCAGACAAATAAAGGGATGTGGATTTTTATGGGGGTAATACACCACACCACAATTTTGGTAGCCCCGTTTTTCGTATAATGCCAAATTGATCGGGTTTTGACTGTAGGCATCCAATCGTATACTCACACAGCCTTCCTCTTGCGCCCGGGCTTCACAAAAATCCATAAGTAATCCGGCAAAGCCTTGTCGTTGAAATGTTGGAGCCACAGCCAAGCGATGAACATAAGCGTTGGGCCCAGCGGAGCAAGCCCACTTCACTTCCTTATAGGCCGGACTCATTTGGGTCGTATATACTACAAAACCCAGAAGCTCCTCGTTTAAAAAACCTCCCCAAATCCGATTGAGTGCTAAGTCTTTTTGAAAATCGGCGGGTGCCGGATAGTTTTCATGCCATTGATAGATTCCCTGGGTTTCCAAGTGTTTGCCACAGGAACGAGCCAGAGCGACTACAGCTTCCAGTGCCCTTGACGAGAGGGGTTTAATCTCCAGCATACCCATCTTTTTTAGTTATTTTTGCGATCTAAAAATCGTTCAAAAATAAAATGAAAAACATTGCTATCCCGATTGGTATTTCAAATTTTGCAGCACATACGCTGCGTTACGGATTTGATTTGGCACACTATTTTGGTGCTACCGTCTATCTGATCGATGCCTACCCTCCAATTCCCAAGGGCTCCAGCCATATGCAAAATGTCCATGCTTTAGCAGAGGATAAAAATTTTGAGCGTATTAAATCCTTAGCCCAGTCGAATAATCCGCAGCAGGTGCCCGTAAAGGTATTGCGCAGTCAACAAGATTTGATCGGAAGTCTAAAGAAGCTCCATACACAAGTGGGGATAGACTTGATTGTCGTGGCTCCTTTAAACAATGATATGCACGAAAAGGTGTTTTTAGGACGCATTGCCGGGAGTGTGATCAAACGCACCGAGATCCCGGTTTGGGTAGCGCCCTTGGAAAAAGCCTTTATCCCTTCTCAAAAAATGGTTTTAGCCCTAAAGCACGGAAGCCTTCCCAAGGAATCCCCTGCTTCTTTTTTAGCGCATTTACAGGAAAAAATGCAAGCGGTTTTAGACCTGTTATTTGTGAAAACTCCTGCTTTACCGGACCCCTATAAAGAAGCAAATTCTGCTTTATTGGAACTGTCCGATGAAATTATACATACCGAAAATGCAACCGTTTATCAAGGAGTTTTGGAGCACTTTCAGCGCTTGCAACCCGATTTGCTGGTCGTTTTTAAGCGGGAACGAGGATTTTTTGAAAAACTCTGGGAACCCGATGTGGTCTTAAAAAAAGATTTTTACTGTACGGTTCCCCTCTTGGTCCTCAAGCCATGAGACTTTTAGGGGTATTTTTTTTGGGATTCATTTCCAGTTGGAGCTTCGGACAAAAACTCTTGAGCTTGGAAATTGACAACGACTTATTCTTTGGAACGGATTACTATTATTCCAGCGGTATATTTATTAACTATAATATTATTAAGTCTCCAAACGACAGTTTAGCCAAAACTGGAGTTTCGACCTGGGAACTCGGCCAGGAGATCTATACCCCCTCTCAACGTTATGCAACCGAAATCGAACGCTATGATCATCCCTATTGTGGTTGGTTGTATGTGGGCTATGCCCATCAACGGCATTGGACGGATCGGGCTTCATGGCGTTGGAATCTACGTTTGGGCTTCACCGGAGAGGCTTCTCTGGCTCAGGCTTTTCAGAATCTCTACCACCGAATGGTGTTGCAATTGCCCGAACTGGCCTGGAGTGCCCAGCAACCCCAGCAAGTGCATGTGAGCAGTCGAGTCGATCTGTTTTACCGCCAACCCTTAATGCCTTCGCACGCCTTAGGCCTGCAGCTCTATGGCCAAACCGGGACTTACCAATCCTTCACGGGGGGTCGGCTGGGATGGATGTTAGGCCCTTCACCCCAAATGCTCTATCTGCAAAAGGGGCATGCCTTACCTCAAGACAGTTGGGGGCTTTATGGCGGGATTTCAGCTGAATATTGGCTGCATGATTTTGTCTGGCAAGGGGATCGATTTTTTGATAATAGCATATGGGACTATCCCATCAACAGTCTTCGTTTGTGTTATGAAGGCGGAGTCGCCCTACAGGGGAAAAAGTGGAAGTTTTTATGGCTGATCCAATCGCGTACCCAAAGCAGCAGCAGACAAACGAAAAAACACCACCGACTCATCAAAATCGGAATTTCTCGTTATTTTTAAGCATGCTTAAAAAATTGATCCTTTTGTTAGTGGCCTGTTTGTTGCAGAGCTGCATCATCATCCGGGTGTATCCCGAACAACCCAAAGCCCAAACCGCGGGAGTATCCCCCAAAGGCGATAGTTTTAGGGTCGGAGGAAATCCAGAAGCCCTTCCCTCGGAAGAAAAGGGGGCTGTATATTTTATCAGCGATTCCGAACCTCCGCTAAAGGAGCCTCTTCAATGGAAAACTAAAGACAGCCTCTCGGAAAATATTTTTGTGTTTAAACCGGAAAAGGAACAGCCTTTGATTGTTGTGAACGGCCAGATTCAAGACCGAACCTATCCGTTGCAGAATTTAAAGCCCAAGGATATCAAAGAAATGAATGTTCTCAAAGGAAGTGCAGCCGAAAAAAAATACGGAGAAGCAGGGGCTAATGGCGTGATTGAGATCATCCTCAAGGATTAAGGCGTCGGTTTTTTCCGGGGATTTTTTAAAAAATAATGCAGTTGCAAACTAAAGCCTCGAAAGCGATTGGGTTGGTATTGTAAAGGATTAGCTTTGCGTCGCCACAACTGGTACATCACCTTCACATGGAGCCGCCACCAAGGGTTGTAGCTCACCGCCAAAAGCATTCCAGGATTTACTTTAAATACGCCTTTGTTGTAGTGATCCGTGGGTGGGAGACTCCGAATACTGTCCTCGTTGGTCGCCCGAAGGGGAATGGCCAAACTGGGTCCCGCTTCTAAAAACAGACGACGTGTAAGATGCGCCCGTCCGGTAAAAGGGAGCAGCAGATACTGTAAGCGGTCTTTGGAGGTATTATTGGGGAGGTCGTAGCGATAATGCACGGTTTGCCATTGCGGACTTAGGGCCAGTCCAAAGGTTTTCGACAGACGTCTTTCTACCCCAATTCCTCCGCCCAAACTTACACGGCGTTTGGTATAAGATGCATCGGGACGCATCCGATAGAAATTTGCTTGAATTTCAAAATTCCAGTTGTGATAAAAAGCGTCTAAGTCCGGACCGGTTCGGTATTGCTGTAACAGTAAGTCGTCGCCTTGTGCCTGTGTTAGATTGATCCCCAGCAAGCTGAACCCAAAAATACGATAGAGCTTTTTCATCTGTAGAAGATAACGTTTGCGGGGAGAGATTTCGTACAAGAAGAGGGAGAATTTTGAAATGGAGAATAGAATTGTACAAGAAAAAAAATACTTATATTGGTAAACCAATTTGGTAGACCAAGTTTAATTATATGAGATCAACAATTATTTATTCTGTTATATGTTGGGGAATTGCACTGAATGGTGTGCTGGCTCAAACGACCGTCAAGGTGTCGAATTCAATTGAGTTTGAGGAAGCAGTGGCAGAAGCCGTTCCGGGAACTACTATTGTTTTAGCCAAAGGGATTTGGAAAGATGCCGAGTTGCTCTTTGAAGGGCAAGGAACAAAAGAGGCTCCAATTACCCTGACAGTAGAGGCAAAAGGAAAGGTAAGCTTGGAAGGACAATCCTATTTGCGGATGGCTGGATCGTACCTGCATGTGGAAGGGCTGGTGTTTAAAAATGGCTATACGCCGACCAATGAAGTCATCTCCTTTAGAAAGAACAAAAGCGAATATGCCTATCATTCCCGACTGACAGAATGTGTCATTGATAATTATTCCAATCCCGAGCGGCACGAACAAGACAGTTGGGTCGCTTTATATGGAAAAAACAACCGAGTGGATCACAATCATTTCGAAGGAAAAGGCAACCGAGGGGTCACTTTAATTGTTCGTTTAAATTCAGAAAACAGTTTAGAGAACCATCATATTATCGAACACAATTATTTCGGCCCTAGACAAAATTTGGGTTCTAATGGGGGAGAAACGCTTCGAATTGGGACGAGTCATCATTCCTTAAAAAATTCGAATACGATTGTACGCAACAACCTTTTCGATCGTTGCGATGGGGAACATGAAATTATTTCCAATAAATCTTGTCAGAATATTTATCGTAACAATGTTTTTGAGGAGTGTATCGGAACCTTAACAATGCGCCACGGAAATGAAACCTTGGTAGAAGGGAATATTTTTTTGGGCAATCGCAAACCCAACACAGGGGGGATTCGCGTAATAAATGGTGATCAGACCGTCAAAAATAATTATGGTTATGGCTTAACGGGCTATCGTTTCCGAGGAGCTCTGGTGGTAATGAATGGGGTGCCCAATTCTCCTTTAAACCGTTATTTTCAAGTGGAAAATGCAGTGATTGAAAACAATGTTTTCGTAGATTCAGATCATGTACAACTCTGTGCAGGAAGCGACGCAGAACGTTCCGCTACGCCAATCAATTCTACTTTTGTGAATAATACCTTTTATCGAAAATCCCCGCAAAAATTAGTAACCATCTACGACGATATTAGTGGAATCACCTTTGCAAATAATCAATCGAATTATCCGGTTCATGAGGCGGTAGCTTCCGGATTTAAGGTGGAGAAAATGGAGCTTCAAAAAGCGTCCAATGGTCTGCTAATGCCCGTTGTGGGGGGACAGATGCTAAGCCCCGAGCTTCCTAAAGAACTGGCCAGTAAAGCAAATACGGGAGCGTCGTGGTACTCTAAAGCTGATAAGCGGGTAGCTTTTGAAAGTGGGATCGTTCGTGAAGTTCCTGCAGGAATCAATACGTTGTTTGACGCAGTGCGTATATCTCAGCCTGGAGATGTGTTGGAATTAACTGAATCTGACGCCTATGAACTCACTAAAATCCCATTGATCGAACATCCCTTAACCATTCGGGCGGCTTCGGGTGTTGCCCCGATTATTTATTGGGAAAAGAAAGCGGCTTTCGATATCGAAAATGGAGGCGAATTGGCCCTTGATGGCTTAGCTTTCCGAGGAGACTACGCTCCTGATGGTTCTGGAAATTCAGTGATTCGGACCAGTAAATATTCGATGAATAAAAACTATCGTTTACGAATAGAAAACTGCAGTTTCGATCAGCTGGACATCAACCATTCTTTCGATGTGGTTCGGATCTATAAAAATACTTTTGCAGACGAAATATATATCGCCAATTCCACCTTTAACAAGATTACGGGTCATGTATTGGCTTTAGATAAAGAAACTGACGATGTAGGGATTTACAATGTGGAGTTTCTAACCTTACACAACAACCGGTTTACCAATATTGAAGGAGCGGTTTTGGTTTTGCATCGCGGAGGGAAAGACGAGAGTACTTTTGGCCCTTTTTTAGAGATGAATCACTGTACGTTTAAAAATGTAGGTTTTGGGAAGCGCAATAAATACGAAGCCTCAGTAAAACTCTATGGTGCTCAAGACATCTCTATGCAAAATTCCATTTTTTCTAATACAAAAAAAATCGCGGTGCACTTGGTTGTAGGGGAACCCATCGTCGAGGTAGATCAGTTGCATCTGGACAGCGATATTCCCTTAGAGGTCACGGGAGATCAAAAATACACTTTAGGAGTCATTCACAGAGGAGAAGTTAGCTCAGCTCTACTAGGGAATGACAATCTACCATTGGGCTTTCAGCAGCAATGAAAAAAACCAGCATTTTTTTAGGGATTCTTATGGGGTGCGTTGCGATACAAACGCCCATGATGGGGCAGGATCACCCCAATTTAATCCTAACCAAACCAGGAGTAACCCAAATACGCAAGTATTTAGGGAAAGTCCCGACTTTCGACAGTCACCTTCAGAAAGTTAGAGCCGAAGTAGAGGCCGAAATTGAAAAGGGAATTTTTGTACCCCTTCCAAAGGATATGGCTGGAGGCTACACCCATGAACGGCATAAACGTAATTTTTTTATGCTGCAAAAGGCAGGAGTCCTATATCAAATTTTGGAAAAAGAGGCCTATGCAGAATACGTCAAGCAGGTCTTAATGGTCTATGCCAAGATGTATAAAAGTTTGCCCATACACCCGCAACCCCGATCCTATGCCCGAGGGAAAATTTTTTGGCAATGTTTAAACGACTCGAATTGGCTGGTGTATGTCAGTCAAGCCTACGACTGTATATATGAGTATTTAACAGAATCGGAACGCACCTATCTCGAGAACGAGTTGTTCCGTCCATTTGCCGATTATATTTCAATTGAAAATCCTCAATTTTTTAACCGTATTCACAACCATAGTACCTGGGGGAATGCTGCCGTAGGCTTAATGGCGTTGGTGTTGGACGATGATGATCTTCTTCAGCGGGCATTATATGGAATCCCAGTCGACAATTCTAATGTACAAGAACGCGATAATGATGGAGGGTTTATCCGAAAGCCGGGTGAAAAAGCAGGTTTCTTAGCCAATATAGAGGCTCCTTTTTCTCCCGAGGGCTATTATACAGAGGCGCCCTATTATCAGCGCTATGCAATGTACCCCTATTTAGTTTTTGCCGTAGGCTTACACAACAAAAAACCTGAATACAAGATCTTTGAATACAAAGATGGTGTCTTGCTTAAGGCCGTGGACGCTCTTTTGAATTTAACTGATTCTGATGGGGAATTTTATCCATTAAACGATGCTCAGAAAGGGATGTCTTATTTTTCACGGGAATTGGTTTCTGCGGTCAATATCGCCTACCATTATGGGGATCAAAACCCGGGGCTATTATCGATTGCCGCTGAACAAAACCGAGTGAGTTTAGACGACGCCGGTTTTGACGTCGCACAAGCCATTGATCAGGGCAACGCCCAACCCTTCGTAAAAAAATCAATGGAACTGACCGATGGTCCTCAAGGGAAACAAGGGGGAATTACGGTCTTGCGCGCTGGAACATCCCCAGAAACCAATTTGGTGGCTAAATATTCGGCTCAAGGAAACAGCCATGGGCATTACGACAAACTCTCCTATTCTCTTTATTTTGACGGTCATGAAATTTTACAGGACTACGGATTGGCCAGATTTGTGAATATCGATCAAAAAAACGGAGGGGGGTATTTAAAGGAAAATAAAACTTGGGCCAAACAAACAATTGCCCATAATGTCCTTGTGCAAGATGAAACTTCTCATTATCAAGGCGATTATGCCATTGGAAGTCAATTTCACGCTGAAAAATATCACAGTCAACTATCGGAGGAGGGAGACCAATGGATCAGTATGTTGGACACCCACGCCTATCCGGGGACTCGACAGCACCGGACGCTTTTCTTAATCCGAGATTCGCGATTAGAACATCCTTTACTGATCGATGCTTTTCAGGTGCAGTCCCAAGCCCACCATCAATTCGATTTACCCTACCATTATTTGGGGCAAGTGATGGAAACAGATATTGAATTAAACGCTTTGAAGACTTTAAACCCACTGGGGAAATCCGAAGGGTATCAGCATTTATGGAAGCGCGCCCAAGGGAAATCTCAAAGCGGGACACATCGTTTGAATGTAATGGAGCAAGGTCATTTTTACACCATAAGTTTCCACAGTCGTCCTGAGGATACTTATATTTTTGGACAATTGGGGGCGAACGACCCAGAATTTAATCTTCGCAACGATCCCGTTTTGATTCAACGAAGAGCAGATACAGACCAGACCCTTTTTGTAAATGCTTTGGAGATTCATGGGAGCTACAGTCCCATAACTGAAATTGCAACAAATGCCCGGACCACCATCCAAGAAATTCAGGTTTTATTGGAGTCTGCGGAATACAGTGTTTTTAGGGTTCAGATCCAATCCAATCAAGCTTTGGACTTTTGTATTGCGCATCAAAATGCAGACGAAAAGCAAAGCCACCAACGAACTATTCAGGGGCAGGTTTATCAATGGACCGGTCCTATTTTTATTCAACATTAAACTATAATACTTATGAAATCTTTTGGATCGAGTTCAGAATTTGTGACGGACCAAGACGTCGCATGGGAAAGTGTAGCCCCTGGCGTCAAACGAAAAATCTTAGGCTATGACGACAAAATTATGTTGGTACGGGTACATTTCGATACCGGCGGGGTAGGTCAGATGCACGAGCACTATCATTCGCAAGTGACCTACGTGGTTTCGGGAGCATTTGAAGTTACCATTGCTGGGAAAACCCAAACGCTTAGAGCCGGAGATAGTTTTTATATTCCTCCTCATGCATTACATGGAGCTATCTGTAAAGAATCTGGGGAATTGATAGACGTCTTTAGTCCTATCCGGGAAGATTTTATGGAGTTATAATTTTTTTGCAGAAAATTTTGAAGATCCTCAAATAAATGTATATTTGGAAAACCAATCTGGTATACCAATCTGGAATACCAGATTGAAAATGCACTTAAATCAGTGTCTAGGCAGATATTCTCTACCTGGCCAATGATTTTCCTCCTCTTCGGTGGTTAATAATACCGGGGCAGGTGTTAAAACAAAATAGAAATCTAACTAAAGTACGTATGAAAATTAAATTGAACCTAACACTGCTAAGTTTGTTGTTATGCAGTGCGCTTTCATTCGCACAAACACAGGTCAGCGGAACGGTTGCCGGGTCTGATGGGATCCCAATTCCGGGCGCTAACGTGGTTGTGCAGAACACGAACAACGGGACCACTACTGATTTTGATGGGAATTTTACCCTCAGCTTGAATCAGGGAGATGTCATTGTTGTATCCTATCTTGGCTATCTTACCCAAGCCGTCAATTTTAATGGGCAAGACACAATTGCTGTCACCCTAGAACAAGACGCGAATGAGCTTGACGAAATAGTTGTAACTGGATATGGTACCCAGAAAAAATCTTTATTAACAGGAGCAATTTCCAAAGTGAAAAACGAAAAGCTTGATCAGATGGCCGTTTCTCGTGTAGACGATGCCCTTGTCGGTCAAGTGTCCGGGGTAAACATCGCTGCTACTGAAGGGGAGGCCGGATCGGCACCCACCATTCGAATTCGGGGAACGGGTTCCATCACTGGGGTTTCTGATCCCGCGATTGTGGTGGATGGACTTTTAGTCGATAACGATTATCTAGGGTCGCTGGACATGAACGATGTCGCTTCCTTTGAAATCTTAAAAGATGCGGCTTCTGCTGCGATTTATGGATCTCGGGGCGCCAACGGGGTTATCTTAATTACCACCAAAGAGGGTACTGAAGGGAAAACAAAATTTTCCTACAATGCCTTCACCGGATTTAAGGAAGCCCGACAAAGTGATGCTTATTATTTCTCATTAGCTGAAGAGGCTGCTGAGGAAGAAGCAGCAACCGGGTCTTTATCGCTAAAAACCCAATTGATGCAACTCACTGGAGTGGACCGCGATTGGCAAGAAGTCATTTTTGACGGAGGTGCGATCAATAGTCATGCTTTTAGCGCTCGTGGAGGAAATAAGCAAACGCGTTTCAGTGCCGCTTTAAACTATTTGCACGATGAAGGAGTTTTACTGACGGATGACTTTAAAAAGTATAATTTAAAGCTAAAGCTCGATACCAAAATCACCAACAAGTTTAAAGTAGGGGTAAGCATTACGCCGACCTATACCGACCGAAGAAGATTTGATGGGTCTACCCATGACATCTTACGTCAGGCACCTTGGCTCCCTTTATATTTAGATGATTACACCATTACCCGGGTCAATCGGGTTCGAGATGGGGGAAAATATGCCAATGCACAGGTAGGAGATTATGCGGTTCAACGAATGTTCGACGACTGGAACTTTGATAATCAAGAGTTTGTTACTAGTGGGACTGACATCTCAGACACCTCGAATACCAACCCCGCAGCCAAGGTTCAAGAACGCCACAGAAACGATTATAAATTCAAAATCTTTGGAAGTATTTATGGAAAGTATGAGTTTTCGGATGCTTTAAGTTTTAAGACCACTTTGATGGGGGATTTTCAAAACACTCAGCAAGATCGTTGGCAGGGAGTTAAAGCCCACAGAAATGGTGCTTCGAATGCCCAATACAATGTAGCGACCACCAACAGAATCCACATGGTAGCCGATAATTTCTTCTCTTATAATAAAACCATAGGAGATCATGACGTGAGCGCCATTTTGGGGATCTCAGCTGAAACCTGGGATACGGTATACGAGAGCTTGCAGGGACAAGGCTATTCTTCGGACTTACTCCGTACCATTGGAGCGGCTGATCCTTTAACGGTTCAGGGAGATTCCTATGATTATGCTCAACGTCTTTTGGCTTACATCTCACGAGTCAATTATGCCTTTAAAAACAAATATCTCGTTTCCTTGAGTTTCCGTCGTGATGGTTACTCTGCGTTTGGACCCGAGACCAAATACGGAAACTTCCCGGCGGCTTCAGTCGGTTGGATTGTCTCCAATGAAGATTTCCTAGCAGGCAACAATACCCTTAACAATCTTAAGCTTCGTTTCAGTTATGGGGTAACAGGGAATCCGTTTTTCAACGTGGGGGATGTGTTCCAAAACAATTTCCCCTACGTTTCCCTATTACAGGCGAGTACGGCTGTTGTGGATGGAGTCGTTCAGTCGGCTTTTAATCCCATCAATATTGCCAACCCTGGCTTACAGTGGGAACGCTCGATGGAAATCAACCCCGGGATTGATTTTGGGTTATTCAACAACCGTATCACAGGGGCAATTGAATACTATGAGCGTCGTAGCGATCAACTTTTGTTAGAAAATCCAATTTCATCTACGACGGGATTTAACTCAGCAGTAGTAAACTTAGGAGAGGTGAAGAACAGTGGAATGGAATTTGAATTGCGTACCCGTAATATCGATACTCCTGCCTTACGTTGGAACTCTACTTTGTTGCTCTCTACCAATGACAACGAATTGGTGGCTTTCGGAGATTCCGATGGACAGATTCAGAGTATTGATGCCAAGCGTGCAGCAGAGTGGATCAACCAAGTGGGTCAGCCAATTTCCTCTTTTTATGGATGGGTAGTGGATGAAGATATTGCTTTAGAGCACATCAAAAATCCATGGTTCCCGATTGGAGGGGAAGCCCAAGACGTTTATGTAAGAGACTTAAACGGAGACGGATTGATTGATGATGACGATAAAACCATCCTCGGGGATCCTTATGCTGATTTAATTTGGAGTTTTTCCAATGAGTTTTCTTTTGGAAATTTCGATTTAAGCTTTATGATTCAAGGAAGTCACGGAGCAAAAGTGCGAAACATGGGAGATCAATACCTCTTCAATCAGTTCAACTCTAATCAGGATTTCAATCCAGCGACGACACCAAATCAACAGTTTATCAAACAAAAAATCTTTACCAATGACATTATTCAGGATGCTTCTTACGTAGCGCTTAGAAATGTTAATATTGGCTATACACTGCCCGCGAGCCTTCGCAGCAACTTGAACCTTCAACGCGCTCGAATCTATGTCGCTGGACAGAATTTACTTTACAGCACGGCTGATGACTATACCGGGTTTAACCCGGAGTCGATCAACAACACTTCACCCACCACATATGGGTATCAACGTGCAGGATCTCCCATCTTTAGAACGATTTCCTTAGGGCTAAATTTGGAATTTTAATACATGAAATTTAGAAATACAACAATTATGAAAAATCTTAATATTCTCACATTATTGTTCGTTGGAATTCTATTTTCTTCCTGTGAAAGCGATTTTCTTGAGCCTGATTTAACCTCACGGATTAATGGTTCAAACTACTTTAACAGTTCTGAAGAAATTGAAATGGCCGTAGTAAATATGTACGACGGTTTGCAAGGAGTTAACTCTTCGAGTGCCAATGATAATCACGCAACTCAAGTAGAGTTTTACTTAACTGAGATGCGTTCCGATAACACCCAGACTAAAGCGAGTGAAGGGGAAGCGGCACAATTCGAAAACTACACGATCGAATCTAACAATGGAATTGTACTCGATTATTATCGCAGTTTTTACAACGTAATTTATCGAGCCAATCTTGTTTTGGAAAACCTTACTGCAGCGGCAGACGGGGATCGTAATCGATTCGAGGCAGAGGCCAAATTTGTTCGGGCACATGCCTATTTTAACTTGGTACGACTCTTTGGACAGGTACCACTGATCTCCCAAGTGACGGGTCCAGAAGATACTGCTTTAGCTTATACACGAGCCCCTTTAGCAGATATTTACACGCTTATTAAAGACGACTTGGGGTTTGCTGCCGCTAATTTGAATAATTCGAGCCGAACCCGAGCCTCTCGAGCAGCTGCCCAAGGGCTGTTGGCTAAAGTGCACTTGACTTTAGGGGAGTATAGTGATGCCAAAACTCATCTTGAGGGCGTAATCAATTCAGATGATTACAGTTTAGAAGCCGATTTTAACGATGTTTTTTATAACGAAGACAACAATGAAACGATCTTTGCCATAGGGTATAACCCCGGAGGTGAAGACAGCCAAAACTTTTCTTCAGAATGGTTAAATGCGGTTGGGCGTACTTCTGGGGTCAACTATGTGACAGATGATGCCCGTGAAGCCTTAGACGATTTTGGGGGTTCAAGAACCATAGTTTCCTACCGAGTAGATGTGGCACAACCACAGTTCCATCAGGTAGCTAAGTTCTTGCCGAGCGAGGATTTTGATTTAACTAAAGCAGGAAACGATTGGATCGTATTGCGCTATGCTGATATTTTATTGATGTATGCAGAGGCGGTTATTGCCGGTCAAGACGGGACAAACGATGCTAGAGCGATTGACTACTTCAATCAAGTCAGAACACGTGCTGGACGACCCAATGCCAATGGGGTGACCAAGGCTTCTTTATTGCAAGAACGCCGTGTTGAACTGGCTTTTGAAAATCATCGCCTTTTTGATTTGATTCGATTCGGAGTGGCCCAAGAAGTTTTGTCTGCTTTTGCTACAGATACAGGAGCAAGTTTCTCCTCTACAGATCTACTATTGCCTATTCCACAACGTGAAATAGGATTAAGTAAAGGATTGTTAACTCAGAATCCTGGGTATTAATTCCGATTTGAATTCAAGGGATTTTCCCTGTTAAAACTTATGATTATGACATTTTATTCAAACACACTGAAATACTTTAAAAGCCCGCTAGCGATACTGCTTGTGGCGGGCTTAAGTTTCACTGGCTGTGATGAGTTGGAATTGCCGGAGGCCGGTTCGATTGCCGATAATACTTTGCCGACAGCCAATTTTTCTTATGCACCAAGTGAAGCCGACTATTTGATAGTTAATTTTTCCAACCAGTCGAATAGTGCAACCACCTACTCTTGGTCTTTTCCAGGAGGAGCGACTTCTACTTCACAAGACCCTTCATTTACCTTTGCTGCAGAGGGAACCTACGAAGTTTCTCTTACCGCAACCGATGGCAACGGTATGAGTGATTCGGTCACCAAACAAGTTGAGGTAGTTGAGCCTGAAATTTCCTTTACACCGGTCATTTTAAATCCAGGTTTCGATGAACCAGGAGAAGATAGCTATCGCGATCACTGGCGAAACTCCAACCTTGGAGGAGTGATTCAGATTACTTCCAGCCCGGTACACGAAGGGGAAAAAGCTGCTAAATTTCCTTCTGGAGGGGATCGAATTGCTTATCAGTTGATTACGGTTTTACCAGATACAGACTATCGAGTGAATTTTTATTATACGATGAAAACATCCCCTGTAGGAAGTTTAACAGTAGCCATTTTGGGCGGGGATGTAAACGATCCTGCCGCAGTGGCTGGTGCTACTCTAAGTTCTGTTACTGTAAACGATCAGTCTTCTTCCAGCACCTATGTGGCATCTTCTGTGACTTTCAATTCAGGAGACCATTCGGAGATCGCCATTTTTGTAACGAATCAAGGTGTTGAAAGTCGTTTAGATACATTCTCAATTGAACAATTGTAACTAACTTAAGGTGTTGCATGGGATATCTTCGATTAAATATTGTTGTTTTTCATTTGTTTTTGATTTCTACCTGCCTTTTGGCAAGTTGTAGCGGTCAAGATAACGGAGAATCCCCTACACCAATTCCTGTAGTAACCCCTCCGCCTTCATCTTCAGCAACTAATGGTGATGGAGGGGGGAGTTCTACAGCTTCATCTACTACACAAGATTATCGTTTGCCAAATATTGATTTGAGTCACTGGAAGCTCACATTACCGATCGGAAATCCAACCGAAATAGAGCCACCAGAGATTCTGGATTATGGGACAAACGAAACCGTTAAGCCTTTTTTTTATAACGATTCTATTGATGGTTCTTTAGTTTTTTACACCTATCCTGGAGCAACGACCGCCAATTCTTCATATTCCAGAACGGAATTAAGAGAACAAATGGAACCGGGTCGGAACGATGTGAATTGGACTTTTGCAGAAGGAGGGAGAATACGGGGTACTCTAGCGGTTCCGGATATTTCTACCGATGCGGACGGCTCAAAACATCGGACAATTGTTATGCAAATTCATGGACGGTTAACCAATGAACAACGAGATTTAATTGGGGAGGACGACAATAACGCGCCTCCTATTATGAAAATCTATTGGGTTAGAGGGTATGTACGCTTAAAGTCTAAACTCTTAGGCGATTTAAACGCCACAGATGCAGAGGCATTATACACTTCTGCTTGGGTAGACGATGAAGGGCATACCATGAATACTTACGTAGGGACTTCGAGTTTCACTTTAGAGATCATTGCATCCGAGGCCCGGATGGAAGTGGTTCTTAACGATTCGGAATCTTATGTGTATTCGGGTGAACATATGGAGCGTTGGGGTATTTTTGAAAATTACTTCAAGGCAGGAAACTATTTAGCAACTCGAGATGATGGGGCGTTTTCTAAAGTCAAATATTATACCTTAGAAGTTAACCATGATTAGCAGTTTAAACTTTTCTAGATTTATTACATTTGCTTAACCAAACTGGAAAACCAGTTTAGTGTTCTAATCAGGCAATTGATATTATGATAATTGATAGCGGTATACAGGCAGTTCAAAAGGAAATAATTTCTAAACTCAAGGATTTAATCAATTTTAAAAATCTTGAACCTGGAGATAAGTTACCTTCAGAACGCATGTTGTCTGAACGCTTTAACGTTACTCGTAATAACCTTAGAGAAGCGTTACAAACTCTTGAATTTTACGGTTTGGTGAAATCAATTCCTCAAAGTGGAACTTTTGTCGCGGATATTGGGATCACCGCCCTTAACGGAATGATAGACGACATCTTAAACCTGAAGAAACCCAGTTTTAAAGAATTGGTAGAAGGGCGTATTTTCCTCGAACTCAAGGGTGTTAAACTCGCTGCGCTGCGACATAAACCAGAGGACATTCACCGAATGGAAGAAGCCTTAGCGGCTTATTCTGATAAAGTGATCCGAGGGGAAGATGCCGTTCAGGAAGATTTACTTTTCCATTTAGCTATTGCTCGAGCTAGTGCGAATCCGACCTTGATTAGTTTTATGCTCAAGATAACGCCGGAGATTATCAATAATTTTGAGAAGTATCATTTTTGTGATGCCAATACGGCTTTTATGGGAATACAAGAACACAAAAAAATCGTGGATGCCATCAAGGAAAAAGACCCTGTTGCTGCAAAGAAAGCTATGAAAGAACACTTTCATGTGCTGTATCAGTATTGCTATGAAGTTGACTAAGACAACTACAACCCTCCTTATTAAATAACCACAACATCTCGTAATGACTTAGATCTATAGATTATTCAAGTCGTAAAGATGTATATACCTGTAAAATGAAAGTTAATGGACTTCGATGGTGGATCATTGGATTAATCTTCCTAGCCACTGTTATCAATTATATCGATCGTACCGCATTTGCTTTGTTATGGCCGCAAATGGGAGAAGAGCTTGGAATGGATAATTCTGATTATGCCTCGATGCTTAATGTTTTCATGGTTACCTATGCTCTGAGTAAATTTCTATCGGGTCGTCTCTATGATCAAATTGGCACCCGAATAGGCTTTGTATTATCCATAGTGGTATGGTCTTTAGCAGCAGCATTTCATGCCGTTGCACGGGGAGTGATCAGTTTGTCTATTGCTCGAGGCATGTTAGGACTTGGAGAAGCGGGTTTATGGCCTGGAGCAGTGAAAAGCAATGGCGAATGGTTTCCTGTTAAACAAAGAGCTTTAGCTCAAGGTATATTTAATTCTGGAGCGTCTATAGGCAATGTAATCGCACCGATCATCATTGTATTTTTATATGCACAGTTTGGATGGAAGTCCACCTATGTAATTTTAGGACTCGTGGGTCTTTTATGGGTGATCCCTTGGCTAGTGATTCACAAGTCTAAACCTGAAAATCACCCCTGGATCACCGATCAAGAACGCCAGCTGATCCTGCAAGATCGAGAGTTGGATAAAACTCCTCCCGAAGAAGACGCAAAGAGTCTTTCCTTAGGCACCATTTTAAATTACAAAGAACCTTGGGGAGTATTGTTGTGTCGATTTTTTATAGAGCCCATTTGGTGGTTTTTCGCCGGTTGGATGCCCATTTATCTGAACTCTAAATTTGGGTTGAGTATAGAAGAAATTGGGAATACAATGTGGATTTCTTATCTCATGGCCGCAGCAGGAGGAATATTGGGAGGTTTGTTTACCGAAAGATTGATTAAACGTAGTACGGTTGATTTTGGGAGAAAAGCCAGTATAGTCCTCGGAAGTCTATTAATCATTACAGGCTTTGTATCCATTATCCTTTTCGTAAATGATTCAAACTATATGACCTTCATTTACCTTGCCGGGATTGCCCTTTTTGGCTTTCAATTTGCCATTGGAAACATTCAAACCCTGTCCAGCGATTTATTTAGAGGGCCATCGGTTGGTACTCTTGCTGGATTAGCCGGAACGGTGGCAGCTTTTTCTCCAATGATCATGAATTGGTTTATTGGACAAATCACTACTGGCGGATCTTATACTCCTGCCTTTGTGGCCATTACCATCTCGGTTTGTTTGGCTGTGGGAGCTCTCTTTATCTTAATTAAAAATGTCAGGCTTGTCCTGGATAATTCAAACAATATTTAAACGTAAAACAGTATCAAATGAGTGAATCAAATAAAAAAATAGCCCTTGTCACGGGAGCAACCAGTGGAATAGGATTTGAAGTAGCCAAACGCCTTGGTACGGATGGATATCATGTGGTTTTGAATGGCATTCAAGACGACGAAGGGACTAAAAAAACCCAAGAACTCCTAGCTGAAGGAATTTCAGCAGAATATTGCGGTTTTGATGTAACCGACGAATCAGCCGTAAATACCAATGTTCAAGTACTCGGGGATAAATATGGTAAAATAGATGTCGTAGTCAATAATGCTGGAGGATTGGGCGGACGCTCGCGCTTTGAGGAAATGACCACTGCGTTTTATCGAAAAGTAATGGCGCTTAATTTAGATTCTACTTTTTTTGTTTCTCGTGCGGCCATCCCATATTTAAAGAAAGGCGATCTTCCTACAATTATCAATTATACATCCAACGCCGGATGGAACGCTGGAGGTCCTGGAGCCGGAATTTACGGAACTTCTAAAGCAGGAGTTCATGCAATTACAAGAGCTTTAGCTAAAGATTTAGCCGAATATGGAATTCGGGTTAATGCAGTCTCTCCAGGGACGATAGACACCCCATTTCACGCACAAATCAAGGCCACCAAACCGGAGGTGTTTGCTTCTTGGAAAAACAATATCATGCTGGGTCGACTAGGGCAACCTCAAGAAGTTGCAGCGGTGGTTTCTTTTTTGGCCAGTGAAGATGCAGCATTTATAACTGCAGAGACCATACAGATTGGAGGGGGACAAGCTTTAGGTATTTAATCACATATATAATACAATGGGATTTTCTTTTCAAGGAAAGTACCGCAAAACAACTTTGAATTTTAAAATTATACCCAATTAAACCCATGAAAAAAGTAGTCACTTTTGGAGAAATTATGCTTCGTTTAGCGCCTCCAGGATTTTTGAGATTTTCACAGACCAATACTTTTGATGTAATCTATGGTGGGGGAGAATCAAACGTTGCAGTTTCTCTCGCCAACTACAATGTTCCTGTCGATTTCGTTACCCGATTACCACAGAATGATATCGGGGAATGTGCACTTATGGAAATGCGTAAACGTGGAGTTGGAACCGAACATATTATTTTTGGAGGCGATCGCTTAGGGATTTATTTTCTAGAAACCGGGGCGGTGAGCCGTGGCAGTAAGGTTGTTTACGATCGAGCACATTCCGCCATGTCTGAAATTCAGCCCGGGATGATAGATTGGCATGAGGTGTTTAAAAATGCTCAATGGTTCCATTGGACCGGGATTACTCCGGCCATTTCTCAAAGTGCTGCGGATGCCTGCCTAGAAGCCGTTAAAGTGGCCAGTTCTCTTGGAGTAACCATTTCCACAGACTTAAATTACAGGGCTAAACTTTGGAAATATGATGGCGACCGAGAAAAAATCATGACCGAATTGACTTCTTATTGTGACATTATTTTAGGGAATGAAGAAGATGCTGAAAAGCATTTCGGGATTAAACCGGAAGGATTGGATATTACCACTCAAGGAGAGCATGTGAAAGCAGAAGCCTTTTTATCGGTATGTCAGCAAATGCAAGCCAAGTTTCCTAGGGCTAAGAAAATTATTACCACATTACGGGGTTCTATTTCGGCTTCTCACAATACTTGGGCAGGGGTTCTATATGATGGACAAACCATGTATAAAAGTCAAGAATACCAGATTACTCATATTGTGGATCGTGTGGGAGGTGGAGATTCCTTTATGGGGGCCTTAATCTATGGTTTGATACACTACCCTTCCGATGACCAGAAAGCATTGGATTATGCCGTTGCAGCGTCCTGTTTAAAACACACCGTTAAAGGAGATGCTAATTTGGTAACTATCCCGGAAATTGAAAAACTAATGAGTGGCGACGCTTCTGGGCGTGTGGCACGATAATCCATACTATGGCACAATTCACACGTTTAGAAGTCATCCAACAAATGAAAGACTCGGGGATGGTCCCTTTGTTTTTTCATGGAAATATTGAGATCGCAAAATCGGTTTTAAAAGCCTGCTACGACGGAGGAGCGCGTCTAATGGAATTTACCAATCGAGGCGACTTTGCTTTGGAGGTGTTTACGGATTTAAATAAATACGCTCTCGCAGAGCTTCCGGGAATGATTCTCGGCGTAGGTTCTATAACAGATGCTGCTGCTGCTTCTCAATTCATGCTTGCCGGAGCGAACTTTGTAGTGACTCCTGTATTTCGGGAGGATATTGCAATTGTGTGTAATCGAAGAAAAGTGCTTTGGTCTCCGGGCTGTGGTTCCTTAACTGAAATTGCTCGTGCAGAAGAAATGGGTTGTGAAATAGTAAAACTTTTTCCTGGGAGTACATACGGGCCAAATTTTGTCAAAGCCATTCGTGGGCCACAACCTTGGACCTCGATTATGCCTACGGGAGGTGTTTCTACAGAGGAAGACAATCTCAAAGGTTGGTTCGATGCTGGGGTCACTTGTGTAGGGATGGGGTCTAAGTTAATTTCCAAAGATATTTTAACCAATCAAGCCTATGATCAGTTAGAAGTTTTGGTTCGACAAACACTAGAAACAATTCGTCGTATCAGGTAATGTTTAAATACATGAAAGGAATTTAATTATGCGGCTTTAGGTCGCATTTTTTTTGAGATATATGTATTTTTAAATTTCAAAAACCAATGCTATGAGTAGACATTTATCTTTTCGATCGGGAAACCCAGTCTTGGGAGCCCAAACTTTTCAAAGCCCTGCCCGAACCGGGGAACAAATGACCATTAGTGGGGCGGTAAACAAGACCGCCATTAGCTTGGTTTTATTGGTAGGTGCGGGCTACTTTACCTTTAATGCCGGGGGCATGGTTTTTTTATTTCCCGCCCTTATTGGTGCCTTTATTGTTTCCTTAATTACGGTCTTTAAAAAAGAATGGTCTCCCATTACAGTCCCTATTTATGCTGTTTTGGAAGGGGCTGCTTTGGGAGGAATCTCCTTTGTATTTAATACCCAATACGATGGAATTGTATCCACGGCAATCTTATTAACACTCAGTATTTTAGTCGCTCTTCTTATGGCCTATCAGTCCGGTTGGATCAAACCCACTGAAAATTTCAAACTGGGGCTATTTGCCGCCACTGGAGGCATTTTTCTGCTGTATATGGTCAACTTTGTTATGAGTTTTTTTGGTTCCGGACTGGGGGTATTAAGCATTAATAATTCTTCTCCATTGAGCATTGGGATCAGTGTGGTGATTGTTATTATTGCCGCTTTAAATCTGGTTTTGGATTTCGACTTTATCGAAGAAGGCGCTGAGCGCGGGGCTCCCAAATATATGGAGTGGTATGCCGCTTTTGGATTAATGGTGACTTTGGTGTGGCTCTACTTAGAAATCCTGCGTCTATTAGCCAAACTAAATTCACGGGATTAGTTCCAACCCATCATTGTCTGTGGCTTTAGTCAATTCTCAACCATTCATCCGGGAAGCGCAGCAAATATTGCTGAACAATCGGCAGGAAAAAGGGTTTACCATTCCCTGTCAGGGGCTCTATCCCTTCCAATGGAAATGGGATTCGGGTTTTATCGCCCTAGGCTATTTGCATTTCGACCTTCCCAAAGCACAAAGTGAGTTGGAAAGCTTGTTGGATGCCCAATGGACTAACGGCTTTATACCACATATTGTTTTCTACAATCCCAGTGACAGTTACTTCCCGGGGCCTGACTTTCAAAGAGCCGATTTGCATCCGCAGTCCTCCAAAACCCATCCTTCGTCTGGAATTACACAACCCCCAGTGCTTGGGTATGTCCTGGAACAAATCTACCACCGCCTTGAGAAAACCCCTGAGAATCGGGAGTGGGCCCTAAGACAATGCTTACGAATATTTAAGAATCTAGAGTATTTCTATACCACCCGAGATCCTCAACAAGAAGGGTTGGTGTATATCTGGCACAACTGGGAATCTGGAACAGATAACTCCCCGGTTTGGGACGAAATTTGGGCCGGGATTGATGCCCCCACCTATTCGGTCCAACGAAAAGATACCACGCACATTGCTGCAGAATTAAGGCCCACCAATCGGGAATACGAGCATTATTTGCACTTAATCGACTGGGCCAAAGCGGTGAACTACAACGAACAAAAAATTGCTGAGGCGGCTCCTTTTTTGGTACAAGACCCCTTATTTAATACTTGGTTAATTGCTTCAGCGCAAGCATTGGTGCGTCTCTTTTCCGATCTGGGCGATTATAAGCACCAAATCCACTTCCTCCAACAAAAAATTGCCCAAGGAACCGTACAGATGAATCAAAAATTGTTTGACTCCGTGGCAGGAGCCTACCGCTACTACGATCTCCGGAATCAACGATTATTGACAGGCCTTACGTCCTCCTCATTCACTCCATTATTTGCGGGAATTCCTTCGGGGGAGCAGGCACAAAAAATGGAACAATGTGTCCTTCAAAATTTTGGAGAAGATCACTATTTGTGCGCTTCCTATGCCCCTACGCTCAAGGCTTTTCAACCCCAAAAATATTGGCGTGGCCCGATTTGGGTGAATCTCAATTGGACCCTTTATCAAGGATTCAAAAAGTATCATTTTCACAGGACAGCGGAACGCATTAAACAAGAGACCTTGGCCTTGATTGAGCAGGATGGGTTTTACGAATATTTCGATCCTCGAAAAGACCTGCCAGCCGGCACCCAACGAGGCTATGGCGGGCTAAATTTCTCTTGGACTGCTGCACTTTACTTAGATCTAGTTTGCGAACCATCTCATAAAACAGGGGAATCTCCTGAATTTTTTTCATAATTTGTAAGCAAGGCCCTAGGGCCATTAAAATCATTTGGGTTTGAATTTTATTGATTATACCATCATTGTTGTATATCTGGTGCTGTTTTTAGGGATTGGATATCTGTTTCAGGAAAACAAAACTTCCAAAGACTATTTTTTAGGAGGGCGCTCGTTAGGGTGGCTTCCTTTGAGCTTGTCGACCATGGCCACCCAACTTTCGGCCATTAGTTTTATTTCTGCTCCGGCCTTTGTAGGTTTAAAAGCAGGCGGGGGGCTTCAATGGCTTACCTATGAATTTGGGGTACCCTTGGCCATGGCTTTTTTAATGGCGGTGATTATTCCCACCCTCTATCGATCGGGCGTGGTTAGCGTGTATGAATTTTTAGAACAACGCTTTGACGCCTCTTCCCGGGTATTGATTAGTTTGGTTTTCCAGATCAGCCGTTCCGTCGCTACTGGGGTCATGGTCTATACGATGGCCCTAATCTTACAAGCAACGATGGGGCTTGACTTTTGGATCTCTGTTTTGGTCATTGGCTGCATCACTATGATCTACAGTTTTCAGGGCGGAATGAAAGCAGTTATCTGGGGGGATGTGGTACAGATGGTTATCCTTTTTTTGGGGATTGTGATCTGTATGGGTTATGGCTTACACGCTCTGGGAGGTGTAGAGGTGTTTGTCGATCAGGTGGATACGGCACGGTTGCACCCGGTAGATTTCGAAAAATGGGGCTTTCAAAACATTGCTAAAAACGATGAATTTGGCTTTTGGCCCATGCTTATTGGGGGGTTCTTTCTTTATGCCTCTTATTACGGAACCGATCAGACCCAAAGTCAACGGTTACTCTCTTCTAAAGATTTAGGAACCATTCAAAAGCTTTTGTTGGCCAATGGCCTATTTAGATTTCCAGTAACGCTCACTTACTGTATTATGGGATTGGTATTAGGAACCCTATTTATTCAAGACCTCGCCTTTCAAGAAGTATTGGAGCGGATTTATCAGACCAACATTTCGGTTTTGGAAGGAAAGAAAGCAGATCTGATGGTCCCCGTTTTTATCATTCACTATTTGCCTAACGGAGTAATGGGAATTCTTATAGTGGCCATACTAGCGGCGGCTATGTCTTCTTTAAGTTCTACCGTAAATTCACTTTCGGCCGTTACCATGGAAGATTTTGTAAAACGACTGAAACCCGATTGGAGTAATACCCACTATGTTCGTTATTCCCGATGGATTTCCTTGTTTTGGGGTTTGGTATGTTTGGGGTTTGCCTTTTTTGCTGGCACCATTCAGGGAACTGTAATTGAGGTGATCAATAAAATTGGATCCGTATTTTTTGGCCCGATTTTGGCGATTTTCATTTTAGCGATACGCTCTAAAAAAACACAGGCTCTGGGAGCAAACACAGGCTTAATTACAGGTGTAGCCACCAACATTTACTTGTGGTTATTTGTCCCGGAAGTTTTTTGGTTTTGGTGGAATGCTATTGGTTGTCTGGTAAGTTTGGCCGTAGCAGCTGGAGTAACCGCTCTATTTCCACGATCGACCCAATCAGTGGAAATTCCACCGTTGGAATTTTCCAAACCCCTGGGATGGCTTTTGGGGTATACGGTATTGATCATCCTCTTGAGTATGGGGTTGCCCCTGCTGATTCAAGGGGGATAAATGAAATCCATGAAAATTGTTTTAGCTCCCGACAAATTTAAAGGCGCCCTGAGTAGTCTGGAATTTTGCCGCATCTTTAAAAAAGGATTTTCCGAGGTCTGGCCAGAGGCAAACATCATTTCTAAACCGATGGCCGACGGGGGCGACGGTACGTTGGAAGTGATCAATCATTATTTGCATGCAAAACGGCGAAGTCTTCAGGTAAACGACCCGCTTTTTCGTCCCCTAGAGGGCCATTATTCAATCAATCCCTCTACAAAAATTGCCTATATCGAAATGGCTATAGCTTCGGGCTTGGAGTGTCTCCATCCGGAAGAACGCAATTGTATGCTTACCACCACTTTGGGTACTGGGGAACTCATTCGAGATGCGATTCATCAAGGGGCCAAACACATCATTCTTGGGATAGGAGGCAGTGCTACAAACGATGCAGGGATGGGGATGGCGCAAGCTTTAGGATATCGCTTTTTGGATCGCCAAGGAAAGGAATTAGCGCCCATCGGGAAAAACCTCGTTCGGGTATACTCGATTCAATCGCCGGAGGAAAAGATCTGGCGAAGAGTTCGTTTAGAGGTGGCCTGCGATGTGGAGAATCCGCTCTTTGGCCCCCAAGGGGCTGCTTATGTTTATGGGCCACAAAAGGGCGCCAATTCTACAGAAATCGCTCACTTAGACCAAGGACTTCAGAATTTTGCAAATCTAATCGAGAAAACCGCTGGAACAGACTTGCAACAACTTCCGGGAGCCGGAGCTGCAGGAGGATTGGGAGCTGGATTAGTTGGGTTTTTAGGAGCTGAATTGGTGTCTGGCTTTTCTGTTATAGCCGCCCGAGCCGATCTAGAAGAATCTTGTGCTGAGGCCAATTGGATCGTCACTGGAGAAGGGCAATTGGACTCTCAAACACTTTCGGGAAAAACAATTGCTGGGGTATGGGCGATAGCGCAAAAACATCAGATTCCCCTAGCGGCCTTTTGTGGACGTATGGAGCTGGCGGCGGGGGAGCTACCCTTTGCGTATTCCCAAGCGATTACTCCTCCGGGAATCCCTTTGACTGTTGCTCTAGAAAAAGCCCCACACTACTTAGAACAGGCGGCACATAAGTTCGCCATAAAGCTTAAACAAGAATCAATATATTAGTTTAATCCACAATATTTAAACTATTTGTTTTGATCCAGTTACCACGAGTAAAATCTGGAAAATTCTGGGGCATGCCCCCTTGAGCGACCGAGTTTGTACTTAATGGCCCCACAGCACTCCAAAAAGCCCCTTCATAAAGATTTTGGTCTAAGGGGAGCCCTTGTTGAAGGCATTCAACAATACGGATCATCATGATCCCATCCATTCCACCATGTCCAGAGTTTTGGGTGTCTTGATTAAGCCGTTTGTAGAGCGGGTGATCATATCGCTCATAAACAGCGTTAAGTTGCTCTCCTTGCACCCATCGATGGTGGTCTTGGGTGATTCCTAACAGGCCCCCTTCTAAGGCCAAGCGTGTAGGAAAGCCGGCAAATGCCCCTAAGGTTCCTTGTATCAGATTGTGTCGGGTATACGGCCTTGGGGTGGTTTCGTCCCATTGGACGAGAATGGTTCTCCCCAAATGCGTTTTAAGAATAGACGTGTTGAGGTCTCCATTGGCAAATGACATTTGATTCCAGGGGTGCGTTTCAGCAAAGTTTTCTTGCGCATAAAGGGCTCTTCCTCGAGCCGGGGACGAAAAGGATACAAGCTGTTTAAAATTGTCTTCTCCTCGTCCCAAATTCATGTATTGAGCCACTGGACCTAAACCGTGGGTGGGGTATAAATTTCCCCGTGCAGGCCCGTATTGCAAGGTACGCCAAGATCCGGTTCCGCGTTCTTCCTGATGCATTTGCCAGCGCAGTTCGTGGATATAAGCCGCTTCGGCATGAAGGAGTTCCCCTAAGAGCCCTTGTCGGACCATATTTAAAAACAGCAATTCGTCACGACCATAATTGACATTCTCCAGCATCATACAATGCTTTTGGGTTTTTTCGGAGACATCTACGATTTTCCAGAGATCCTCTAGGGTAGTCGCTAATGGGACTTCGACAAAAGCGTGGGCACCGGCTTCCATGGCTCCAATAGCCATGGGGGCATGGTTGTTCCAATCGGTAGAGATAAAAACAATGTCGGGACGTACTTCCTCCAACATTTTTTTCCATTGGTTTTCGGCTCCCCAATACCCTTTGATTTGGGAGTGCTGATTTGGACTTCCTGATTTTTGAGCTGTCTTCATGCGGTCTTCGACGAGGTCTTGGTATAAGTCTGCCACAGCGACTACTTGGGTTCCTGCTAAACGTCCAAAGTTTTGAATGTGGTCGTTTCCACGATACCCCACCCCAATAAAAGCAGCGCGAATTTTCGAGAGTTTGGGCGCACTAAAATCGCCCATATAGGTTCCCGAAAGGGATCTTTGTTTAAGAGTAGTTTGTTCGAATGCAAAAGTGCTTCCAGCCAAAGAGGCTGTTCCTAAGGAAGCGGATTGTATGAACTTTCTTCTTTTCATGTGTAACTAATTTAGATTAGCGTTCCAATGCTGCCAGGCCTTCGAGGTCGTTGGCAGTAGTGAGATCGGGGACATTTTCTTTTCTTTCTAAAACACGAAGGGCTTGGGGATTGTCTTTTACCCACAACTGAATGGCCTGTGGGAGTTCTTTTTCACCCCGATCCGAAATGGGGCATCTCTTTAAATAGGGCCAAATGGCTTCCCCATTAAGTTTAAATATATTCATACTGATGAATTGCCTGCCCGTATGCGATAGGAGTTCTTGCAATTGCTCAAGTGTAGGCTTTTCATGCAGACGGACTAAATATCCGGATGCATCTGTCTGCATGACTGCAAATTGGGCCAAGCGTTCCTCGGGGTATTTTAAAGTAGAAGCTACATATCCTATAGCTCCGAAACGCCCCTTTTTTAGTGTGTAGAGTTGATGCAAAGCTTGAGCACTGTAGAGATTATCGCCATTGAGCACTATAAAATCTGAGTGAAGCAAGTTTGGCTGTTTTTCTAAGGCCTGTTGTAAAGCGTCTGCCGTTCCAAGAGGTTTGCTTTTTCCTGGAGGAATCTCTTGTAAGACATAGCGTATCTGCATCTGTGAGCTGAATTCTTGACCCAATCCCTGCGCAAAAAAATCCTGAAACCCTTGGTTTTCAGTTCCGCTAATCAGTGTTAGATGGGTGACTCCAGCCTCTACTGCTTGCAAGAGCTGATAGTAGAGCATGGGTCTTTTTTTATTCCCGATGGGAACCAAGGCTTTGTGTTGGGTACGTGCTATCTTTCGAACCTGCTCGCTTAATTTTTCTTTTTTTAAGCTTTTTTTTAAGCGCGACGACTGCCCTCCCGCCAAAAGAATCAAATGTCTGTTAGAATTATGCATGGGAAGGGGTAATGGTTGTGGTAAAAATTTCTTTAACTCCAAAATCGCTTATTGCTGAAATAAGCTCCAGATGAAGCTTTTCGGGCGCTATGATTACATAGCATCCGCCACCGCCCGAGCCGACAATTTTGGCCCCCCAAGCCCCCATCTTCATTGCTAGAGTCATTTGCTTTTGGATGGGCTGTGGGGTATTTTGGATATTTTGAGAAAGAAATTTTTGATGTGCAGCCATGAGTTTTCCGATATGGGGTAAATCAAGGAGAGGCTCTTGAAGGGCTTTTAAGGCTTTTTGGGTAATTAAATGATTGTAAATGCCGGCTTCCCAATAAGGGAGAATTTCGGGAGTCATCAAGGAGCTCCATTGCTTAAAATCCCTTTCTGTAGCCTGTTCTATTGCAAATGAGGGGTCCTGTTTTTGCACTCGAGCGATGGCTTCCAAGGCATAGGTTTTGGAACGGGTTAGGATTTCTAAAGTTTCTTTAGGTATACCGGAATCGACAACAATTAGTGAGCCTAAATCACTGGAGAGTCTCAAGTGTTTTCCTGAACGGGTATCCAAATGGACGAGTCCACCTAAAGCAATGGTATATTGGTCCATAAGGCCGCCCGGTTCATCAAATTCAAGAACTTCGGTTTGGTAGGCCCATTGGGCGAGTTGTTCGGGGGTTGTTCGATCCAATTGTTGAGTAGCTTCCAAAAGAAAGCGGAGCCAAACCACGACCAAAGCCGAAGAGCTGGACAAGCCAGCCTGCAATGGGATATCACCCGATATTTCAATGCGATAGCCTTGGTCTACATGGATTCCTGCTTTTTGGAGCACTCTCAAGCCCGAGCGAAAATAATCTCGGGGCTGTAGTTCCGAGAGTTCCTCTCTTAGGGAAATCGTTCGGGAAGTTCCCAGGTCGGGAAGCGCAATGGTCAAGGCCGAGGAATCGTTTGTTTGCGCTTTTAAATGAATATGTCGATCGATGGTTCCGGCGATGACAGGCAAGCCTAAAAAGTCTTGATGATCGCCAAATAGACAGATTCTTCCCGGTGCTTTTTGAACAATAAAATCAGGCATAGGTGGATTTAGTTGTGCATTTAAAGATAACAACTTAGCCAGCTTTTGTCCGTAAAAAATCGAAAACTCAAGGAAAGACTAAAAAAATCGGAAGAATATCGGCTGTAGCATAAAAACTGCTAAATTTGTGCCCTCTGGGGATGTAGCTCAGTTGGCTAGAGCGCTTGACTGGCAGTCAAGAGGTCGGCGGTTCGAGTCCGCTCTTCTCCACTAATAAGGACGGGGCCTCCGAAAGGTTGTCCCTTTTTTTATAACCCTCGAAATAAGCTTTCCCATTCACAAAAAGAAGGAAAAAGTTTTGGTAAGATTGGGGGGTATTTGTTAAGGAATAAATATTTCTGATGATTGAGAATTTCTTAAGTTTAGCTTAATTAGTATTTTTACAGCTAAACCATAACTATAAACCATGAAAACACTAAAATTACTTTCAATTCTATTTATTTCAACTTTAGTCGTATCGTGCAGTAAGGATGATGATGACAGCAATCAAGGGCGCACAACAGACCCAATTATTGGGAGTTGGAGACTGGATTATGATGAAGATAACAGTTATCTAATTATAGAGTTTAATTCAAATGGAAATTACTCGGGTTCATATACAGACCCTGATTACCCAGAAGATAACGAAGGAGTTAATGGTACATGGTCAAATAGCGGTACAGATTTTACATCAACAAGACAGACTTACACGACAACATTCGTAAACGAAGACGGCGAAAGTGAAACCGTATCATATAGTGCACAATTTTCACCTGATTTTAATTCAGTGTATTTTGGTGGAGATGAGGATGACACTTACATTAGACAGTAATCAGTAATCACCTCTTAAAAAACCTAAACGTATCAGGGTCGTATTTTTCTGTATTGAAACTATGACCCTTTTTTATTGCCCACTCGACAGATAAATAGTCAACTGATAAACCTCCATAAGGGTCGTAACTTTCATGTAGTATTTCCCCGGTGTCGTTAATTATTCTTGTGCGACCTTCGCCAGCATTCCACTTGGCTAAAAAATGTTCAATCGGCATTGGTAATATCCTTGACAATTTCTTTTACTTCATCCCTGGATACTTCACCGACATCAAACTGCTGTAAGTGCCGCATAGTAACTATGTAAGGAATAAGCTTTAAGTAAGTGTTTACAAAATCCCGTGGTGAGAGTTCATCAAGCATGTATTGGAACTTCGCCTGGTTCTTTTTAAGTATTTGAAAAAGGAATTGTCTTTGGGTTAAGGTCATCTTTGACTTTCCCCTTTTTGACTTTTTCCCAAATGTAAATGAATTGTGGATTTTCGGGTTCTTTGTCGGGGTAATTATGCCTTAACCAAGTTGTATTTGTTGCCATCCTCTCAACTTTTTCATTCATCATAAACATACATCGAACCAATATCGAACCAAAATATTTTGATACCAAAAATGATGAAAATTCTCTTAAGCCACGTTATTATTGGGCTTGAATGGTGTTAATTTTAGAGTAAATTTTTAAAAAACAGGGGGTCCTTTAGACTGGCAGTCAAGAGGTCGGCGGTTCGAGTCCGCTCTTCTCCACTATACCAGCTAGTAAGCTTAATGTTTACGAGCTTTTTTAGCATTAAGAGCATTCAGCACAAACTCCATGAATAATGGTTTGTACCTTTTTAGGAATAAAACCTTTTGGAATTTCGAAATGGTCCTTGGAAAGCTCTTTTAAACAGAAGGCTTTTTGGCAATCTTCACAGATAAAATGAGGATGCTGATTCCTCAAATTAGGGGAGCTACCAAAGGCGTATTTACTGACACCGGAATCATCACGCACACTATGGATGAGCCCGGCTTTTTCAAAAGCAGTCAAGTTGCGATATAAAGTAGATTTATCCGAAGAGCTTTTCAGGGCAGTTTTGAGATCCGTATAGGAAAAAGCCCGTTTGGTCTCACTGAAATGCTGTAGGAGCGCCAATCGCAATTGGGTACTTTTGAGACCTTTGTTTCGTAAAATTTGTGCAACTTCCTGCTTCTTCATTAGGTTAAATTACGCTTGACACTTTCCGATAGATTGAAACACTCAAACCTCTTCTATTGGATTAACTGACCCGTGGCCTCGTTTAAAATATAATTGAAATGGTCGACATCAAACTCGTTTAATTCAAGTATACCGGTCACCAGAACAATCTGATCGGTCTTAAAATCCGGTTTTTCCTTAAAATTCACATCGATGACAGATTCCGGACCTGCGGCTCCACAGAAAAAACAGGAAACCATCGGATTCTGAGAAATGAGTAGCACCTCCCCATTTCCGGTAATATCTAAGAAATACCCCTGAATACTCACTTCTTTACCTTTATAAGGGAGAATCTTTTCACCAAAAGTGGGTTTTAAAAAATAATCCTGGTAAACTTCGTTGAAGCCCGGGGAAAAATCTACATCAATAAAATTTTCCCAACTGAGATTCGTTTGAGCAACAATCCCCTGAACTGCAAACAGTTGACATACGAAAAACAGATGTTTAATCATCCACTAAAGTTTTAGAAATATTCAACCTAAAGATAGGGGTTGATGCTAAAAATATGGCAATTAAGGCAATAAATAAAGTCGCCCCAAAAAGTTGGAAGTCGATCCATTGCGGCCCATTAATTTCTAGAGCATAGCCATAACTAGATTCGATATATCCCGAAGCCAGAAAAAGAGATAATCGGCCCAAAAGCCACCCCAGTAAGAACCCAAAAACAGCTAAAAACATCCCTTCCACTAAGATCACATACAAGAGCTTTTTGGTTCCTAAGCCATAGGTGCGCAACAAAGCAAGTTCCTGTCTTCTTTCGCGGATGGTCTTCGCCAAACTCAGCAAGATACTTAAACCCGAGACCAATAATATCCCAAAAGCGATGCTGTTAATGGTTTTTACTCCAGTCCCCAATAAGCCCGAAAGACGTTGAATTTCGTATCGGGGCAGAGCCGCCTGCATATTGGTATTTTCATTGACAAAACGGGGCAATTGTACCAAGCCTAATGGGCTTTTGAATTTTACCAATAGGGAGGTAATTTCTAAATCTTCTTGGTGATGGTCTTCTTCATGATGGTCTTCTTCTTCGTGGTCGTGTGCTTCCCATACACTCTCCAAGTTAGCAACCAATAATTTGTCAACCACAGTTCCAGTAGGTTCCAATATACCTACAACTGTAAAGGGTTTATCGTTGTGCAATTCACCTCCTACAGCCACTAAGCCGTGAGAGCTGACAAAAATATCCCCAAGCTTCAGGTTTAACTTCTTTGCAACCATACTCCCGGCAACTACTTCAAAGGGTTGTGTAAAGAAACGCCCTTCAGCTAATTCGGCCTGATAACTATCAAAGTAGTCCAACTCAGTCCCCAAAACCCGGTAGCCTTTGTAGTTGTCTCCATAGGAAACCGGGATGGCAGAGCCAACAAAAGGGTGTTTGATGATCTGTTCAGCCTCCTGTAGCTTGATATTTCCCGTGGGGGCATCGATATGTAATACCGAGGACAAGACCAATTGCAAGGGGCTCCCTTTAGCTCCAACAACCATGTCTAGAGGAGCAATATTCTTATTTAATTGTCCATTGATTTGCGCACTGAATTGCAAAACAAAAGTCACCAATGATATACTTAACACCAAAAGGAGGAGGTTAATCGTTAAGTTAATGGGTTTTGCCAGGACATTCCGAACGGCCAAATATTCCAGTCTCATAGTACCATTTGGTTTTTAAAATAGGCAGTGACTCTTTTATCGTGTGTAATGATCACTAAACTACTCCCGCATAATTGGGCTTCTTCTTTTAAAAGCGATAAAACACGCTCACAATTGGAATCGTCCAAGTTTGAGGTGGGTTCGTCTGCCAGCACCACTTTGGGCTGGTGAATCAATCCCAAGGCAATGGACAATCGCTGCTGTTGTCCCTGACTCAACTGAATTATTTTTTTATGTAAAAGAGGGCTAAGACCCAATCGTTCGGCCATGGCAAGTCTTCGGGTTCGATCGATGATTTTTTTGGGGAAATACTGGCGTAGCTTAAGATTTTCCTCCACTGTAAGCGACTTCACATAGTGATATTGCTGAAAAACTAATCCAATATTTGCGCCTCTAAATTCGTCTAAGGACTCTCGATTTAAGGAGGTCAATTGAACTCCATCAATTGTGATGGTTCCGCTTTCTGCCGGGAGTATGCCCGAAAGCAAATTCAGCAACGTGGTTTTTCCTACCCCTGAAGGTCCTAAGACCAGTAAATGTTCTTCAGGGGCTAAGTGAATGTCCGGAAAACTAAAGGATTGATCTTTAGGATATTTAAATTTTAAATCTCGAGTTTCAATCATAAGATAAAATTACCACAAAAAACACAAACGCAACTGAGTTGCATCTAAATATTTCCATTACTTTTGCAATCTATTTCGAAGCTAAACAAAATCATGGCTACTCTCAAAATAAAGTCGAATGCCGATGTAATTGGTGCCACAGTAAGCTTTCTATGTTTGCTTCATTGCATGGCAACTCCGCTCATATTTCTGACCCTGGCCCTGCCTTTGGAAAGGGGAGCGCAGGGGCATTCTTCTTGGTGGGAATTCTTAGACTATCCTTTTTTGAGTATTTCTCTAATAGCAGTCTTTTACTCCGGGAGAACTACCTCCAAAAAATGGATCCAAAAAGCCCTTTGGATTTGCTGGGGGGTTTTAGTCTTTGTGCTTTTAAATGAGAAATATTCCTGGATTCATATAGCAGAAGTTCTCAATTATTTGCCCGCCTTGGCCCTAATAGGCTTACATCTTTACAATCGAAAGTATTGCCAATGCGAGGAGGAGCAATGTTGCGTAAAAGAAGATTATAAGGCCTAAGATTCACTTCCATTACTATTTTTCTAAGGAGATTGGATCTTTTCTCTAAGCATTCCTATTTATCTTACAAAATTCTCTAGCAAAGCAATTTGAAGAAATTCATCTATCTTTCACTTGATGCATTTTAAAAAAATAAAAGAATGGTCCCCTGTTTTGGGGCTATATATTAGATGGGTCTATTTAACCCTCTTTATCTTTCAAGGAGCAAAAGGAAGCTGTCAGTCCTCCGATTATTTAGCCAGCAGTTTGGACTGGAAGGGGCACAGCATGCCCTTTCGCTATTTACTTCCGCAGAATTACTCTCCTGATCAGTCCTACCCATTGGTTGTTTTTTTGCACGGGGCCGGAGAGCGAGGGGAAGATAATGCTTTGCAACTCACGCATGGAAGTCCTTTATTTTTGACTTCAGGGCACCGTGAAAAATACCCGGCCATTGTGGTATTTCCCCAATGCCCTAAAAATGGCTACTGGGCTTCGATTCAGAGTCGAACAGGCCCTTTAAAGTTTGTGTACCTTTCTAAACCGAGCAAAAATATTCATTTAAAATTAGTAGAACACATCATTAAGCAATTCCAACGCCACTATAGAATAAATGCCGATCGGATTTATGTTGGAGGCCTTTCCATGGGTGGGATGGGAACCTACGAGTTGGTCTATCGAAATCCCCGAAAGTTTGCGGCAGCTTTTGCTATTTGTGGCGGAGCGGACCCTGTAATTGCTAAAAGAATACGCAGGCCACACTGGCGAATCGACCATGGGACGGCCGATTCCGTTGTT